>NZ_DLNW01000027.1:0-277613 GCF_002478435.1 Pseudomonas sp. UBA7500 | reverse complement strand
ACTTGGAACCTGAGGCCGCCCTCCCATGGGAAACGATCAAGGCACTGGGCAATGGTACCTTCCCGACGATGTACCAGGTTTTTGAAAATTCGACGACGACAAACTATCAGCAATCGGTGGATACGGACGTCAACGTCACTGCCAATACCGTCGCGGTGGGTAACTACATCGAGTATGACTACGGCACTATTCCTGCCGCCAAACAAAACAAACGTCCCGGGTCGGCCATTCGTGATACGGGTATCCTGAACTGTCTGACCAAACCGTGGAACGGGGTAAAACTCAAAATCAGGTTTGCGGCTGGGGAAGTGCTGGCCGGCGATATCATTCGTTTGAACTGGGTATTTTACCGTGACGCTCTCGCCACGGTAGAAGCGCCGTCGACCCTATTCGAGATGGATGTGCGCGTGCCGGCGGGGGCGGCGGCCAGGACAGTCAGCTTCACCGTCCCTTATCAGCCGCGTATTTTTGGCGAGGACCTTCCGCCGTTACCGGGTAAACCTCCGCATGTCCCAAACCTAAACGAAGGCGCGATTGTTTGTAACTTCACACTTATTCGCGGCACCGTCACCGGTGTTTCGCCAAAAACAATGGTGCGCTACAGCACAAACGAAGGGGGCGTTGCTTGTTCAGCATGGGGTAACGCGTAACGGTGAATGAATTCGAGGCCGTCGTAGTGCGACGGCCTCGACTCATGAGCGTATCAATGAATCCAGCTGTTGATGTCGAAAATTCCTACATAAAAGACTAGGTTATTTTGCGTAGGATGCGGCGCTTCTGATAGAGCTGGTAGGGGAGTGACTTGCCGGCTTCTGATTACTGAAATAAACAGGAATTCGGATATGCGCACGAGCACGCTTATTATTACACCATTTAAAAAAATAATTGCTGTTACTCAGTGGGCCACGGCACTGTCGATGACACTGGTCAGCCCTCAGATCTTTGCGGTGGTGCTGGATAACCAGACACTCACCATTACTTCACTGGATGCACCGACCGATTACCAACTGGTGAATCAATCACTGTTGATCGTCGATAGTGCACAGACTTTCGGTCTGCGACTCAACCGCTCTGGCTTGAATATTCTAAGCGGAACAGTGACAGCGACCGGCCGTGGTATAGAACTGGCTGATAGCCAGGCCACGATTGCCAATGCTTCCATCACCAGCTCCAGCAACTTCGGCTTGTTGTTGGTACACGGTAGTGGCGTCGGTTCCACTGCCACGGTGACCAACAGTCAGATCACCGGTGCCACCACGGGGGCGCAGGCGACTGCCGGCAGTGTGCTGAATCTTGTGGATTCGAATGTGACGGGGACGGGCCCCAATGCTCATGGCCTGCGTCTGCTCGGCGCAGAAGCCAATGTGACTGGTAGTACAATTACTGGCCAGAATGCCGGCGTGCGCATGAGCCGCGAAGGTGCGGCCAGGCCTGACGCTCCGGTGCTGAGATTGAACAACAGCGTGGTCAGGGGCGTAAATGGCCCAGCCATCCAGGTCGCTTCGAATGCCACCGCGATCATCGAAGTACTCAATGGCTCGACGCTTACAGCCGGCAATGGGGTGATTCTCGATACGGCCATCGGCACCACAACTGACCTCACTGTCGCGTCTTCATCGCTAGAAGGTGATGTCGCCACTGCCGGGGCGACCACGGCAACCTTTACTCAATCCACGCTCAACGGAAATGTGAATGTCAGCGACACGGGCAGCGCCAACCTGCGCTTTGACCAGTCGCGCATTACGGGCGATGTGGTGGCTGCAAGTGGTGGCACGGCGTCGGTGACCCTGAACAACAGCTCTCAGCTCACTGGCCGCCTTGAAAACGTCCAGCAGGTCAGTATCAACAGCAGTTCCAACTGGACGCTGAACGCAGACAACACGGTCGCCAACCTGGCCATGAACGGCGGTCAGGTCACCTTCGGCGACAACGCCACGTTCTATCGTCTGAACGTCGAGAACCTCTCGGGCAATGGCACCTTCGTCATGGCATCGGACTTTTCCAATGGCAACACCGATTTCCTCAATGTCACTGGCAACGCCAGCGGCAGCCATGGCCTGCTGATGGGCTCCAATGGCGCAGACCCTTCCCTGGATAGCCTTAAAGTGGTGCACATGGGCTCTGGCGACGCGCAATTCAGCCTGCTCAACCAGGGTGAACAGGTAGACCTGGGCGCCTACTCCTACAAGCTGGTGCAAAAGGGCGATCAGGATTGGTACCTGGACAGGGAAACCCGCACCATCAGCCCGATGACCCGCACGGTCATGGCCCTGTTCAACACCCCGATCACCATCGCCTACGGCGAAATGACCTCGCTGCGCAGCCGCATGGGGGAACTGCGTTACAACCAGGGCAAGAACGCCGGGGTGTGGATGCGTGCCTACGGCAACCAGCACAACATTGCCGACGCCTCGTCGGGCGTAGGGTACCAGCAGAACCAGCGCGGGCTGACCTTCGGGGCCGATGCGCAACTGGGCGAAAGCAACTGGACCCTGGGCCTGCTGGCCGGCCACAGCCGCTCGGACCTGAACCTGAGCTACGGCAGTTCGGGCAGCATCGACAGCTACTATGTGGGCGGCTACGCCACCTGGATGGACCCTGAGAGCGGCTATTACGTCGACAGCGTGCTCAAGTACAACCGCTACCAGAATGACGCCAAGGTCGGCCTGAGCGATGGCACCCGCACCAAGGGCGACTACGACACCCACGGCATGAGCGCCTCGGTCGAAGTCGGCAAGCACATCAAGCTCGACGATGGCTACTTCATCGAACCCTTCGCCCAGGTGGCCGCTGCGGCGGTGGCCGGCAAGGACTTCACCCTGGACAACGGCTTCGACGCCAATGGCGATGTCAGCCGCTCGCTGCTGGGCAAGGTCGGTACCACGCTCGGCAAGACCATCTCGCTGGGCGGCGACAGCATGATCCAGCCCTACGTGAAGGCCGCGTTTGCCCATGAGTTCGCACAGCGCAACCAGGTGCAGGTGAACAACAACGTGTTCAACAACGACCTGTCCGGTTCGCGCGCCGAGCTGGGCGCAGGGGTTGCCTTGACCGTCGCCAAGGACTTCCAGGTGTACGGCGAGGCTGGCTACATGAACGGCAAGAACATCGAGATGCCGTACAGCTTCAGCCTCGGCGCAAGCTATCGCTTCTGATCAGGCGAGCAGTAGAAAAGAAAAGGAAGCCTCGGCTTCCTTTTCTCGTTTCAGGGGTTGGCGGATGTTCGTTCGCCCGCCCAGTGCCGGAACAACGGCTCGGCCAGAAACAGCACGAACAGCAGGCGCATCACCTGCAGCGCGGTCACCAGCGGTACCGACAGTTGCAGGGTTTCGGCGGTCAGGCTCATTTCGGCGATACCGCCGGGCATCATGCCCAGGGTCAGCGAGCGCAGGTCCAGCGCCGTCAACGCGCTCAAGGCCCAGGCCGCGAGGCCCGCCAGCAGCATGGTCAGCGCCGTGGCGACCAGGGTACGGCCCAGAAACGACGGCGCGCGACGAAAGAACGCGCGGTTGAAGTGACAGCCCAGGCCGCTGCCGATCAGCCACTGGCCGAGCTGGCTGGCGCCGTCGGGCAGGCCGGTGTGCAGGTTGGCGCCGATGCTGATGCTCGAGGCCACCAGCAGCGGGCCGAACAGCCACGGGTTGGGCTGGCGCAGGCGCTGCCAGAGCAGTGCGGCCAGCACCCCGAGCGGCGCGATCAACGCCAGCCAGTAACCATCCACCGTACCGGCATGGCTCAACGGTACGCCGTCGCCGAGCAGGAACTTGAACGCTGCGGGCACGCACAGCACGACCGCCAGTACCCGCAGGCTCTGCCCGGCGGCGACGCGGCTGAGCACTGCGCCGTTGCGTGCACCCAGGTTGACCATCTCGCCCGAGCCGCCCGGCATGCTGGAAAAGAACGCCGTGGCCCGGTCTTCACCGGTGCGCAGCAACAGCCATACGCCGATCAGGCTGGATACGCTGGTGATCAGCGCGCCGAAGAAGATCAAGCCGAAATGGCTGGCCACCTGTTCGACCACCTGGGGGGTGAAGTGCAGGCCGATGCCGACGCCGATGATCCACTGGCCGCACTTGCGCCCGTTGGGTATTTCACCGATCTGCCAGGGCGTCAGGCAGCGCACCAGAATCACCGCCAGCAGCGAGCCGACCATCCATGGCAGCGGCCAGCCGACCAGGCTGGCGAGATATCCGCCGGCCAGGCCGACCAGTGGAGTGGCCCACCAGGTGCGCAAGGTGGATTCAGACATCGGCCAGGGCACGACGCTGGGCGCTGCGGCGGCGCCATATACGCAGCAGCGGCAGGGTCAGCATCAACGCGACCATCGCCCATACCCCCAGGCTGATCGGGCTGGCCCACAGAATCTCCAGTTCACCGTTGGAGATCGACAGCGCCCGGCGCAGGTTCTGCTCCATCAGCCCGCCGAGAATGAAGCCCAGCAGCAGCGGCGACAGCGGGAAGTCCAGCTTGCGCAGGATGTAGCCGAAGATGCCGATGCCGATCATCAGGAACAGGTCGAAGGTGGTGGCATGCACCGCATACACGCCGATCGCGGTGATGATCGCGATCACCGGCACCAGCGCCCAGTTGGGCACCGACAGGATGCGGGTGAACAGGCGCACCATGGGGATATTGAGGATCACCAGCATGATGTTGGCGATGAACAGCGAGGCGATCAGGCCCCAGACGATGTCCGGCTGCTGTTCGAACAGCAGCGGGCCGGGGGTGATGTTGTACAGGCTCAAGGCACCGATCATCACCGCCGTGGTACCCGAGCCCGGTACGCCCAGGGTCAGCATCGGCACCAGGGCGCCGCAGCAGGAGGCGCCGATGGCGGTTTCCGGAGCGGCCAGGCCGCGCTTGTCACCCTTGCCGAAGGTGCCGCTGGCACCGGCCAGGCGTTTTTCGGTCATGTACGCCACGGCACTGGCCAGGGTCGCACCGGCCCCGGGCAGCACGCCCATGAAGAAGCCGAGCAGGCCGCAGCGGATGTTCACCACGAACACCGAAGCGGCTTCCTTGAGGTTGAACAGCATGCGTCCGGTGGCTTCCACGGCCT
This sequence comes from Pseudomonas sp. UBA7500, assembly GCF_002478435.1. NCBI lineage: Bacteria > Pseudomonadati > Pseudomonadota > Gammaproteobacteria > Pseudomonadales > Pseudomonadaceae > Pseudomonas > Pseudomonas sp. UBA7500. Next base: position 272,554 of record NZ_DLNW01000027.1, on the reverse strand, counting down.
TGTGCCCGTGGTGAGTCTTTTCCAGCAGCAACAGGATCTCGCTGATGGAGAACAGGCCCAGCACCAGCACCACGAACTGGATGCCGTCGGTGAGGTGGATGCTGTCGCCGGTGAAGCGGTACACACCGCTGTTGGCGTCGATGCCCACGGCCGAAAGGAACAGCCCGATCAGGGCGGCGATGAAGGTCTTGAGCGGCTTGTCGCCGGCCATGCCGCCCAGCGCCACGATGGCGAACACCATCAGCACGAAATACTCCGCCGGGCCGAAGGCGATCGCCCACTTGGCCAGCAGCGGGGCGAACAGCACCATGCCGCAGGTGGCGATGAACGCACCGATGAACGAGCTCCAGGCCGACAGCGACAGCGCCACCCCGGCCAGGCCCTGGCGAGCCATGGGGTAGCCGTCCAGGGTGGTCATCACGGTGGAGGCTTCACCGGGGATGTTGAGCAGGATCGAGCTGATGCGCCCGCCGTATTCGCAGCCCAGGTACACCGCGGCCAGCAGGATCAGCGCCGATTCCGGCGGCAGGCCCAGGGCGAACGCGATGGGGATCAGCAGCGCCACGCCGTTGATCGGGCCCAGGCCCGGCAGCAGGCCGACCACCGTACCGATCAGGGTGCCGCACAGTGCAGTCACCAGGTTGTAGGGGCTCAGGGCGACGCCGAAGCCCTGGCCGAGGTAGCTGAAAGTATCCATGTCAATTCTCCAGAACGTCGAGCAGGCCCAGGGGCAGGGGCACATCCATGGCGCGGTCGAACAGCAGGTACAGGGCGATGCTCATCAATCCGACGATGACCGCACTGGGCAGCCAGCGTCCGCCGTACAGGCGCGCCATGGGGATGCCGATCAGCGTGCTGCTGAGGATGAAGCCCAGGGATTCGAAGGTGGCGGCGAACACCAGCAGCAGGCCGGTGCACAGGCCGATCTTGATCAGGCTGGCGCGGTCCAGCTCTGGTTCGTCGTCCTTGCGCACGATGGGCGTGGGACGGATCGCCAGGTAGAGCAGGGCGATGGCCATCAGGCCGAGCATCAGCAACGGATAGGCGCGCGGGCCGACCGGTTCGTAGGAGAAGGCGGCCTGGTAGGGCCAGGCCATGACGGCCAGTGCGGCGCAGGCGGCCAGCAGGGTCAGGGCGAAAAGGCGTTGCAGGATCATGGGGGAATCCTCGAAGGGCAAACCTGCACCCGTAGGAGCCGGCCTTGCCGGCGAATGACGCGCCACCGACCTGGCGGGACCGCGGTGATCCGCCGGCAAGGCCGGCTCCTACAGGTGAAGCGATGGATTACTGGATCAGTCCGAATTCCTGGGCCAGTGCCTTGTAGTCCGCTACCTGCTGCTTCACATACACGTCCAGCGCTTCACCGGTCATGGCGAACGGGAACAGCTCGCGCTGGTCACGCAGCTTGTCGAATTCATCCGAGGCCAGCAGCGTGTCGAACGATGCCTTCCACCAGGCGTAGTCTTCGTCGCTCACCTTCGGCCCCAGGTAGAACCCGCGTACCACTGGCCAGACGATGTCGTAGCCCTGTTCCTTGGCGGTAGGGATGTCCTTCATCTCGGGCTCGTCCAGGCGTTCGGGGGAGAACACCGCCAGCAGGCGCATGTCGCCGCTCTGGATGTGCGGCATCGAGTCGGAGATGTCCGTGCTGCCCACCTGGATGTGCCCGCCCAGCAATGCGGTGGCAATCTCGCCACCGCCTTCCAGTGCCACATAGCGCAGGTCGCGCGGGTTGATGCCGGCGGCCTTGGCAATCAGTGCGGTCTGCATCCAGTCCTGGCTGCCAACGGTGCCGCCCGAGCCGATCACCACCTTGCCAGGGTCTTTTTTCAGTGCCGCCACCAGGTCATCGAGGGTCTTGTAGGGCGAGTCCTTTTTCACCGCGATGGCGCCGTAGCTGGTGCCTACCGCTGCCAGCCAGCGCACTGCGTTCTCGTCGAAGCGGCCGAACTTGCCCTGGGCCAGGTTCAGCAGCGAACCGCTGGACCACGCCACCAGCGTGCCGGCGTCGGCCGGGCGCTGGGCCACCACAGCGTTGTAGGCCACCGCGCCGACTCCGCCGGGCATGTAGGTGACGCGCATCGGCTTGCTCAGGATCTTCTCGTTGAGCAGCGCGCTCTGCACCAGCTTGCAGGTCAGGTCAAAGCCGCCGCCGGGCGAGGCCGGGGCAATGCACTCGGGGCGTTTGGGTTCGGCGGCCAGCACGTTGCCGGCCAGCAGCAGGCAGCCGGTGGCCAGGGCGATCTTGCGCAGTGAAAAAGTCATCGTCAGTCTCCGTGAACATTGTTGTTATGGGCGGATTACCAAAGCGCCACGCTGTAGCTCACCAGCAGCCGCACTTCGTCGGCGTCGCGGGAGAAGTTGGAACGGAAGGTGGCGTTACGCAGGCGCACGGCGACGTTCTTCAGGGCGCCGCTCTGTACCACGTACTTGAATTCGGTATTGCGCTCCCACTCCTTGCCTTCGCCACCGCCGGCGCGGCTGACGTTGTCGCCACTGAGGTAGCGGCTCATGAAGCTCAGGCCGGGTACGCCGAGCTTGGCGAAGTCGTAGTCGTAGCGCACTTGCCAGGAGCGCTCGTCGGCCTGGGCGAAGTCGTTGATCTGCACGAAGTTGACCAGGTAGGGGTCGGCGCCATCGACGTAGGGGAAGGCGCTGTCGCCCGACAGGCGCTGGTAGCCGGTGCTCAGCTTGTGGCCGCCGAGGGCATAGCTGAACAGGCTGCCGAAGGCGGTGTTGTCGATCCTGCCGCCGCGGGCCTGGCCCTGGTCGCCGCTGAACGCCACACGCACATCGGCGCCGAAGGTGCCCGGGCCGAACGGCTGGGTCGCGAGCAGGCCGACGAAGTGCTGGCGGTACACGTCGTCGAGCTGGGCGAAGTGATAGCTGCCGGTGATGCGGTCGGTGAGCTTGTAGTCCACTCCGGCCATGTCGAAATGGTTGCCTTCGGCCGTGCCCAGGAAGCGACCGTTCTTGTTGTTGAGGGCGATGTCTTCCTTGTTGGTGTCGTTGCGGTCCTTGACCTTTTCAAGGCGGCCACCGGTGAAGGTCAGGTGCCTGATTTCCTGGGAGGTCAGCAGCCCGCCCTCGAAGGTCTGCGGCAGGATGCGCCCGTCGTTGGGGCGCAGGGTGGGCGTTTGCGGGATCAGCGTACCGACCTTCAGCTCGGTGGCCGACACCTTGACCTTGCCGGTCAGGCCGAGCTTGGAGTACTCGTCGGCGGCGCGCCCGTCGTCATGGGTCGGCAGCAGGCCGGTGCCGGTGCGGCCCTTGCCGGAGTCGAGCTTGACCCCGAGCATGCCCAGGGCGTCGACGCCGAAGCCGACGGTGCCTTCGGTGTAGCCCGATTCCAGGTTGAGCATGAAGCCCTGGGCCCATTCCTCGCGCTTGGATTGCGTGGTGCTGGGCTCGTTGTGGAAATCGCGGTTGAAGTACATGGTGCGTGTTTCGAAGGTGGCGGTGCTGTCTTCGATGAACGCGGCCTGGCTCAGCGGGGCGACGCCGACAAAGGCGAGGGCACTGGCGATGGCAGAGGGACGAGGGTGCAGGCGACGGGCAGGCGCAGGCGCCTGAGGCTGGGTGGACAGCATCGTGGGGTGACTCCGTTATTGTTCTTATTCGGGTCGAACGCTTCGGTTCGATCTACGGCCTGTACAACGGGCCGTCAGGCGATGCTAGGGGCTCAACCTTTCGCTAACCTTTCAGTGGCCTTTCAATGTTTCGATGGCTTCACAGGCGCCCGCCGCGCTGTAAACTCCGCGCCATTGAACGCGACACGACCAGGAGAAATCGATGCGTGTACTGCTCGTCGAAGACCATCTGCAACTGGCTGAGAGCGTGGCCCAGGCCCTCAAGAGCACAGGCCTGACGGTGGATGTGCTGCACGATGGAGTTGCTGCCGACCTGGCCCTGGCCAGCGAGGAATATGCCGTGGCGGTGCTCGATGTGGGCCTGCCGCGCATGGACGGCTTCGAGGTGCTGGCGCGCCTGCGGGCCCGCGGCAAGACCGTGCCGGTGCTGATGCTGACCGCCCGCAGCGACGTCAAGGACCGGGTGCACGGCCTGAACCTGGGGGCTGACGACTACCTGGCCAAGCCGTTCGAACTGACCGAGCTGGAGGCGCGGGTCAAGGCCCTGCTGCGCCGCAGCGTGCTCGGTGGCGAGCGCCAGCAGACCTGCGGCCCGCTGGTCTACGACCTGGATACCCGGCGCTTCACCCTGGGGGGCGAGCTGTTGGCCCTGACCTCCCGCGAACAGGCCGTGCTCGAGGCGCTGATCGCCCGCCCTGGCAGGGTGATGAGCAAGGAGCAACTGGCGGCGCAGGTGTTCGGCCTGGACGAGGAGGCCAGCCCCGACGCCATCGAGATCTACGTGCACCGCCTGCGCAAGAAGCTCGACGGGCATACCGTGGCGATCGTCACCTTCCGTGGGCTGGGCTATCTGCTCGAGCACCGTGATGCGTGACGCCGGCAGCCTGCGCGGGCGCCTGCTGTGGAACCTCGCCCTGCTGCTGGTGGTGCTGATGGTGGCCAGCGGGCTGAGTGCCTACTGGAACGGTCGCGAGGCCGCCGACACCGCCTATGACCGTACCCTGCTGGCCTCGGCGCGCACCATCGCCGCAGGGCTCTCGCAACGCGACGGCACCCTCAGCGCCGATGTGCCCTACGTGGCATTGGACACCTTTGCCTACGACAGCGCGGGGCGGATCTACTACCAGGTCAACGACATCCATCAACGCCTGATTTCCGGCTACGAAAACCTGCCCGCACCGCCGCCCGATACCCCGCGTACCGATGACTATCCGGCCCTGGCGCGCTTCTACGATGCGCGCTACCTGGGCCAGGACGTGCGGGTGGTCAGCCTGCTCAAGGCGGTGAGCGAGCCGAACATGAACGGCATGGCGGAGATCCGCGTGGCCGAAACCGAAGAGGCGCGGGTGAGCATGGCCCGCAGCCTGATGGCCGATACCCTGCTGCGCCTGGGCATGCTGGCGATGGGGGCGTTGCTGCTGGTGTGGTTTGCGGTCAGCGCCGCATTGCGCCCGCTGGAGCGCCTGCGCAGCGCCGTGGAAGAACGCCAGCCCGACGACCTGCGCGCTCTGCCGGTGGTTCAGGTTCAACGCGAGCTGGGGCCGCTGGTGCGTGCACTGAATCACTTCACCGAGCGCCTGCGGGGCCAGTTCGAGCGCCAGGCACAGTTCATCGCCGACGCCGCGCACGAGTTGCGCACCCCCCTGGCGGCACTCAAGGCGCGGGTGGAACTGGGCCTGCGCGCCAAGGACCCGCAGGAGTGGCGCACCACGCTCGAACTGGCGGCCCAGGGCACCGACAAGCTGACCCACCTGGCCAACCAGCTGCTGTCCCTGGCACGGGTGGAGAACGGTGCGCGCGCCATTGCCGAGGGCGGTGCACAGTTGCTCGACCTCAGCCAGCTGGCCCGCGAGCTGGGCATGGCCATGGCGCCGCTGGCGCATGCACGGGGTGTGGCATTGGCACTGGAAGCACAGGCGCCGGTGTGGATACGCGGCGAGCCGACGCTGCTCAACGAATTGCTGAGCAACCTGGTGGACAACGCCCTGGCGCACACCCCGACCAATGGCAACGTGATTCTGCGGGTGACGGCCCCTGCGGTGCTGGAGGTGGAGGACGACGGGCCGGGGATTCCCCCGCAGGAGCGCGAGCGGGTGTTCGAACGCTTCTATCGGCGCAGTGCGCAGGGCACCGGCCTGGGGCTGGCCATCGTCGGTGAGATCTGCCGCGCGCACCTGGCGCAGATCAGCCTGCACGATGGCGAGCGCGGCGGGCTCAAGGTTCGGGTCAGCTTCAACCCGGGCGACTGATCAGGCGCGAAACATGTGCTTGGCGCCGATCAGCTCGCTGACCTGCAGGTGGCTGTTGGGTGGCAGCTTCAGGTGACGCATCGCCGGCAGGCGCGCCAGGGCATGTTCGTTGCCATCGCTGAGGGTGCGCGCGATCTGCACGATGTCGACATAGTCGAGCTTGTCGGTGCTGCGCTCCAGGTTCTGCGACAGGCTCGGCAGCCCGGCCAGTTGCTCGGGAAATTCCCACACGCTGAGGATCTTGTCGCCCAGTACCGGGTGGATCAGGTCGATCACATGGTTCAGGCAGACCGGGTCGGAGAGCAGTTCGTTGTGTTCTTCGGCATAGGTCAGGATCGGCAATGCGCCGATCTGGTGGACCAGCCCGGCGAGGGCGCCCTGGTCGGGCTTGAGCTGGGTGAAGCGCAGGCACAGCTCATAGCTGATGCCGGCCACTTCCAGGCTCTTGGCCCATATTTCACGCATTTTCTGTTCGACCACCGGTGAGCGCGCATGGAAGATCTGCTCGATCACCAGGCCGATGGCCAGGTTGCAGCTGTAGTTGATACCCATGCGGGTGATGGCGGTCTGCAGGTCGGTGACTTCGGTGGCCGCACGCAGCAAGGGGCTGTTGACCACCTTGATCAGGCGTGCCGACAACGCGGCGTCGCGGCCGATCACTTTGCTCAGGGTGCTGACGCTGATCTCGCTGTCTTCAGCCGCTTCGCGGATGCTCAGGGCCACTTCCGGCAAGGTCGGCAGCACCAGGTCATCGTTGTCGATGGCGCTGAGCAATTGTGCTTCAACGATCTGGGCCAGCGTGTTCATCGTGGATTCTCTAGCGCATTCAGGGGCCCCACCGCCACACGCGGCGGGGCAGGTGGGCTCAGCGCTGGATTTCGCGATCGCGGTCCAGTTCGTAAGGCAGGCTCAGCAGTTCCAGGCGCGGGCCCTCGGGGCTGCCCAGGTGCAGGTTGTCGTCTGCTACCGCATCGGCAGTCAGCACCGCCAGCAGCTCGCTGCCCTGCGCGCTCGTGGCGGCCAGCACCACCTCACCCACCGATGAGGCATGGGTAGGGGAGAACACCTCGGTGCCAGGGGCCGGAGCAGTACCCTCGGCCAGGGCCAGGCGATACAGGCGACGCTTGAGCTTGCCCAGGTACTGCATGCGCGCGACGATTTCCTGCCCGGTATAGCAACCCTTCTTGAAGCTGACGCCACCCACGGCCTGCAGGTTGATCATCTGCGGGATGAACAGCTCGCGGGTCTGGGCCATCACCTGGCCGATACCGGCGCGGATCTGCCCTAGCAGCCAGGCGTCCAGCGGGCCTTCGTCGAGGTGCTCGGCCAGTTGCTCGCGTACGGCTGCGGCCTGTTCGGCCGGTACCCACAGTTCGGTGCGGCCCGGCGATACGGCAATTGCGAACAGGGGGGCGTGCCGGCTGATGGCGCCATCTTGCGTCGGCGGCTCGATGCCCAGCGCCTGCAACGCCTTGTCGCCATGCTGCAGGCCGAAGCGCGCCCAGGCACTGCTCTCGTCGGTGAGCTTGGCCTTGGAGAACACGGCGTACTTCTTCAGGTCGGCCAGTTGCGGCTCGAGCAGTTCGTGGGTCATTGCCAGCACGAAGCCGTCGGCGTGGGGCACGATGCGAAAGCTCGACTGCATGCGCCCTTTGACCATGCAGCGCGCGCCGAGGCTGGAGGTGTGCTCGTCGAGGTAATTGATGTTGCAGGTCAGTTGACCTTGCAGAAACTTGCCGGCGTCAGAGCCGCGGACGGCGAGGACGCCCTCGTGGGACAGGGGGCAGAAAAAAGCGGAGTCGGCCATGGGTCTTCGCAGGTAATCAGGACTGGGGGTCATCATAGAGTGCTGTCGGCAAAATAGGTAGCCGACCTAGACCAACGCCTTGTGCCGTTCACAGGCTCGGCCTGTATACTGGCGGCCAATTTGAGGAGGGCTCCATGGTCGTCGAACAATCTGAACTCAACCGGCTCTTCTGGCATAGCCGCCGCGGCATGCTGGAGCTGGACGTGCTGCTGGTGCCGTTTACCCAGGAGGTCTACAGCACCTTGAACGACGTCGACCGCGCGCTCTATGTCCGGCTGCTGACCTGTGAAGACCAGGACATGTTCGGCTGGTTCATGGAACGCAGCGAGTCCGACGACCCTGAGCTGCAGCGCATGGTGCGCATGATCCTGGACCGTGTCCAGCCCAAGTGACCGCTTCGAGTGTCGCTGGCAGGGCTCGCGGGTCCTGCTGGCGGCCTACCTCGCATGCCAGTTGCTGGCGCTGATCGCGCTGTGCCTGCTGGCCATTTCGCTATACATGACCCTGCTTGGCCTGGCGCTTTGCCTGGCACACGCAGCCTGGGTCGTGCCCCGGCATATCCTGCTTACCCACCCGCGTGCCGTCACCGGCCTGCGCCGTGATCCTTCTGGCTGGCACCTGTTCAGCGCGGCCACGGGCTGGCAGCAGGTGCAACTGCGCCGCGACAGCCTCGCCTTGCCCGCCCTGGTAGTGCTGCGTTATCGCCGGCCGGGGCGGCTGTTCAGCCAGAGCCAGTGCATCGCCCCCGATGCGCTGGAACCGGTGCTGCACCGGCGCCTGCGCTTGCGGTTGAAGTTCAGTCGGCGTAGGTGGGCGGCCGTAGAATAGTGTCCAGAGCTTCGGGCAGCATGTCCGGGTAGTCCAGGGTGTAGTGCAGGCCCCGGCTTTCCTTGCGCTGCATGGCCGAGCGGATCATCAGCTCCGCTACCTGGGCAAGGTTCCTCAGCTCGATCAGGTCGCGGCTGACCTTGTAGTTGCTGTAGAACTCGTCGATTTCGTCCAGCAGCAGACGTACCCGGTGCTGGGCGCGCTGCAGGCGCTTGCTGGTGCGAACGATGCCGACGTAGTCCCACATGAACCGGCGCAGCTCGTCCCAGTTGTGCGCAATGATCACATCTTCGTCCGAATCGGTGACCTGGCTGGCATCCCAGCAGGGCAGGGCCTGGGGCATGGCCACGCTGTCGAGCCTGGCAAGGATGTCGGCTGCCGCCGAGCGGCCGTAGACGAAACATTCGAGCAGCGAGTTGCTGGCCATGCGGTTGGCACCGTGCAGGCCGGTGAAGCTGGTTTCGCCAATGGCATAGAGCCCCGGTACGTCGGTCTGGCCGTGGTCGTCGACCATCACGCCGCCACAGGTGTAGTGCGCCGCCGGTACCACCGGGATCGGCTGGGTGGTGATGTCGATACCGAAGGTGAGGCAGCGTTCGTACACGGTCGGGAAGTGGCTTTTGACGAACTCCGCAGGCTTGTGGCTGATGTCCAGGTACACGCAGTCGACGCCCAGGCGCTTCATCTCATGGTCGATGGCGCGGGCCACGATGTCGCGCGGGGCGAGTTCGGCGCGCGGGTCGAAGCGCGGCATGAAGCGCTCGCCGTTGGGCAGCTTGAGCAGGGCGCCTTCACCGCGCAGTGCTTCTGTGATCAGGAAGCTCTTGGCCTGCGGGTGGTACAGGCAGGTGGGGTGGAACTGGTTGAACTCCAGGTTCGCCACCCGGCAGCCGGCGCGCCAGGCCATGGCGATCCCGTCGCCGCAGGCGCCGTCCGGGTTGCTGGTATAGAGGTAGACCTTGGCCGCCCCGCCGGTGGCCAGCGCGGTGAAGCGGGCGCCAAAGGTGTCGACCTCGCCGCTGGCACGGTTGAGCACATAGGCTCCCAGGCAGCGCTCGCCGGCCTGGCCCAGGCGCCGTTCGGTGATCAGGTCGACCGCCACGCGCTGTTCCAGAAGCTCGATGTTCGGGCGCTGGCGGGCCTGCTCCAGCAACGTGGTGAAAATCGCCGCGCCAGTGGCGTCGGCCGCGTGGATGATGCGCCGGTGGCTGTGGCCGCCCTCGCGGGTCAGGTGGAACTCGAAGCCGCGTTCATCGACGCCGGCCTGTTCGTCACGGGTAAACGGCACGCCCTGGTCGATCAGCCACTGGATCGCCTCGCGGCTGTGCTCGACCGTATAGCGCACCGCGTCTTCATGACACAGCCCGCCGCCGGCATTGAGCGTATCCTCCACGTGGGACTGTACCGTGTCGGTGTCGTCGAGCACGGCGGCAACACCGCCCTGTGCCCAGAAGGTCGAGCCGTTGGCCAGCTCGCCTTTGCTCAGTACGGCGATGCGCAGGTGCGCCGGCAGGTTCAGGGCCAGGCTCAGGCCGGCGGCACCGCTGCCGATCACCAGAACGTCATGTTGGAATTGTTGGCTCATGTCAGGGATATCCGAGCGAGGCGACCACTAGTATAAGGACGGGGGTATCGGCACAATAGTCAGGTGTTTATGGCATTGTGAAACTATCGTGAAACGGGCTGGGTTGCCTTTATAACAGCCTCGAGGGCCTGATTTCCATGACGTGCGGTGCGACCTGATGCTTGCATGTGGGAACTTTCCTGGAACCCTGCCTATCCATAGAAGGTTGCCTGCATGCCAGGACGCGGCGGCGACGGGAGGCCTGGGGCTGATATCGGCTCTGCCTGCGTACACGAGACCAGAATATTGACGCAGCCGGCCGTGACCGTGCTGCGTTTTTCGTGCGAGCCGTTCAAGGGCCGCAGGAAACTTGCTTGGAGGGGAGAACTTTTGCGAAAAGCCCGAGTCTATGGTTGCAAGCCTGAACGATGGCCGCTGCAGCACTCCTCCAGGTCCACCGAGGAGTGTTCATGCTAACCCAGGAAGAGGATCAGCAGCTTGTCGAGCGCGTGCAGCGTGGCGACAGGCGAGCGTTTGATCTGTTGGTGCTGAAGTATCAGCACAAGATTCTCGGGTTGATCGTGCGTTTTGTGCACGACACCCATGAAGCCCAGGATGTGGCACAGGAAGCGTTCATCAAGGCTTACCGTGCGCTTGGCAATTTCCGTGGCGACAGTGCGTTTTATACCTGGCTGTACCGCATTGCGATCAACACGGCAAAAAACTATCTGGTATCCCGCGGTCGACGGCCGCCAGACAGTGATGTCAGTTCCGAGGATGCGGAATTTTACGATGGCGATCATGGCCTCAAGGATCTCGAGTCACCAGAGCGCGCGCTGTTACGAGATGAAATCGAGGGCACCGTCCACCGAACCATCCAGCAGCTGCCAGAAGATTTGCGTACGGCGTTAACTTTACGTGAATTCGATGGTCTGAGTTACGAGGACATTGCGAGCGTCATGCAGTGTCCGGTGGGTACCGTGCGCTCTCGAATTTTCCGCGCTCGGGAGGCCATAGATAAAGCCCTGCAGCCGTTGTTGCAGGAAACCTGAGACAGCGGCGACAGCCAAGAGAGGAACCGCCATGAGTCGTGAAGCTTTGCAGGAATCGCTGTCCGCGGTGATGGATAACGAAGCGGACGAACTGGAGTTGCGTCGGGTATTGAATGCCGTCGACGACAATGAAACCCGTGCCACCTGGTCGCGTTACCAGGTTGCCCGAGCAGCGATGCACAAGGAACTGCTGCTGCCAAAACTGGATATCGCCGCCGCGGTCAGTGCCGCACTGGCTGACGAAGCCACGCCGGTCAAGGTTGCCCGTGGTCCATGGCGCAGCCTGGGTCGTCTGGCTGTTGCAGCTTCGGTGACCGTTGCAGTACTGGCAGGTGTGCGCCTGTACAACCAGGACGACATCAGCGGTGCCCAACTGGCTGCCCAGCAGCCTGTGCAGCAAGGCGTGACCGTACCTCAGGTGCAAGGCCCGGCAGTACTGGCAGGCTACACCGAGAGTGCCGAACAGCCGACCGGCCCGATGGCAAATGGCGTGCTGCAAGGTCAAAGCGGCTGGCAGGACGAACGTCTGCCGGGCTACCTGCGCCAGCATGCTCAGGAAGCCGCCGTGGAAGGGACTGAAAGTGCTCTGCCTTATGCCCGTGCGGCCAGCCTGGAAAATCGCTGAGTAAGGAGGATCATGCGCGCGCCAACTCTACTACCGCTCTTGCTCGGAGGATGTCTGTCGGTGCCGGCCCTGGCCGCCAACTCCTCCACTGATGCCGCAGACTGGCTCAACCGTCTGGCCAAGGCCGAGCAGCAGCAGAGTTATCAGGGTACTTTCGTCTACGAGCGTAACGGCAGCTTTTCCACCCATGACATCTGGCATCGGGTGCAGGAGGGCAAGGTTCGTGAACGCTTGTTGCAACTCGATGGCCCAGCCCTTGAGGTTGTGCGGGTAGATGGACGTACCCAGTGCGTGAGCGGCGCCCTGGCCCGCGGAGTGGGCAATGCGGCGCAGTCTTCGCCCCGTGTACTGGACCCCTTGAAGCTGATGAACTGGTACGACCTGAGTGTGGCAGGGCGCTCCCGGGTGGCCGGTCGCGAGGTCGAGATCATCACCCTCAGGCCGCGCGATCAGCATCGTTATGCCTTCGAGCTGCACCTGGATCGACAGTCGGGTTTGCCCCTCAAGTCGTTGCTGCTCAACGACAAGGAGCAACTGCTGGAGCGCTTCCAGTTCACCCGGTTGGAGACCGACAAGGCGCCGGACGATGCCCAACTGCAGCCCAGCAGCAACTGCAAGCCGGTGGCCCAGGCCACTCAGCAGGTTGCCGAGGCCGCATCGGGATGGCGTTCCGACTGGTTGCCACCCGGCTTCGAGTTGGTCAACAGCGCGGTACGCAAGGATCCGGAGCACAAGAGCATCGTCAGCAGCCTGATGTACGATGATGGCCTGGCACGCTTCTCGGTGTTTCTGGAGCCGGTTGCAGGCAATTCGGGCATCGACGCCCGTACCCAGCTTGGCCCGACGGTCGCGGTTTCGCGCCGGCTGACCACGCCCAAGGGGGATGTGGTGGTCACCGTGGTAGGGGAGATCCCCATCGGTACGGCCGAGCGGGTCGCCTTGTCGATGCGTGCCCAAGACGCCCACGCCAGCCAATGACGAGCCACAGGTAATGCGTTGATGATCGATGGGCCGCCAAGGCGTTGACATGATTCGTAAGCCTTCGAATTTGCAAAATTCTCCAGATTTATCTATAGGTCAGTTCTTTCGGGGGCTGGCCTTTACTGCTGTTGCAGCATCAACAATGCCGATCCACCGAGCCTGGTCGCAGCCTTTCGAGGATGTTGCCGGGCTTTGTGCGTTGGCTGGTCCCTACTGCTTAACCACGCTCGTTGTGACGGGAGCCGTATGTCAATACCTCGCTTGAAATCCTATCTGTCGCTGTTCGCCGCCGTGCTCATGCTCGGGCAGGTGCTCAACGCCCAGGCCGAAGCCCTGCCTGATTTCACCACCCTGGTCGAGCAGGCCTCGCCGGCGGTGGTCAACATCAGTACCAAGCAGAAGCTGCCTGATCGCAAGTATGCTGCGGGTCAGATGCCAGACCTCGAAGGCCTGCCGCCGATGTTCCGCGAGTTCTTCGAGCGCAACATGCCGCAAGCCCCGCGCTCACCCCGTGGCGATCGTCAGCGCGAGGCCCAGTCGCTGGGTTCGGGCTTCATCATTTCGGCCGACGGCTACATCCTCACCAACAACCACGTGGTGGCCGATGCCGATGAAATCATCGTGCGCCTGTCCGACCGCAGCGAACTGCAGGCCAAGCTGGTCGGCACCGACCCGCGTACCGACGTGGCATTGCTGAAGGTCGATGGCAAGAACCTGCCCACGGTCAAGCTGGGCGACTCCGAAAAGCTCAAGGTGGGTGAGTGGGTACTGGCCATCGGTTCGCCGTTCGGCTTCGATCACTCGGTGACCAAAGGTATCGTCAGCGCCAAGGGCCGCACCCTGCCCAACGACACCTACGTGCCGTTCATCCAGACCGACGTTGCGATCAACCCGGGTAACTCCGGTGGCCCGCTGTTCAACATGAATGGCGAAGTGGTCGGCATCAACTCGCAGATCTTCACCCGCTCGGGCGGCTTCATGGGCCTGTCGTTCGCTATCCCGATCGATGTTGCACTGGATGTTTCCAACCAGCTGAAAAAGGACGGCAAGGTCAGCCGTGGCTGGCTGGGCGTGGTGATCCAAGAGGTCAACAAGGACCTGGCCGAATCCTTCGGCCTGGACAAACCGGCCGGCGCGCTGGTGGCCCAGGTGCTGGAAGATGGTCCGGCAGCCAAGGGCGGCCTGCAGGTGGGCGACGTGATCCTGAGCATGAACGGTCAGCCGATCGTCATGTCGGCTGACCTGCCGCACCTGGTCGGTGGCCTGAAAGATGGCGCCAAGGCCAAGCTGGAGATCATCCGCAACGGCAAGCGCCAGAACCTGGACGTGACCATCGGTGCACTGCCCGATGAAGATCAGGACGTGACCACCGGTGCCAATGGCGGCGTCGAGCGCAGCAGCAACCGCCTGGGCGTATCGGTAGCCGACCTGACCGCAGAGCAGAAAAAGACTCTGGAGCTCAAGGGCGGCGTGGTCATCAAGGAAGTGCAGGATGGTCCGGCCGCGATGATCGGCCTGCGTCCCGGTGACGTCATCAGCCACTTGAACAACCAGGCCATCCTTTCGGCGAAGAACTTCACCGAAATCGCCAAGGAACTGCCGAAGAACCGTTCGGTGTCGATGCGCGTGCTGCGTCAGGGCCGTGCCAGTTTCATCACCTTCAAGCTGGCCGAGTAAGGCCTGACCGAGAAGGTCGCGGTAAGAAAAAGCCCGACGCCGATGCGTCGGGCTTTTTCATGGGCGCGCAGTCAATTGCGAAAGCGTGCCAGAAGACCGGAGAAACCCCATGCGTGCTGGCTGTTCAAGCCAATCAGTGTGGCGGCGGGCGTCATTGCGACGGCGATCATCTTTCTGTCCTTGGGGTAGTCCTGGAAGGCGATACCTTGGTTGCCAAAGGCAGTATCCAGTCGGCCATGGACTGTATAGCGGGCACGGTAGATGCGCTGACCGCCCAGGCCAAACACCACCAGCTTGCCGTCCTGGTGCAGCGCTGCGGCTTCCCATTCGTCTTCGGTGTGCGTGTTGAAGGTCAGCACCGTCGGGTTGCCGTGGTTATAGGTCGCGTCCCTCACACCTTCGGCATCGAATTGCCAAGTCATGGCGTTGGTGTCTTCGGGGCGCTCGCCGGGCAGGTTCCCCGCGACGATCAGGTGGCCATCGGGGCGTTGAATCAGCGTGTTGAAGCGGATGTTGGCGTTTCGACGCGGAGCAAGCCAGCGGAGCCAGCGCGGCAACCAGCGCAGCCAGCGCGACAGCGGGGATTCATACAGCTTGAAACCGTATCGGTCGCCAAAGGACGGGTCGGGTGTGCCGTCGTTTCTGAAGCGTGCGATGAAGCCTCGGGTCTCAGGCCCGTTGCGCAAGGTTCCGGCAGCGAGAAATGTACTTTCCTGCGCAATGACATTGGCGATCTGCACCGTCCCGGAAGGGTGCGTGATCTCGATGAACTGACCGCTCGGGAAACCGGCATTGCCGGCAAGATCCAGTCGATAGACGCAAGCATGGGTAGCCAGCCAATCCGACTCCAGCGTAGCACTGGCGAGCAGGTGTCCGGCCCGCAGCTGGAGTGACGTGGAATGCAGCTTCAGATGAAGGCTGTTGTCCTGATCCAGGGCAAGGTAACCGTGGGGGGAGGCATAGCTGGTGTCCAGCGCGCCCTGCGCGTCGAAACGTGCCATCACCAGTCTGTGGGGCTTGCCGGCGCTGTTCACCCATCCCAGCATCCATATCTTCGCGTTGGCATCGACGACGATGGCTTCCGCGCCCGATTCGGCCACCGGGTCGAATGTTCCGAACACTATCCCTTTGTTGCCGAACGTCGGGTCCAGATCACCTTTATCATCGAAGCGAAGCAAGGTATAGCGGGACTGCTCGTGGTCCCCGGTCAGGCCACACACGGTGATTGTGTCATCGTGTATTGCCACATCAGTGATGAAACGATCGGTGTCCGCAATTTGCGGTAGGGAGCGCTCGCCGTTGTCACCAAAGCTCGTATCGGGGCTTCCGGGGACTGCTGGTTGAACATGTGCCATGGCCATTTCTCCGTCTGGTGCCCTATATTCGGGTCTGCGCGAGCGGCCATCTACTGACAGAAATATCAGGCACCATGAAACTGGAGGGGCGGGCGTGGCGGCTGGCCCCTTCATAAGGTACAATTCCCGGCTATTTTTCGGCGGGCGTTCGCCCCGCAGCCTTTTTGAGTGTTGACCCGTGAGTGATTTGAGTCATATCCGCAATTTCTCCATCATCGCCCACATTGACCATGGCAAGTCGACCCTGGCCGACCGTTTCATCCAGATGTGCGGTGGCCTCACCGCGCGCGAGATGGAAGCGCAGGTACTTGACTCCATGGACCTCGAGCGCGAGCGCGGGATCACCATCAAAGCCCATAGCGTTACCCTGTATTACAAGGCGAACGACGGCATCACCTACCAGCTGAACTTCATCGACACCCCCGGCCACGTCGACTTCACCTATGAAGTCAGCCGTTCGCTGGCCGCCTGCGAAGGCGCGCTGCTGGTGGTCGATGCCGGCCAGGGCGTGGAGGCCCAGTCGGTCGCCAACTGCTACACCGCCATCGAGCAGGGCCTGGAGGTCATGCCGGTACTGAACAAGATGGACCTGCCCCAGGCCGATCCGGACCGCGTCAAGGACGAGATCGAGAAGATCATCGGCATCGACGCCACCGACGCCGTGGCCTGCAGTGCCAAGAGCGGCATGGGCGTGGACGAGGTGCTCGAGCGCCTGGTGCAGACCATTCCGGCCCCTACCGGCGACATCGATGCACCGCTGCAGGCGCTGATCATCGACTCCTGGTTCGACAACTACCTGGGCGTCGTGTCCCTGGTGCGCGTGCGCCATGGCCGAGTCAAGAAGGGCGACAAGATTCTGGTCAAGTCCACCGGCAAGGTGCACCTGGTCGACAGCGTGGGCGTGTTCAACCCCAAGCACACCGCCACCGCTGACCTCAAGGCCGGCGAAGTGGGCTTCATCATCGCCAGCATCAAGGACATTCACGGTGCACCGGTCGGTGACACCCTGACCCTCAGCTCCACGCCCGACGTGGAAGTGCTGCCAGGCTTCAAACGTATCCAGCCCCAGGTATATGCCGGCCTGTTCCCGGTCAGTTCCGAAGATTTCGAAGATTTTCGTGACGCGCTGCAGAAGCTGACCCTGAACGACTCGTCGCTGCAGTACCTGCCTGAGAGCTCCGACGCACTGGGCTTCGGCTTCCGTTGCGGCTTCCTCGGCATGCTGCACATGGAGATCATCCAGGAGCGCCTGGAGCGCGAGTACGACCTGGACCTGATCACCACTGCGCCGAGCGTGATCTTCGAGGTCAAGCTCAAGACCGGTGAAACCATCTACGTCGACAACCCGTCCAAGCTGCCGGACGTGTCGTCGGTGGAAGACTTCCGCGAGCCGATCGTGGCCGCCACCATCCTCGTGCCGCAGGAGCACCTGGGCAACGTCATCACCCTGTGCATCGAGAAGCGTGGCGTACAGCGCGACATGCAGTTCCTCGGTTCCCAGGTGCAGGTGCGCTACGACCTGCCGATGAACGAAGTGGTACTGGACTTCTTCGACCGCCTCAAATCCACCAGCCGCGGCTATGCTTCGCTGGACTACCATTTCGACCGGTATCAGTCGGCCAACCTGGTCAAGCTCGATGTACTGATCAACGGCGACAAGGTCGATGCCCTGGCATTGATCGTGCACCGTGACAATGCGCACTACAAAGGCCGCGCGTTGACCGAGAAGATGAAGGAACTGATCCCGCGGCAGATGTTCGATGTGGCAATCCAGGCCGCCATTGGCGGGCAGATTGTGGCGCGTACCACTGTCAAGGCGCTCAGAAAGAACGTACTGGCCAAATGCTACGGTGGCGACGTTAGCCGTAAGCGCAAGCTGTTGGAAAAGCAGAAAGCCGGTAAGAAACGCATGAAACAGGTGGGCAACGTGGAAATTCCACAGGAAGCCTTCCTCGCCGTGCTCAGGTTGGATAGCTAGGTCCTATGTCACTAAATTTCCCGCTGTTGCTAGTCATCGCCGTTGCCGTGTGTGGACTGCTGGCCCTGATCGATCTGCTGTTCCTGGCCCCGCGCCGGCGCACGGCGATCAACACCTATCAGGGCAGCGTCAGCCAGCCCGAGATGGCGGTGGTCGAGCAGTTGAACAAGGAGCCGTTGCTGGTCGAGTACGGCAAATCGTTCTTCCCGGTGCTGTTCATCGTGCTGGTGCTGCGCTCGTTCCTGGTCGAGCCGTTCCAGATCCCTTCGGGGTCGATGAAGCCGACCCTGGAAGTGGGCGACTTCATCCTGGTGAACAAGTTCTCCTACGGCATCCGCCTGCCGGTGATCGACAAGAAGGTCATCGAGGTCGGTGACCCGCAGCGTGGCGATGTGATGGTGTTCCGCTACCCGAGCGACCCGAACGTCAACTACATCAAGCGTGTGGTCGGCCTGCCGGGCGACCAGGTGCGCTACACCAGCGACAAGCGTCTGTTCGTCAACGGCCAGCCGATTGCCGAGCAACTGGTCGGCAGCGAGCCGGGCACCCTGGGCAGCGCCGAGCTGTACAAGGAGAAGCTGGGCGAGGCCGAGCACCTGATCCGCAAGGAGATGAGCCGCTATCGCATGCCGCCGGACCAGCAGTGGGTGGTGCCTGCCGGGCACTATTTCATGATGGGCGACAACCGCGACAACTCCAACGACAGTCGCTACTGGGATGACCCCAACATTCCCAAGGAGCTGCTGGGCATGGTTCCCGACAAGAACATCGTCGGCAAGGCCTTCGCCATCTGGATGAGCTGGCCAGAGCCCAAGCTCAGCCACTTCCCGAGCCTTTCGCGGGTTGGCCTGATCAAGTAACACCCTAACGGCGCTGTCCTTCGACAGCGCCGAATGCTTTTCTGGCATAGGCTGTACAAGGGCGTCCACAAGACGCGCCCCGGCCGGACGTCAGGCATGAACAAAACCGTCTTTCAGGATTTGCATTTGAACAACGCGTTAACCCCGTCGGCTTCGAGCCGGACAGAACTGTGTGAGCCCGGCGCCCTGGCGCCGCTGCTGAAAATCGACCACGAACAGCGCGTGGGTACACTGTGAGCGTTTCCTTGAGCCGCCTCGAGCGCCAGCTCGGCTACACCTTCAAGAACCAGGAGCTGATGCTGCTGGCCCTCACGCATCGCAGCTTTGCCGGCCGCAACAACGAACGGCTGGAGTTCCTCGGTGATGCGATCCTCAACTTCGTCGCCGGCGAGGCCCTGTTCGAGCGCTTCCCCCAGGCACGCGAAGGCCAGCTGTCGCGCCTGCGCGCCCGCCTGGTCAAGGGTGAAACCCTGGCCGTGCTGGCCCGCGGTTTCGATCTGGGCGAGTACCTGCGCCTGGGCTCGGGCGAGCTGAAAAGCGGCGGGTTCCGGCGCGAGTCGATCCTGGCCGATGCCCTCGAGGCGCTGATCGGTGCGATCTACCTGGACTCGGACATGCACACCGCTCGCGATCGCGTGCTGGCATGGCTGGCCGGTGAGTTCGAGAGCCTGACCCTGGTCGACACCAACAAGGACCCGAAAACCCGCCTGCAGGAGTTTCTGCAGTCGCGGGCCTGCGAACTGCCCCGCTACGAAGTGGTGGATATCCAGGGTGAACCCCATTGCCGGACGTTTTTCGTCGAATGCGAAGTGACCCTGTTGACTGAAAAAAGCCGAGGGCAGGGCGTGAGCCGGCGTATCGCCGAGCAGGTCGCGGCCGCCGCAGCACTGATCGCCCTGGGCGTGGAGAATGGCAATGACTGAACAGAACACTACCCGTTGCGGCTACGTCGCCATCGTCGGCCGCCCCAACGTGGGCAAGTCGACGCTGCTCAACCACATCCTCGGGCAGAAGCTCGCGATCACCTCGCGCAAGCCGCAGACCACCCGCCACAACATGCTCGGTATCAAGACCGAAGGTGATGTGCAGGCGGTGTACGTCGATACCCCCGGCATGCACAAGGGCAACGAGAAGGCGCTCAACCGCTACATGAACCGTACCGCCTCGGCGGCGTTGAAAGACGTCGACGTGGTGATCTTCGTGGTCGATCGCACCAAGTGGACCGACGAGGACCAACTGGTGCTCGAGCGCGTGCAATACGTGCAGGGCCCGGTGATCCTGGCCATCAACAAGACCGACCGCATCGAGGACAAGGCCGAGCTGATGCCGCACCTGCAATGGCTGCAGGAGCAACTGCCCAACGCCGAGATCGTGCCGGTCTCGGCGCAGCACGGGCACAACCTCGATGCCCTCGAAGCACTGATTGCCAAGCACCTGCCGGAAAACGAGCACTTCTTCCCCGAAGACCAGATCACCGACCGCAGCAGCCGCTTCCTGGCTGCCGAACTGGTACGCGAGAAGATCATGCGCCAGCTCGGCGCCGAGCTGCCGTACCAGATCACCGTCGAGATCGAGGAATTCAAGCAGCAGGGCAACGTGCTGCATATCCATGCACTGATCCTGGTCGAGCGTGACGGCCAGAAGAAGATCATCATTGGCGACAAGGGCGAGCGCATCAAGCGCATCGGCACCGAGGCGCGCAAGGACATGGAGCTGCTGTTCGACGCCAAGGTCATGCTGAACCTGTGGGTCAAGGTCAAGGGTGGCTGGTCCGACGACGAGCGCGCCCTGCGTTCGCTGGGCTACGGCGACCTCTGATTGCCCTGGCCCGACACCGACCGGTGTCGGGCCCACCTCTTCGTGAAGCGCTGAATCATGGACATGCCAGACGGCCAACCGGCCTTCGTGCTGCACAGCCGGGCGTACCGTGAAACCAGTGCGCTGGTCGACTTCCTTACCCCCCAGGGGCGCCTGCGCGCCGTGCTGCGTCGTGCGCGCGGCAAGGCCGGCAGCCTGGCGCGTCCGTTCGTGCCGCTGGAGGTGCAGTTCCATGGGCGCGGCGAGCTCAAGAATGTCGGTCGCATGGACAGCGCAGGCGTGGCGGTCTGGCTCAACGGCGACGCGCTGTTCAGCGGGCTGTACCTCAATGAGCTGCTGATTCGCCTGCTTCAGGCCGAAGACCCGCACCCGGTGATGTTCGAGCAGTACGCTGCCACCTTGCAGGCACTGGGCGCGGGGCGCCCGCTGGAGCCGTTGCTGCGTGCCTTCGAATGGCGCCTGCTGGACGAGCTGGGGTATGGCTTTGCGCTTGAGCACGACATCAATGGCGATCCTCTGGTGGCCGATGGCCTGTACCGCCTGCAGGTGGACGCGGGCCTGGAGCGGGTGTACCTGGTGCAGCCAGGCTTGTTCAGTGGCGCGCACCTGCTGGCCATGGCCGAGGCCGAGTGGTCGATGCCGGGCGCGCTGGGCGCGGCCAAGCGCCTGATGCGCCAGGCGCTGGCGGTGCACCTGGGCGGGCGTCCGCTGGTCAGCCGGGAACTGTTTCGCAAGCCTTGATCACGACGTATGCTGTGAGGCTCAATTTTCAGGAGAGTCTCTTCGTGACC
Source organism: Pseudomonas sp. UBA7500 (assembly GCF_002478435.1). Lineage (NCBI taxonomy): Bacteria > Pseudomonadati > Pseudomonadota > Gammaproteobacteria > Pseudomonadales > Pseudomonadaceae > Pseudomonas > Pseudomonas sp. UBA7500. The sequence continues at coordinate 251,379 of NZ_DLNW01000027.1, read as the reverse complement.
ACCAGCAACCGCATCCTCCTTGGCGTGAACATCGACCACGTGGCGACCCTGCGCCAGGCCCGTGGCACGCGATATCCGGACCCGGTCAAGGCCGCGCTGGACGCCGAAGAGGCGGGTGCCGACGGCATCACCGTGCACTTGCGCGAAGACCGCCGGCATATCCAGGACCGTGACGTGCTGGTACTGAGCGAGGTGCTGCAGACGCGCATGAACTTCGAGATGGGCGTCACCGAAGAGATGATGCAGTTTGCCGAGCGCATTCGCCCGGCGCACATCTGCCTGGTGCCCGAGACACGCCAGGAACTGACCACCGAAGGTGGCCTGGACGTGGCGGGGCAGGAGGCGCGGATCAAGGCGGCGGTGGAGCGCCTGTCGCGCCTGGGGTCGGAGGTGTCGCTGTTCATCGATGCCGACGAGCGCCAGATCGAGGCCTCGCGCCGCGTCGGCGCGCCGGCGATCGAACTGCACACCGGGCGTTACGCCGATGCGCAGACCCCGGCCGAGGTGGCCGAAGAGCTCCAGCGCGTGGCCGATGGCGTGGCCTTCGGCCTGGCCCAGGGGCTGATCGTGAATGCCGGGCATGGCCTGCACTACCACAACGTCGAGCCGGTGGCGGCGATCAAGGGCATCAACGAACTGAACATCGGCCATGCACTGGTGGCCCATGCGTTGTTCGTGGGCTTCAAGGGTGCGGTCAGCGAGATGAAACAGCTGATTCTGGCAGCCAGCAGCCGCTGAATGGGTCGTGACCTTCGCCGGCAAGGCCGGCTCCAACAGGCGCTGCGATTCCTGTAGGAGCCGGCCTTGCCGGCGAAGCCGCCTAGCCAAATATCAGACTGAAGCGCGTAGGCCCCTGCGCCGCGCTGCTCACCTCCACCTGCCCACCATGTACCTGCATGATCGACTGCACGATGGCCAGCCCCAGCCCCGTGCCGCCCTCCACCCGCGAGCGCCCGCAGCCCACCCGGTAGAACCGCTCGAACAGGTGCGGCCAGTGCACCGCCTCGATCCCCGGCCCCTCGTTGCGCACCCAGCATTGCACGCCCCGTGCGCTCTGCTCGATGCCGATTTCCACCAGGCGGCCCTCGGGGCTGTGGCGAATTGCATTGCTCAACAGGTTCGACAGCGCCCGCTGCAGCATCAGCCGGTCGCCCTGCACCGTGCCCCAGCCGCTGACCTTCAGGGTGATCGCCTTGCATTCGGCGCTCAGCGAGAACAGCTCCACCACCCGTTGCGCCTCGTCGGCCAGCGCCACCGGCTTCAACGCCAGTTGCTGACGCGGCGCGTCCACCTGGGCCAGGAACAGCATGTCGGTGATGATCCGGTTCAGGCGCGTCAGCTCCTCGATGCTGTCCTCCAGCGCCACCCGGTAATCCTGCGCCGAGCGCACCCGTGACAAGGTCACCTGGGCCCTGCCCATCAGGTTGCTGATCGGCGTGCGCAGTTCGTGCGCCAGGTCATCGGAAAACTGCGACAGACGCTGCACGCCGCCATCCAGCCGGTCGAGCATCACGTTGATGCCGCGCGCCAGGGCACTCAGTTCCTGGGGCAGCTTGTCCTCGGGCAGGCGGTGGCTCAGCTCTTGCGCCGACACCTGGGCGGCAATCCGCCGGAACCTGCGCAGCGGCAGCAGACCACGCTGCACCAGCTTCCAGGCGGCAATGCCGATCAGCAGCAACAGCAGTGGCAACGCCAGCAACGTCGACCGCAGGTAGGCCTGCAGCAGGCCGAGGTCGTCGGCCCGGTTCAGCGTCAGCAGTACCCGCACCGGGGTGCCGTCACGCAGGGTCATCAGGCGCGCGGCGGTCATCAGGCGGGCCTCGGCGCTGTCCTGCCATTCGCTGTAGCCCAGCGCCGTCCCGGCCGCGATACGCCGCAGCGGCTCGGCCTCCACTGCAGGCCCCAGGCTCAACAGGGCCGGGTGGCGTCCGGTCTGGGCGATGATGTTCAGGCTCAGGTCGTCGTGGCCCATCACCAGGTCGAGCAGGGGGTGGGCGCGCGAGCCCAGGTCGCTGGCCTTCAGGTCCACCCCCAGGCTGTGCTCGATCTGCTCCATCTTGCGTGCCAGCACCTTGCGGGCGCGGTTGTCCAGTTCGTGGTCCAGCGCCAGTACCGCCAGGCTCGCCAGCAGCAGCACCAGCGCCGCGCCCATCAGGCTGACGCTCAGGCCCAGGCGCAACGACAGTCGTGCCGGTTTCATTCGCGCGCTTCCAGCACATAGCCCACGCCGCGCAGGGTGTGGATCAGCTTGTCCTCGAAGGGGTCGTCGATCTTGGCCCGCAGGCGCCGGATCGACACCTCCACCACGTTGGTGTCGCAATCGAAGTTCATGTCCCACACCAGCGAGATGATCTGCGTGCGCGACAGCACCTCGCCGCTCTGGCGCATCAGCAGGTGCAGCAGGGCGAACTCCTTGGCCGTCAGGTCGATACGCTGGTTGCGCCGGTAGGCGCGGTGGCGGCTGGGGTCCAGCTCAAGGTCGGCGACCCTGAGCGTGGCCGGCGCCAGGTTCTGCTCGCTGCGCCGCAACAGGCTGCGAATGCGTGCCAGCAGTTCGGGAAACTCGAACGGCTTGAGCAGGTAATCGTCGGCGCCCAGGTCCAGGCCCTTGACCCGATCCGAGAGCCGGCCGTGGGCGGTCAGCATCATGATACGGGTCGAGGACTCCGCCCGCAGGCGTTGCAGCACACTCCAGCCGTCGAGCTGCGGCAGGTTGACGTCGAGGATGACCAGGTCGTAGGCGTGCTGGCGGGCCAGGTGCAGGCCGTCAATGCCGGTGGCGGCGCAGTCGACGATGTAGCCGTTCTCGCTCAGGCCCTGCTGCAGGTACTCGGCGGTACGGACTTCGTCTTCGATGATCAATAGGCGCATGGGGTACTCGCGGCGTGCAAAACGGCAATTCTCAACCCTTGAGTCACTTCAGGGTCAAGGCGTGTCGCGCATGGTAAGCCAAGCCGGTCCTGAGCGGCGCTGGATAACAGATTTGTAATCCTGGGGTCATGTTGACGATAAAGCCCGCTCCCTAAAGTGCCCGCTTCGAAATGGGCGCGGGGGATTCACGCATGACGTGCAGGCACAGGCTTCATCCACAGCGCGTGGCGCGGCTGGCGGCGCTGGCCGGGGTGCTGCTGGGGCTTTCGACAGCGCTGCAGGCGAGCGTGCTGACGCTTGATGCCGCCTTGCGCACCGCGCAGGACAACAACCCCGAGCTTGCCGCGGCGCGCTGGGGCACCGAGATCGCCCTGGGCGAACGCAACCAGGCCGGCCTGCTGCCCAACCCGGAGTTGAGCTGGGAGCAGGAAGATACCCGCCGCGGCTCGCAGACCACCACCGTCAGCCTCAGCCAGCGCCTGGAACTGGGCGGCAAGCGCGGTGCGCGGGTGGAGGTGGCCCAGCGCGAGCAGGCCCTGGCGGCGCTGGAACTGGAACGCCAGGGCAATGCCTTGCGCGCCGAGGTGCTGGCTGCGTTTCATGCCGCCGTGCAGGCTCAGGAACGGCTGCAACTGGCCGAGCAGTCGCTGCGCCTGACCGAGCGTGGCCTGCAGGTGGTGCAGGGGCGGGTGCGGGCTGGCAGCGCTTCCCCCATCGAAGCCACCCGCGCGCAGGTGCAGGTGTCCGAGATGCGCCTGGAACGAGGCCGTGCGCAGCAGGCCGTGGTCGTGGCCTATCAGCAGCTGGCCAGCGTGACGGGGGCGCCGCAGGCGGGGTTCGAGCGGGTGGCAGGCATGCCGTCCGACGCCCTGACCCCAGCCGAGGGCGACACGCTGCTTGCCCGCCTCGAGCGCACGGCCGAGCTGCGCCTGGCCCGCCTGCAGATCGAGCAGCGCGAGGCTGACCTGGGGCTGGCTCGCAGCCAGCGCATCCCCGACCTCACCGTCAGCCTGGGTAGCCAGTACAGCGAGGCCGACCGCGAGCGCATCAATGTGGTCGGGGTGTCGATACCGCTGCCCTTGTTCGATCGCAACCAGGGCAATGTGCTGGCGGCGGCGCGGCGTGCCGATCAGGCCCGCGACCTGCGCAACGGCGCCGAACTGCGGGTGCGCAGCGAAGTGGTGCAGGCGCTGGCGCAGTGGCAGGTGGCTGCGGGCGAGGTACAGGCCTTCGACCGCTCGATACTGCCGGCGGCGCAGCAGGCGGTGGACGCCGCCACGCGGGGTTTCGAGCGCGGCAAGTTCAGCTTTCTCGAGGTGCTCGACGCCCAGCGCACGCTGGTGGCGGCGCGCACCCAATACCTGGCGGCGCAGGCCCAGGGCAGCGATGCGCGAGTCCGCCTGGAACGACTTTTCGGCGACCTGGCCACCGCCAGCCGCTGACCCCCGACGATTTGCCGAGGAATGTGCATGAACAGCAAAACCATCACGCTGGTGGCCGTCACCCTGACCCTGGGCGTTGGCCTGGGGGTTGTGCTGGGTCACCAGATGAATGCGCCGCAGGCCTCCCACGCGGCGCATGCCGAGGCTGGCCATGGCGATGAGGAAAAGGGCCATGGCGACGACGCCCATGGCGAGGAAGGCCATGGCGAAGAACAGCAGGAGGGCCACCTGACCCTGAGCGACGAGCAGATCCAGGTGGCCGGTATCGAGCTGGCCACCGTGGCCCCGCGCACCTTGAGCCGCAGCCTCGGCCTGCCGGGCGAGATCCGCTTCGACGAGGACCGTACCGCGCACCTGGTGCCGCGTGCGGCCGGGGTGGTGGAATCGGTGGCCGTGGTGCTCGGCCAGCAGGTCAAGGCCGGGCAACTGCTGGCGGTGATCGCCAGCCCGCAGATCTCCGAGCAGCGCAGCGAGCTGGCGGCCAGCCAGCGGCGACTGGAACTGGCGCGCGGCACCTTCGCCCGCGAGAAAGACCTGTGGCAGGAGGGCATCTCTGCCGAACAGGACTACCTGCAGGCGCGCCAGGCCCTGCAGGAAGCCGAGATCGCCGCCACCAATGCCCGGCAGAAGATCAGCGCACTGAGTGGCAGCGTGGTGCTGGCCGGCGGCAACCGCTATGAACTGCGTGCACCGTTTGACGGGCAGGTGGTGGAAAAGCACCTGGTGCCGGGCGAATGGTCAGCGAGAGCAGTGCGGCCTTCACCTTGTCCGACCTGTCGCGGGTATGGGCAACCTTTGGCGTGGCCCCGCGTGACCTGGCCAGGCTGCGCGTCGGCATGCCGGTGACGGTGCTGGCCAGTGAACTGGGCGAGCAGGCCAGCGGCACGGTCAGCCATGTGGGCAGCCTGCTCGGCGAGCAGACCCGCACCGCCACCGTGCGGGTCACCCTGGACAACCCTCGCGGCGCCTGGCGCCCCGGCCTGTTCGTGGCGGTGCGGGTGCCTACCGAACGCCTGGACGAGGCGCTGGCGGTACCGGAGGCCGCGTTGCAGACCCTCGAAGAGCAGCCCACCGTGTTCGTGCGCAGTGCAGAGGGCTTCACCGCCCAGGCGGTGACCCCGGGTGTGGTGGCCGACGGCTTCGTGCAGATCAAGGCGGGCCTGCAGGCCGGCCAGCAGGTGGCGGCACAGGGCAGCTTCATCCTCAAGTCGGAGCTGGGCAAAGCCAGCGCCGAGCATTCCCACTGAGCCCCCACGAGTACTCCTCATGTTCGAACGGATCATTCAATTTGCCATCGAGCAGCGCCTGATCGTGATGCTCGCGGTGCTGCTGATGGCCGGGCTGGGGCTGGCCAGCTACCAGAAGCTGCCGATCGATGCGGTGCCCGACATCACCAACGTGCAGGTGCAGATCAACACCTCGGCAGCGGGCTTTTCACCGCTGGAAACCGAGCAGCGGATCACTTTCGCCATCGAGACTGCCATGGCCGGCCTGCCGGGCCTGGAGCAGACCCGTTCGCTGTCGCGCTCGGGGCTGTCGCAGGTGACGGTGATCTTCGACGAGGGCACCGACCTGTTCTTCGCCCGGCAACTGGTCAACGAGCGCCTGCAACAGGCGCGCGGGCAGTTGCCCGACGGCGTCGAGGCGTCCATGGGGCCGATCTCCACCGGCCTGGGCGAGATATTCCTGTGGACCGTGGAAGCCGCGCCGGATGCGCGCAAGGCCGACGGCAGCGAGTACACGCCCACCGACTTGCGCGAGATCCAGGACTGGATCATCAAGCCGCAGTTGCGCAACGTGCGCGGCGTGGCCGAGATCAACAGCATCGGCGGCTACGCCAAGGAGTACCAGATTGCCCCCGACCTCAGGCGCCTGGCCGCCTACAAGCTGACCCTGGGCGACCTGCTGACGGCCCTGGAGCGCAACAACGCCAACGTCGGTGCCGGCTACATCGAGCGCCGTGGCGAGCAACTGCTGATTCGCGCGCCGGGGCAACTGGCAGGTATCGACGACATTGCCAACATCGTGCTGGCCACTGTCGACGGCACCTCGATTCGCGTGCGCGATGTCGCCCAGGTGGGCATCGGCCGCGAACTGCGCAGCGGCGCGGCTACCGAAAATGGCCGTGAGGTGGTGCTGGGCACCGTGTTCATGCTGGTCGGCGAGAACAGCCGCACCGTGTCGCGGGCAGTGGCCGACAAGCTGGCGCAGATCAACCGCACGCTGCCGGCGGGTGTCAGCGCGGTCACGGTGTACGACCGCACCGACCTGGTCGACAAGGCCATCGCCACGGTGAAGAAGAACCTGGTGGAAGGTGCAATCCTGGTGATCGCGGTGCTGTTCCTGTTTCTGGGCAACATCCGCGCCGCGCTGATCACCGCCATGGTGATTCCGCTGTCGATGCTGTTCACCTTCACCGGCATGTTCGGCAACAAGGTCAGTGCCAACCTGATGAGCCTGGGTGCGTTGGACTTCGGCATCATCGTCGATGGCGCGGTGGTGATCGTGGAGAACGCGATCCGCCGCCTGGCCCACGCCCAGCAGCACCATGGCCGCCTGCTGACCCGCTCCGAGCGCCTGCACGAAGTGTTCAATGCCGCCCGCGAGGCGCGCCGCCCGCTGATCTTCGGCCAGTTGATCATCATGGTGGTGTACCTGCCGATCTTTGCCCTGAGCGGGGTGGAGGGCAAGATGTTCCACCCCATGGCCTTCACCGTGGTGATCGCCCTGCTGGGAGCGATGCTGCTCTCGGTGACCTTCGTGCCGGCGGCCATCGCGCTGTTCGTCACCGGCAAGGTCAAGGAAGAGGAAAACCTGCTGATGCGCAGCGCCAAGGCCGGCTATGCGCCGCTATTGCGCTGGGTGATGGGGCACCGTGGGCTGGCGTTTACCCTGGCCGGGGCGTCGGTGCTGCTGTGCGCGGTGCTGGCCGGGCGCATGGGCAGCGAGTTCGTGCCCAGCCTCAGCGAAGGCGATTTCGCCCTGCAGGCGCTGCGGGTGCCGGGCACCAGCCTGAGCCAGTCGGTGCAATTGCAGCAGCGCCTGGAGGAGAGTGTGGTCAGCCAGGTGCCGGAGGTGCAGCGCGTATTTGCGCGCACCGGCACCGCCGAGATCGCCGCCGACCCGATGCCGCCGAACATCTCTGACAGTTACGTGATGCTCAAGCCGCAGGCGCAGTGGCCCGACCCCGGCAAGTCGCGCGAGCAACTGATCGCCGATATCCAGCGCGCGGCGGCGCGGGTGCCGGGTAGCAACTACGAGCTGTCGCAGCCGATTCAACTGCGCTTCAACGAGCTGATTTCCGGGGTGCGCAGCGATGTGGCGGTCAAGGTCTTCGGCGACGACATGACGGTGCTCAACCGCACGGCAGCACAGATTGCCGCAACCTTGCAGGCGGTGCCGGGGGCATCGGAGGTCAAGGTCGAGCAGACCTCGGGCCTGCCGGTGCTGACCATCGAGGTCGACCGCGACAAGGCTGCACGCTACGGGCTCAACGTCGGCGATGTGCAGGACACCATCGCCGTGGCCGTGGGCGGCCGCCAGGCCGGCACGCTGTACGAGGGCGACCGGCGTTTCGACATGGTGGTGCGCCTCTCGGACGACGTGCGTACCGACATCGAAGGCTTGTCGCAGCTGCTGATTCCGGTACCGGCCAGTGCGGGCAGCGACGGCGGTATCGGCTTCATCAGCCTGGCCGAGGTGGCCAGCCTGGCGCTGGTGCAGGGGCCCAACCAGGTGAGCCGCGAAGACGGCAAGCGCCTGGTGGTGGTCAGCGCCAACGTGCGTGGCCGCGACATCGGTTCGTTCGTGGCCGAGGCCGGCGAGCGCATCGATACGCAGGTGGAGGTGCCGCCTGGCTACTGGACGCGTTGGGGCGGTCAGTTCGAGCAGCTGCAATCGGCGGCCAAGCGCCTGCAGGTGGTGGTGCCGGTGGCATTGCTGCTGGTGTTCGGGTTGCTGTTCATGATGTTCAACAGCGTCAGGGACGGCCTGCTGGTGTTCACCGGCATCCCGTTCGCGCTGACCGGCGGGGTGGTGGCGCTGTGGCTGCGCGACATTCCATTGTCGATTTCGGCGGGGGTGGGCTTCATCGCCCTGTCGGGGGTGGCGGTGCTCAACGGGCTGGTGATGATCGCCTTCATCCGCAGCCTGCGCGAGCAGGGCCGGCCGCTGCGCGTGGCCATCGACGAAGGTGCGCTGACGCGTCTGCGGCCGGTGCTGATGACCGCGTTGGTGGCGTCGCTGGGGTTCATTCCGATGGCCCTGGCCACTGGCACCGGTGCCGAGGTGCAGCGCCCGCTGGCCACCGTGGTGATCGGCGGCATCCTCTCGTCCACCGCGTTGACTCTGCTGGTGCTGCCGGCGCTGTACCACTGGGCGCACCGCAAGGAGGAGGAGCACAATCTTGCAGCACTGTAATGTGCGGCTCACCTTGGCGTTAGCTTGGGCTGCTTATGATCGGTTCGAATCCAATCATGAGGGAAGGTCGATGAACCTGAGCAAGTACGCACTGATCGCCGCGTTGCTGCTGGGCAGCAGCGCGGCAATGGCCGAAGGCGGCGCCGAGCGCACCAAGGCGTTCTGGGCCGAGTTTCGCAAGAGCCAGGAGCGGGTGCATGGGGAGGGCAGGAAGGAGGTAGCGCAGAAGAAGGAGCAGGTGCAGCAGCAGGTGGTGAAGGACTGACGCACGCCGTGTTCGCAAGGGCCTCTGCGCCGGCAAGGCCGGCTCCTGCAGGCGAAGGGGCCCCCTTCTGATTACTTGCGCGCCACCAGCACCGCCCGCCTGGGTGCCGGCAGGCCTTCGACGGTTCGGGTCGGGTCGGTAGGGTCGAGGAAGTCGCTCAGCGACTGGTAGCGCATCCAGTCGGTGCTGCGTTGTTCCTCGACGCTGGTCACGCTCACATCCACGCAGCGCACATCGCTGAAGCCGGCGCGACGCAACCAGCGCTCCAGTGCCGGCACCGAGGGCAGGAACCATACATTGCGCATCTGCGCATAGCGGTCTTCAGGCACCAGCACCTGATGCTCGTCACCCTCGACCACCAGGGTTTCCAACACCAGTTCGCCTCCCTTGACCAGGCAGTCCTTGAGCGCCAGCAAATGCTCGATCGGCGAGCGGCGGTGGTAGAACACCCCCATCGAGAACACCGTGTCGAAACCTTCCAGGTTGGCCGGCAGGTCTTCCAGGGCGAACGGCAAGTGCCAGGCGGGAAGGTCCGGCAGGTAACGCTGCACGGCCTGGAACTGGCAGAAGAACAACCAGTTGGGGTCTACGCCGATCACGCTGTCGGCGCCGGCGCCGAGCATGCGCCATTGGTAGTAGCCGTTGCCACAGCCCACATCCAGCACGCGTTTGCCGCGCAGGTCCAGGTGCGGCGCGACCCGTGACCACTTCCAGTCCGAACGCCATTCGGTGTCCACGTGCACGCCGAACAGGTCGAACGGGCCCTTGCGCCAGGGCGACAGGCCCATCAGCGCGGTGCGCACCTGTGCGCGGGTGGCGTCGTCGCAGTCGCTGTCCAGGCGCAGGCCGTGCAGCAGGTCGACCTGGCTGGGCTCCAGGGCCGGCAGCGCATCCAGCGCGCTTTGCCAGCGCTCCAGGTCGCCATGGCCCTTTTCCAGCTTGGCATCGAGTTGCGCTTGCAGGCCTTGGGCCCAGTGCGCCAATGGGGTACCCGCCATGCGGCGGACCAGGGGAGTCAGATCGATCATGGCAGGGCAATCAGCGAGGCGAAGTTCAGGCACTGGAACCACGGCACCACCTGCGAGAAACCGGCTGCCAGCAGGCGCTGACGGTGTTCCTCGAGGCTGTCGGGTTTCATCACGTTTTCGATGGCACTGCGCTTCTGGGCAATTTCCAGTTCGCTGTAGCCGTTGGCGCGTTTGAAGGCCACGTGCAGATCGGTGAGCAGGGCCTGTTGCTGCGGGTCGGCAAAGCGCAGCTTCTCCGACAGGATCAGTGCGCCGCCAGGCACCAGGCACTGGCGAATGCGGCCAAGCAGGGCCAGGCGTGCCTGCGGCTCGATGAACTGCAGGGTGAAGTTCAGCGCCACCACCGACGCCGGCTGCAGGTCCAGCGCGGTGATGTCGGCCTCGATCACCTGCACCGGCAGCAACTCCTGGTGCATCGCGTCCTGGTGGCTGAGGTATTCGCGGCAGCGCTCGACCATGGCCGGGGAGTTGTCTACCGCCAGCACCTTGCAGCCCTCGCTGCGTACATGTCGGCGCATCGCCTGGGTCACTGCACCGAGCGAGCTGCCCAGGTCGTACAGCAGGGTATCGGGCTGGGCGAACTGGGCAGCCAGCACGCCGATGTTCTCGACGATCGTCGGGTAGCCGGGCACCGAGCGCTTGATCATGTCGGGGAAAACCCGCACGACATCTTCGTTGAAGGTGAAATCGGGGACCTGCGCCAGCGGGGTGGCGAACAGGCGATCGGGCTCTTTGCTCACGGGCAATCCAGGCGTTCGGCGGTAAAGGGCCGGCATTTTAGCCAATGTTGCAACAGGATGCATGGCCGACTGACCGGCGCGGCAGGCCGCTGCATTCCAATGCCGGCTTCGAGGAAAGCCTGCCGGCTATTTGTCTTGCCGGCGGGTCCTTAGAGTGAAGTGGCTTGACCCTATTGGCTCACTCACAAGGAATGTGAAATGAAACTCGAACCTGGCGCGCGCTCGTACGATACCGGTGAACTGGAAAAGGAAGCGGCCCTGCTGCCCAGAAACCTGATCGAAGGCATGAACCAGCGTGATGGCGAAAACGAGGGAGGGCTGACGCTTTCCCGCGAACATATCGTCACGCTCAATCAGTATGTGAAGTATGTCACCGGCCTGCCGACCGAAACCGCGTCGCTGGTGCCCTGGCTTGGCTACACCGACATCAAGGAGCCGGTACTGTCGGTCAGTGCCATGCGCACGACCTTTCTCAACATGCACAAGCATGCCCGCGCCTGGGGCACGCTGTCCGACGAGTGCAAGAAGCTGTCCGCCGAGCTGGGGGTGTGTGCCCGTGGCATCAACACCACCGGCGAGGGGGTGATGCAGGAATGCGAGAAGACCAAGGCCCTTGGCGGGCGGCGTGATACGTGGGAGTCCGTGCAGTTCGCAGCGCCGGTTGCGTTGAGCTTCGGCGACCGGGAGATCGTCTCGTCGCTGGTGGACTACATGGAGGTGCTCAAGGATGAAGTCGAGTATTTTTACGCGCGCGTAAGCAGCGTGCGCAGCCACACCGAAACCTTTCGCGACACCGCGCGTTTCGAGCTGATGAACGAGGTCGCCCTCAAGACCGACGCCATCGAGCGTCACCAGGCCAGCGGTGCCACCCAGGCCCTGCGCGATGAGCTGGCGGCGCTCGACAAGGAAATCGACAACCTCAACAAGCAGTACGACGAGTACGTCAAGGCGGCCCTGTCCGGGCTGGCGGCCGGCCCGCTGGGGGCGGTCATCTCAGGCTCGATCTACGGCTCCAAGGCCGAAAAGGTGCGCAAGACCCGCAACCGGGTGCAGAAGGAACGCAAGGCTGTGGGGGCGCGCCTGACGGCGGCGGTCAACCTGGAGGGACGCCTGCAGGTACTCACGACCCACATGGATGAACTGGCCACCCGCCTGCAGGAGGTGGTGACCGCCTCCTCGCACCTGCAGACGGCCTGGCAGACCATCGGCACCTACATCGAAGCGTCCATCGAAAAGCTCGAAAAGATGAACGACAGCCGCCAGCTGGGCATTTTCATCATCCATTTCAGAAACTTTCTCTCGCAGTGGGCGTTTATCGAAGCCTGCTCCATCACCATGAGCCGGGTCTTCGACGACACGCTGTGGGCCCAATAAGGAGCTACCCATGAGCAACATTCTTCAATTTCCGCTGGGCTGGGATGATCCGCAGTTCGACAGGGTCCTGCGTGCCGGTGCCGCCTACCTGAAGGCCGCCCAGGACAGCCGCTATGCCTTCCTGCCACTGTTGCACGAGCGTGTGGAGCGCAATGCACGCTGTCTTGACGACAACCTCCAGCAACTGATGCGCCATGCCGATCGCATCATCGTCGCGATCAAGAGCAATGACCTGGGCGGCCTCGAAAAGGACATCGACCCGAACGATGATCCCGAGGACATTGCGCAGTATCTGGAGGTGGCACAGGACGCCATCGGCGAGATTGCCGTCAAGCTCAACGATCAGTTGGGGCAGTTGCGCACGGCCACGGCTCAGATCACGGCCATCCCGGTCTATGACTCCAGTGCCGACAAGGCTCGCTATCAGGGCGAGCTCGACAGGCTGGCGGCCAATCGCAAGGCCTGCGAAGACGAACTGGCCGTGCGGCGCGAGGCCCTGGCCAGTCTTGACGAGGCGATCAAGGTACTTGAGGCGGCCAAGGTGGAATCCACCTTCGGCGGCCTGTTGCCGACCACCGAGCAGCTCAAGGCGGCGGCGGATGTCATCGCCACGGGCGGACTGTCGGTCGAGGCAGTGCAAGGTGCGCTGAAGAAAATCGGCGAAATCATCGGTGCGGCAATGGAAGGCATGCGCTATGCAACGATGCTGGAGCAGCGCCGAGGGATGCAGAAGCAGCACGATGAACTGCAACTGCAACTGACCGCGATGGCACGGGACAAGACGCGCCTCCAGGCCCAGTGCCAGCACCTGGAGGCTTATGCCGAGCTGGTCACGTCGCGCGAGCAATGGCTGGCCGGCATCAGGCGCATCGCCGTGCAACTGAAACCGGTGTGGGATCGGCTCATCGCCTGCAGCATCGACGATGTGCAGGCGTTGAGAGCGGTCAGCGAGCTGGTCGAGGCGTTGAAAGCCTACAAGAACAAGATCAAGGCCGAGTATGTTGCCGGCCTTTGAGTGAATGCCGGAAGGCGTTGCGGGCTGCCTGAGCAAGCAGCGCCTTCCCGATTTCGTTTGCTCGGGTGGAGATCAACAATGAACGATGTCATTGAAAGACTCATGAGTCCGCTCGCTGAAAGTGAGCTTGATACAGTGATAACCCAGATTCCACTGCAACTTGTTGAAGATCTGGAGGAGGAGGGGCGGTTCGATCTGACCTTCACCCGCGATCATGTTGCTGTGCTGGATGCGTATCGGGACTATGTGATGACGATACCGATCCGGATAGATGAGTTTACCCAGTGGTTGGGATACTACCACCACTACCCCAACCCTGAGATCAGTGGAGGCTCGATACGGTTTGTACTTAGAAACATCATGGTCCACGCCGACTCATGGACGTTCTTGAAGCGCAAAAGCACGTATTTGCCCACCGCACTGATCAACTGCGCGTATTCGTTCCGAGTGTCAGGTGAGCGCGCGCTGGCTGCCTGCGAACGTACCAAGGCGTTGGGGGGAAGCAGGGAGGCCTGGCACGGCGTGCAGTTCGAAGCGCCCGTGCGGTTGAATGCACAAGACCGAACCCTGGTTCTGGAAATGGAAAAATGGGTTCGCAATATCAAGAACTCGGCGGGCGTCTTCCAGTTTCAGGTCAACGAGGTGCGCAAGGAAACCGAAGGGTTTCGTGATAAAGCCCGATTCGAGTTGAGGCCGGCGCTGGGGGAAAAGCTCGAAAGCGTGGCGGCAGCCGGAACCAAGCCTGGGAATCTGGAAGTTGTGGCTCAGCAGATGAGAGGGCTGATTCTGCGCCTGGAAGATGTCACCACCGCCGTGTCACATCTGCAAACCGTCTGGCAGTTCATCGAGACCTATCTGGACGCCTCGATCGGCAAGTTGCACAGCATGCAGGACAGTCAGCAACTGGCCAGATTCGTCATTCACTTCAAGAACTTCCTGGCGCAGTGGTCATTCATCGAAGAGTGCGCCAGGCGTCTTCAGAAACGCCTCGAGTAAATGCTCCGGGGCGCAGCCTCAGCGTACCTGGATGTCGCAGTCGAAGCTCATCGCCGGCTTGACCTCCGGTGCCCAGGGTTGCTGATACACCAGCAGCAGGTGGCCGCTGCCGCTGGCGCTGGCCTTGAAGCGCCACAGCGATCGGCCGGCACTGCCCACCAGGCCGGTGTCTTCGGGGTTGCTGTAGACCTCGGGGCCCAGCGCCGCAAGTACGCCGTTGGCCGGATTCTGCAGCAGCCAGCGATAACCGGTACTGGGGTTGCTGGGCAACGCCAGGGTAATGGCCTGGCCGACATCGAGCGTGACCGGGCACTGGCTCTGTTTTTCCACCAGCAGCGGCTGTGGAGGTGTGGGCTGGCTGGCACAGCTGGCCAGGAGTATCAGGCTCGAACTCAGTAACACACGGGATGCGGTCATCATGACTCCTGGCTCGGGGAGGGTCCGGGCAGCCGATAATAGGGAAAGTGTGCTGCCTTGGGAAGATTCTCACGCTTCGCTGCCGGGTGCCCGCGCGGGCTGCCTGCAGCCCGCGCTGTTTCTGTTACCGCTGTTTCAGAACAGCACCTTGGCCACGTCGCTGAAGCGCCTGGCGAAATGCACCTGCAGGCCGGCCTTCAGGTAGCCGGGCAGTTCTTCGAAGTCGCCGCGGTTGGCCTCCGGCAGGATCAGCTCGTGGATCTTCTGCCGGCGCGCCGCAATCACCTTCTCGCGTACCCCGCCAATCGGCAGTACCTGCCCGGTCAGGGTCAGCTCGCCGGTCATGGCCACGCCTTTCTTCGGTGCCTGGTCGCGTGCCAGGGACAGCAGGGCGCTGGCCATGGTCACCCCGGCACTCGGGCCGTCCTTGGGCGTGGCCCCTTCGGGCACGTGCAGGTGAATGAACGACTCGTTGAAGTAGCCCACCTCACCACCGTACTGCTTGAGGTTGGCGCTGACGTAGCTGTAGGCGATCTCGGCGGATTCCTTCATCACCTCGCCCAGCTGGCCGGTGAGCTTGAAGCCGCGGTTGAGGGTGTGAATGCGGGTCGCCTCGATCGGCAGCGTGGCGCCGCCCATGCTGGTCCAGGCCAGGCCGGTGATCACGCCCTTGCCCGACAGCACCTGCTCGCTGCGAAACACCGGCATGCCGAGTGAAGCTTCGAGGTCCTTGGGGCCGATCTTTATCACTGCATCGGGTGTGTCGATCAACTGCACCACGGCCTTGCGCACCAGCTTGCCCAGTTGTTTTTCCAGCTGGCGCACCCCGGCTTCACGGGCATAGCCTTCGATAACCGTGCGCAATGCGCTGTCGCTGATACCCAGGCTGGTCTTGGCCACGCCGGCCTTGGCCAGTTGCTTGGGCCACAGGTGACGCTTGGCGATGGCGACCTTTTCCTCGGTGATGTAACCGGACAGGCGGATCACCTCCATGCGGTCGAGCAGCGGCCCGGGGATGGCATCGAGGGTGTTGGCGGTGCACACGAACAGTACCTTGGACAGGTCCAGGCGCAGGTCCAGGTAATGGTCGAGGAAGTCGACGTTCTGTTCCGGGTCCAGGGTTTCGAGCAGGGCCGAGGCCGGGTCGCCCTGGTAGCTCTGGCCCATCTTGTCGATCTCGTCGAGCATGATCACCGGGTTCATCACCTCGACGTCCTTGAGCGCCTGCACCAGCTTGCCCGGCTGGGCACCGATGTAGGTGCGCCGGTGGCCCTTGATCTCGGCCTCATCGCGCATGCCGCCGACGCTGAAGCGGTAGAATGGCCGCCCCAGGGACTCGGCGATGGACTTGCCGATGCTGGTCTTGCCCACGCCCGGCGGGCCCACCAGCAGCACGATCGAACCGCTGATCTCGCCCTTGTAGGCGCCCACGGCAAGGAACTCGATGATGCGATCCTTGATGTCATCCAGGCCGGCGTGGTGCTGGTCGAGCACCTTGCGTGCATGCCTGAGGTCGAGCTTGTCCTTGCCGTACACGCCCCAGGGCAGGGCGGTGGCCCATTCCAGGTAGTTGCGGGTGACGGCGTACTCGGGCGAGCCGGTCTCCAGGATCGACAGCTTGCCCATTTCTTCGTCGATGCGCTTTTGCGCCGCAGCGGGCAGGGTCTTGCCTGCCAGGCGTTGCTGGAACTGCTCCAGGTCGGCGCTGCGGTCGTCCTTGGTCAGGCCCAGCTCCTGCTGGATGACCTTGAGCTGTTCCTTGAGGAAGAACTCGCGCTGGTGCTCGCCGATCTGGCGGTTCACCTCGGCAGAGATCTCGTTCTGCAGGCGTGCCACCTCGACTTCCTTGCGCAGCATCGGCAGCACCTTTTCCATGCGCTTGAGCATGGGCACGCAGTCGAGCACTTCCTGCAGCTGGTTGCCGGTGGCGGAGGTCAGGGCGGCGGCAAAGTCGGTGAGCGGCGAAGGGTCGTTGGGGCTGAAGCGGTTGAGGTAGTTTTTCAGCTCTTCGCTGTACAGCGGATTGAGCGGCAGCAGCTCCTTGATCGCGTTGATCAGGGCCATGCCGTAGGCCTTGACCTCGTCGGTCGGCTGGCTGGGCTGGTGCGGGTATTCGACTTCCACCAGGTAGGGCGGGCGGTGGTGCTTGAGCCAGGTGCGGATCCGCACGCGGGTCAGGCCCTGGGCGACGAACTGCAGCTTGCCGTTCTCGCGGCTGGCGTGGTGCACCTTGACCAGGGTGCCGTACAGCGGCAGGGCCGAGGTATCGAAGTGGCGATGGTCTTCGGGCGGGGTGTCCATGAAGAACAGCGCCAGGTTGTGATGCGGGGTCTTGGCCACCAGGTCCAGGGTCTCGGCCCAGGGTTCTTCGTTGACGATCACCGGCAGTACCTGCGCGGGGAAGAACGGGCGGTTGTGGATCGGGATCACGTAGACCTTGTCCGGCAGTTGCTGGCCGGGGATGGCGAGGGTGCGACCGGTGTGGTCGGAGGCGTCGAGATGCTCGACTTCAGCGTCTTGGTCGGGATGTTCGGGGAGATCCTGCTGGTCGCTCATGGGGCACCTGCGTGAATGACTATGGTGCTTAGATGGGGCGGGAGGGGGGAGGTTTCAATGGGCGGACAGGTATGTGCAGTGCCGGGCGGCCCCTTCAGCGACAAGGCCGGCGCCTGCAGGGCCATGCTGTCACATGGTCCTGCAGGCGCCGGCCTTGCCGGCGAAGGTCTGCACGGCAGCCCAGGTTCAGCGGTCGATCACTGCGCCAGTTTGTAGGCGATCACGTAATCGCCCATCTTTGTGCCCAGCGAACCGTGCCCGCCAGCCATCACCAGCACGTACTGCTGGCCATCCTTGCCGGTGTAGGTCATCGGCGTGGCCTGGCCGCCAGCCGGCAGGCGCGATTTCCACAGCTCCTTGCCGGTGTTCACGTCATACGCACGCAGGTACTGGTCCAGGGTGCCGCTCAAAAAGCCCAGGCCGCCGGCCGTCACCATCGAGCCGCCCATGCTCGGTACACCCACCGGCAGGCCGATCGGAATCGGCGAGCTGTCGCGGCTGGTGCCGTTCTTGTGCTTCCACACCACCTTGTTGGTGGTCAGGTCGATACCGGCCACATAGCCCCAGGCCGGGGCCTGGCACGGTACGCCCAGGGGCGACATGAACGGGTGCATGATCACCGCGTAAGGTGCGCCGGTGTTGGGCTGCACGCCGCTGGTCTCGCTTTCGCGCTTGCTGCCCTCGGCCACTTCGGCACGCGGCACCATCTTCGACACGAAGGCCATGTAGTTGGGGCTGGTGAACAGCAGCTGACGCACGGGGTCGACCGACACGCCGCCCCAGTTGAACACGCCCACGTTGCCCGGGTAGATCAGGCTGCCCTGCTCCGACGGCGGGGTGTACTGGCCCTCGTAGCGCAGTTCGCGGAACTGGATACGGCACAGCATCTGATCGAACGGGCTGGCGCCCCACATGGCCGCCTCGGTCAGGTCCGGGCCCAGCAGGTTCAGGTCCGAGCGGGCCTGGGTCGGTGCGGTGTGGTCGCCCTTGACCGCGCCCTGGGGCGCCGGGATCTCGCGGATCGGCACGATGGCGCTGCCGTCACGACGGTCGAGCACGTACAGGCTGCCCTGCTTGGTCGGGGCGATCAGCGCAGGTTTGACGCCGTCGGCGGTCTTCAGGTCGAGCAGGGTCGGCTGGCTGCCGACGTCCATGTCCCACAGGTCGTGGTGGGTGAACTGGTAGTTCCAGCGTACCTTGCCGGTGGCCAGGTCCAGGGCGACGATGCCGGCACTGAACTTCTCGGCACCTGGGGTGCGGTCGGCGCCCCACTGGTCAGGGGTCTGGTTGCCCAGTGGCAGGTACACCATGCCCAGCTTCTCGTCGACGCTGGCCAGCGACCACATGTTGGCCGAGTTGCGGCTGTAGGTCTTGCCCGGTGCCAGCGGTGCGGTCTCGTCCGGGTTGTCGCTGTCCCAGTTCCATACCAGACGACCGTCATGCACGTCGTAGGCACGGATCACGCCCGAGGGCTCGTTGGTGGACTCGTTGTCGGTGACGTGGCCACCGATGATCACCAGCTCGCGAGTGATCGCGGCAGGCGAGGTGGAGTAGTAGCCACCGGCGGTGAACGGGCCGATGCCCTGGGTCAGGTCGACCACGCCCTGGTTGCCGAAGCCTTCGCAGACCTTGCCGGTGTCGGCGTTGATCGCGATCAGGCGCGCATCGGCGGTGGGCAGGTACAGGCGACGCGGGCAGCTGCGCACCACGGCCTGGCCGGCTTCGGAGATTTTCGGCGCAGGGGCGCCGTCCATGTTCACGTAGTTGTTTTCGTCGTAGTACGACACGCCACGGCAGGTCATGTGGGCAAAGCCCTTGAAGCCCACCGGGCTCTTGATCTGCGGATCGAAGCGCCAGATCTCGGCACCGGTATCCGGGTCCAGGGCCAGCACCTTGCTGTGCGCGGTGCAGGCATACAGCTTGCCATTGACCTTGAGCGGGGTGTTCTCGTTGGTCAGCTCGACCGGGTCATCGCTGGTCGGCAGGTCGCCGGTGCGAATGCGCCAGGCCTCTTCGAGCTTGTGCACGTTGTTCGGGGTGATCTGGCGCAGCGGCGAGTAGCGGTCACCGAATTCGGTGCGCCCGTAGGCCTGCCAGTCGCCATCGGGCATGGCCGGCGCGGTGCTGCTCAGCTCGGTGCTGTCGCGGCCCAGCTCGCCCTTGATTTCACCCGGGAAGGTGAACTGGCTTGCCACTGCGGTGGCGCCCGACAGCACCACCGCCAGGCTCAGCAGCCCGGTGTTGAGCTTGCCGGGCTGGCCCAGCAGCGGGCGGCGTGCCCACGGCAGCAGCAACACCACGCCCAGGGCGAACCACAGCGACAGGCGCGGTACCAGTTGCCACCAGTCCAGGCCGACCTCCCACAATGCCCACAGGGTGCTACCCAGCAGCACCAGGCCGTACAGGCCCAGCGCGGTGCGGCGCAGTGCCAGCAGCAGCACGCCCGACAGGGCAAAGCCGATACCGGCGATCAGGTAATACAGCGAGCCGCCGAGCTGGCTCAGCTTGATACCGCCGGCCAGCAGCGCCAGCCCCATCAGCAACAGCAGCACGCCGAGCAGTCTCGGCAGCCAGCGGGTTCTACTCAAGGCACCATCAGTGCTCATCGTGTGTTCTCCATCAAGGTGAAAAGGTTCGAGCCGCAGGGCCCGTTCAGAAGCTGCTCTGGATCTTGAGGCCGCCGATCAGCGCGTCGTCCACGTGCCCGACCCCGCCCGGGTGGCGGATGTACTGCAGGTTCGGGCGCACGGTCAGCCACTGGGCCAGGTGGATGCCGTAATACAGCTCGGCGCTGTACTCGGTGTCCTGGACGGGCAGGAAGGCGGGGTTGTCGTAGTCGAAGAGGGCATTGGCGCGGTTGCGGGCCTCGGCGTTCCTGCGATAGGCCGGGTTGACGTGCACGCGAGCGAGGGCGAAGCCGATGTCGTCCTTGGCGCGGGCATCGAACAGCCCTTTGTAAACCACACCTGCCTGAACATAGTTGTCGATGGCATTGGTCTTCTTGTCGTGCAGCGTGGCATTGGCAAAAACGCTCAGGCCACGTGAGTGATCGCTGGCCAACGACGTCACCTGCTGCTGTGCCCCCAGCCAGAACCCGTGCTTGCTCGAGCTGCTGCGATAGTCCTGGCCACTGAGGGCTGCCGGTTGGCCGTTGCCGTCCTTGTAAACATCTTGTGCCTTGGCACTACTGTAGTAGTAACCGGCGCGATATTCCCCTTTGAGGCCGTCGATGGCCGGCGTCCACACCAGTTCCACCGGCAGTACCGCGCCCTGGGTGCCGCTGCCGCTGAGCTTGAAGCCGTTCTGGCGCTCGAGGTTGGAGGGGTTCTGTTCGTAGGCACCGACCTGGGCGTAGAGTTCCGGCGTAAGGTGGTACTTGACGCGCAGGGCCCACTGGCTCACCGGCCAGTTGTACCAGATGCTGCCGGCCCAGTTGCCCACCTGCGAGCCGCAGAAGGCCAGGTTCTGGAAGTCGCAGGGGAAGCTGTTGAAGTCCTCGCCCTGGCCGAAGCGCCCGACCTTCACGTCGAGGTCGCCGTCCAGGTACGTCTGCTTGAACCACATCTGGGTCAGCCGCCAGGTCTGGCCACGGCCCCAGACTTCCTGGGCCGAGGTGAAGCCGCCCACCCGCGGATCGTTGATGCGATCGTTGCTGATGTTGTTGCCGTGGCGCTCGGTCACGGTCAACTGGAATTCGGCGCCCTGCCAGCCGAGGATCTTCTGCAGGTCCAGGTGGCTGCCCAGGCTGAACTGGTCGCTGTAGCGGGCGGTGTTGCTGTGGTCGTGGCCACCGTGCAGGTTGCTGCCCATCTCCCCGGTGTAGCCCAGAGTGAAGTCGTAGCCGCGCTCGGCCAGCGCCGAGCGTGTGCCGCCCCAGTCGCCGAGCATCCAGGGCGAGTTGCCGTCGAAGAGGGGGGCGGCCTGCAGGCTGCAGGCCAGCGTGCTGGCGGCCAGGCCTGCCAGCAAGGTCGCGGCGGCGGGGGGCAGATGATGGAACTGATGCATGAGATAGCGCTGTCTTTTGATTGTTGGAAGAACGGCAAATTGCCCGAGATGCAGGCATCGTCGAGGGCAAGGCAGTATCAGGAATAGGTGAAGCGGTTCAGCTTGAGGCGGGGAGGATATAGGCGAACGTGCCGGAAAAAAAGCCGGATCAGCAAGAGTGACCGTTGCCGGATGGGTAACAATCCGGCAACGGTGTGGGTTCAGAAGGTGGTTCGCAGGCCTACCTGTACGCTGCGACCCGGCGCTGGGGCGATGTCGCGCAGGATCGAACTGGCATAGCGTACGGTCTGGTCGGTGAGGTTTTCGCCGCGCACGAAGGCCAGCCATTCACTCTGGCCGATCTCGAAGCGATAGCCCACGCTGGCCCCCAGGGTGGTGTAGCCGTCGGTGCTGGTTTCATTGGCCGGCTTGCGATGCTGGCTGCTGGCATGCTGCACGTCGACCCGCGCCTGCCAGCGTTCAAGGTTCCAGGTCAGGCCGCTGTTCAGGCGCAGCGGGGCAATGCGTGGCAGGTCTTCGCCGGTATCAAGGTTCTTGGCGCGGGTGTAGTCGCCAGACAGTTCCAGGGCGAAGCTGCCGTAGGCGTTTTCCAGCAGTTGCCAGCGGTCCTGGGCCTCGATGCCGTAGAAGCGGGCGCGCACGCCGTGATAGAGGTATTCGGGCACGTCGCCATGCTCGTGATCATGGTCGTGATCGTGATCGTGATCGTCATCCCCGTGATCGTGATCATGCCCTTCGCGCAGGTTGCCGCTGGCCAGCAGGCCGATGTAGTTGCGGAAGTGGCTGTAGAACACGCCCACGCTGCCCTTGTGCGTGCCGTTGTCGAAACGCAGGGCCAGGTCGCTGGAGATCGCCTTCTCCTTCGAAAGCCCCGGGTCGCCCACCTCGTAGGTGCCGGTGGCGACGTGAGCGCCATTGGCATACAGCTCGTAGAAGGTCGGTGCACGTTCGGTGTAGCCCAGGCTGGCGGCCAGCGACCACACCGGGGTCAACTGGTACACCGCACCCGAGGACAGGCTGGCGGCGGTGAAGCTGCTGGCGCTGTCGGCCTGGGCGAAACGTTCGCTGCCCTGGCTGTCGGGGTCGACCCGGGTGTGCTCCAGGCGTGCGCCCAGGCTCAGGTCGAGGCGGTCGGTGGCCTTCCACTGTTCGAGCACGAACAGCGCCAGGCTGTCGGTATCGGTCTGCGGCACGAAGGCTTCTTCGCCCAACGCCGAGAACTCGTTGCGGGTGACCTGGGCGCCGATCACGCCTTCCACCGGCCCCAGCGGCTGGTGCCGAGCCTCGACGCGGGCCTCGTAGCCCTTGTTCTTGAAGGTGGTATGCACCTCGCCGCCTTCCAGCTCCTGATGCTTGTAGTCGGTGTAGCCGGCGTCGAACTTGAGCGAGCTGAACGGGCCGTCGAGGTCGCGCAGTTCGGAGGCAAAGGCGTAGTGGTCCTGTTCCATGGCCAGACGCACGCCGGGCTCGGCCACCGAACCGTAGTTGGCATCGTAGCGGCTGTAGGACAGGCCCGCGTAACCGTGTTCCCAGTTGTACGAACCGCCGACGGCACCACCGTCCTGGCGCCCGTCGCTGTTTTCCAGGCGATGCTTGCCGCCGGGTTCGTCGGCATCGCGCACCTTCGAACTGCGGGCGTAGCCGGGGATGCGCAAATCGTTGAACTGGCGGCTGTTGGCGTCCAGGTGCAGGGCGAAGCGGCCATCGCCGGCTTCCAGCTTGCCCGCACTGCTGCGGGTGGTGTCGGCGCCCCCGTAGCGCAGCTCGCCGGCACCATGAATGCCTTGCACCGGCGCGTCGGGGATGCGGTTGTCGAAGGTGTTGACCACCCCGCCGATGGCATTGCCACCGTAGAGCAGGGCGGCCGGGCCGCGCACGATCTCGACGCGCTCGACGTTCACCGGGTCCAGTGGCACGGCGTGGTCGTACGACAGCGAAGAGGCATCCAGTGCACCCACGCCGTTGCGCAGGATACGGATCCGGTCGCCGTCCAGGCCGCGGATCACCGGGCGGCTGGCGCCCGGGCCGAACCAGGTGGAGGCGACGCCGGGCTGGGTGTTCAGGGTTTCGCCCAGGCTGCCCTTTTGCTGCAGGGTCAATGTGTCGCCTTCGAGCACGCTGCTGGGGGCTGCCAGCGGGGTGCCCAACGGGTTGGCGGTGATGACCTGGGGTTGCAGTTCAACCGCGTGGCTGGGCAGCGAGGCCAGCCACAGTGCGGCGGCAAGGGGGGAGAGGTGGAGCGGCAGGTGACGCATGGTGGGGTCCTTGGCAGTTATCGTTTTGGTTACAATATAACATTACCGTAAAACAATAAATGCCAAGGTGCTGTCCAGAGCCTTCGCGGTCACTAGAATCACCTCAGGTGCCCTTGATCGAGAAAGGCCGCACCAGGTGCTGACGCGCCGCCGCACCTGGGCTAAGGTGCGCACCTTCGTTTGGCTGGAGCACAGGCATGACTGCCGCTGACAACAACCCGCTGCATGGCGTGACACTGGAACAGATCCTCACCGCGCTGGTGGCGCACTACCAATGGGAAGGGCTGGCGCAGCGCATCGATATCCGCTGCTTCAAGAGTGACCCGAGCATCAAGTCGAGCCTGACCTTCCTGCGCAAGACGCCCTGGGCGCGGGAGAAGGTCGAGCGCCTGTACCTGAAGCTGCAACGCGGTCGCTGAGCCGATGCCGGTGGCTGACCGTCGCATGGGCATCGGCCTGCTGGCGGGCCTTGGCTGGGCGGCGTTGACCATCCAGCTGTATCTGGTGCTGCTGGCGCGCTGGCAGGATCAGGCCAGCCTGCTGGGCGGGTTGGTGAATCTGTTCGGTTATTTCACGGTGTTGAGCAATACCCTGGTGGCCACGGTGCTGACCCAGGCGGCCTTTGGCCGTGAATCGGCGGCGCGGCGCTGGTGGCTGTCGCCCTGGGTGAGTTCCGGGGTGGCGGTGAGCATCGTGTTCGTGGCGCTGGCCTACAGCCTGTTGCTGCGTCACCTGTGGCAACCGCAGGGCTGGCAGTGGCTGGCCGATGAGCTGCTGCACGACGTGATGCCGGCGGCCTATGCGCTGTACTGGTGGTGGTGCGTGCCCAAGGGGCAGTTGCGTTTCACGCACCTGCTGGGCTGGCTGGTGTATCCGCTGGGGTACTTTGGGTATGTGCTGGCGCGCGGTCACGGTATCGGTTTCTATCCGTACCCGTTCGTCGATGTGGCGAGCCTGGGCTATGCGCAGGTGCTGCTCAATGCGCTGGCCATGCTGGGGGGCTTCATTCTGGTCGGCGTGCTGCTGATCGTCCTCGACCGCTGGCAGGGCAGGCGCCTGGCACGGGCCCAGGCGCAACCCTGAAGGTCGACGCTTATTCCTCGTCGTTGGGGTCCAGTCGCCAGTAGGCGGCCGCCTTGAGGTACGCCTCGTTCACGCCTTTCTCTTCCAGCAGCAGGCTCTTGGCCTTGCGCGTCAGCGCCTTTTCCAGGGCAACCCAGGCATACAGCGTGCCCGACGGCAGGCTCAGGTCGCGCAACACCTGCAGCACGTCCTGCTGGTGGCGCCGTACCCAGATCACCTCGACCTGCGCCGCGCTGGGCAGTGGCTGGCGTTCCTGGTCGTCCTCGATTTCGATCACCGCCAGCACCTTGCGTCCGGCTGGCAACTCTTCGAGCCGGCGGCCGATGGCCGGGATGGCGGTTTCATCGCCCACCAGCAGGTAGCTGTCGAAGATGTCCGGCACCACCAGCGAGGCGCGTGGCCCGGCGATATGCAGGTAATGGCCGGGTTCGGCCTGGGCCGCCCAGGTGGAGGCGGGGCCGTCGCCGTGCAGCACGAAGTCCAGGTCCAGCTCGCCGGCGGCCAGGTCGATGCGCCGCGGGGTGTACTCGCGCATGGTCGGTCGCACGTCGGTGGCGCCGGGGTTGTCCAGGGCCACCTGTTCTGCGGGGGAGCAGGCGAACATGAGTTTGACGTGGTCGTCGCTGCCGACGCTGAGAAAGCCCTGCAGCTCGGCGCCGCCGAGGGTGATGCGGCGCATGCGCGGGGTCAGCTCGGTCACGCGCAGTACCTCGAGGCGGCGGCGCTTGATCTCGTGGTTGACGCGATGGATCGAAAGGTTGGGGCTGTCCGTCATTCGGAAGTCTCCTGGGTGGGGGTTGCCGGGCCGGCAACGATGGCTTTTGCGGTGTCGTTGAGCAGGGTGCGTACCCGCTCGATCTCTGCGGGGTTCCAGCGCCCGGCATGGATCTGCAGGGCATGGCGCAGGTTGTGTACGGCTTCGTGGATTTCCGGCGGACGGTCGTGCACGCGCATCGAGCGCTTGCTCACCTCGATGCGCGTGCGCACGCCGTCCAGGGCGATGGCCTGGTCGACCAGCGACTGGCGCCCGGCGTCGGTGACGCTGTAGAGCTTCTTGCTGCCGTGGACTTCGCCGCTGATCAGCTCGCTCTCTTCGAGAAAGGTCAGGGTCGGGTAGATCACGCCGGGGCTGGGGCTGTAGCCGCCGTCGAACTCGGCCTCGATCTGGCGGATCAGGTCGTAGCCGTGGCCGGGCTTTTCCGAAAGCATGGCCAGCAGCAGCAACTTGAGATCGCCGGGGGCGAACACGCGGGGGCCACGGTCGCCGCGTTCACGGCCGTGCCGGCGCTCGAAGCCGTCATGGCGCTCGCCGCTGTCGCGGTGGGGTGGGTGATGGTCACGCATGGACTGTCTCCTGTCTGCGTTTCGATGTATCTAAAGATATTACTCAAGATATATCTTAACGCAAGGCGTGGAGATGATTATTTTTCGCATTTAGCGCTGATCTGTTTCACCGGCAAGGCCGGCTCCTGCACGCAAGCGTGTGGTTGGTGCAGGCGAGCAAATGGCTTCAGGGCGTCGAAAGGTCTTGCGTTGCCACCAGCGGCGGCGTGCACAACGTGTTGCCCCCCGGCTGCAGGTATGGCAGCAGTATCGGCGCCATGCCCTTGAGCACCTGCACCGGCAACGCCGAGGTGAACTTGAATGCCTCGGCCGCGCGCCCCGGCACGAACGCCGTCAAGGTGCCGAAATGGTTGTCGCCCAGAAAGAACACGAACGTCGCGGTGCGGTTCAACGAACGCGAACCGATCAGCCGCCCGCCAGCACCGAAGCTCTCGATGCGGTTGTCCCCGGTGCCGGTCTTGCCGCCCATGGTCAGCAGGGTGCCATCGGGCAGCTTGAAGCTCCCCGACACCCGTCGTGCCGTACCGGCGTCCACCACCTGCGACATGGCCCCGCGCAGGGCCCGCGCCACTTCCACCGACAGCACCCGCTGGCCCCGGTCCGGGTCACCGGCCAGGCGCAGTTCATAGGGCGTGTCGGCGGCGAAGTGCAGGGTGTCGATACGCAGCACCGGCAGGCGCACGCCGTCGTTCTGGATGATGCCCACCAGCTCGGCCAGCGCCGCCGGGCGGTCGCCCGAGCTGCCGATGGCGGTGGCCAGCGATGGCACCAGGTGATCGAACGGGTAGCCCACGCGCTTCCAGCGCTGGTGAATGTCGAGGAACGCCTCGATCTCGACCATGGTACGGATACGGCTGTCACGGGCGCCCTTGTGCCGGCTCTTGAACAGCCAGCTGTAGACTTCCTGGCGTTCGAAATGGCTGGCCAGCACCGCGTCCTGAAAGCTTGCGGTGGGGTTCTTCAGCAGGTAGCCCAGCAGCCACAGGTCCAGCGGGTGCACCCGGGCGATGTAGCCCTGGTCGGGCAGGTCGTAGGTGCCCGGGCCGTAGGCGGCATACAGGCCTTCCAGACGCTGGTCGGTCAGTTGGTCCTTTTTCAGCGGTGGCCGCTTGGCCGCCCCTGGCTCGGCCTTCATGTGCGCGCGCACGAAGGCGTTGAAGGTGGCCTGGTCGGCCTCGGGGAACAGGTAACGGTGCACGGCGGCCAGGCGGATCGGCGTGACCCGCAGGCTGTCGAGAAAGGTGTCCAGGCGTTCCTGGGAGGTCTTGCGCTGGTACTTCTTCCAGAACCGGCGCATGAAGTCGGTGCCCTCGCGGTCGGCGAAGCGGGCAAGGTACTCCTGGCGCCGCGGCTCGGCATCGTCCTTGAGCAACTTGCCGCTGTTGCCCGGTGCCGAATAGGTGCTGTAGCGCACCAGGTCGCGCATCAGGCGAATGAAGGGCAGGTTGATCGACTCGCGCAGGGCATCCTTGAGGGTCGGCATGCGGCCGTTGTCCTCGCGGCGAAAGTTGTTGAACACATGCATGCCGCCGCCGGTGAAAAAGGCTTCGCCGGGGCTGGCCGAATACTTGCGCTCCAGCGCCGCGTCGAGCATCGCGGTGATGTTGCGGTCCTTGTTGCGGGCCAGGTAATCCAGGGCCCAGCGGCTGATGAAGTCGGTGTCGGCCACCTCCACCTTGCTCAACTGGGCCGGGGTCATGTCGACGTACTTGTCGTGCAGCTCGGCGATGATTTCCAGGTACTGGGTCAGCACCCGCAACTTGGCGGTGGAGCCCAGCTCAAGCTTGCTGCCCTCGTTGATGTCGAACGGCTGGTCGGTGCTGTCGGTCTGTACCCGTACCCGCGAGCCGTCGGCGGTGCGTTCCAGCAGGGTGAAGCTGTAGCGCACCTGGGTGGTGCTGGTGGGGGTCAGCAGGCGTTCGCCAATCAGCCCCATCTGCGCCGCAAAGGCCGGGTCGGCGAGGCTCTTGAGGTACTCGCTGACCTGCCCCTGCAGGTCGGCCTGCAGCGTGCTGGTGGCCGACAGGTCGAGGCGGTCCAGGTCGTACAGCGGGCGCCCCAGCGCCGACGACAAGCGGCTGCGAGCCACGCTGATGCCCTTGTTGGTGACGATGGGCACGATGGTCGGCTGCGCCACCCAGTCGCGAAACACCACCTTGCTTGCCAGCGCGGCATCGGCCAGCGGGCGGTCGATGATGTTGTTGGCGGCCAGCAGGCGCACGTGGCTGTCGGTGAGGGTGGCCAGTTCGTTGCGACCCTTGGACAGAAAGTGCGACGGGCGGCGCTGGGCAATCATCAGCGACAGCACCTGGCGCAGCGCCAGGCCACGTGCGGCCAGGCTGGCCGGGTCGCTGTCGGTACTGGCCAGGGTCTTGTTGACCTCGGCAAAGTCGGCGCCGTACCACACCCGCAGGCCCTCGGCCATGCCGTGCACTTCGCCGTGGCCGGGCACCGCCGACAGCGGCACGCTGTTGAGGTAGTCGCGCACGATGCGCTGGCGTGCGCCCAGGGTCTGCGGCCCGTCCTGGTAGGCGCGCACGCTGGCCGAAATCATCTGGCGCAGTTTCTCGCTGCCCGACACCGTGAGGCCATCGGGGGAGTGGCGGTATTTTTCCAGCTGCGTGGCCAGCGTGCTGCCGCCGGCCGACTGGCCGGGCAGGGCCAGGTGCTTGGCGACCTGACTGTAGGCGGCCATGGCGAAGCGCGGCCAGTCCACCGCCGGGTTGCTGCGCGGATCGGCGGGGTCGAGCAGGTCGCGGTTCTCGATGAACAGCAGGCTGTGCACGATCACCGGCGGGATCGAGGCGAAATCCGGGTACAGGTGCTGCGGGTAATGGAACTGGTACAGCGCGTCGCCCTTGCAGTCGGTGATCGACAGGCCGGCCTGGATCTTCTCGGCATAGGGCACGAAGAACCCGTGCTGCACATAGTTCATCAGCGCCGGCGAAAAACGCGCCTGCTCGACGATCACGTAATCGCGCTTGAACAGCCGCGGCAGAAACTCGCCCAGCGCGCTGTAGCCCAGGCGCTTGTCGAACGGGCCTTCGCCCGGGTAGATGACGGCATCGCTGGGGCCCTTGTGCATCGAATAGCTCAGGGTGGCGGCGAACTGGCTGAACTCGCGCGCCTGCAAGCGCGAGGTGTGCATTTCACGGGCGATCGCCAGGCCCAGCAGTACCAGGGCCCCCAGCACCAGCAGGCCGAACAGCCACCAGCCATAGCGCCGGCGGGGACGTTTGGGCAATGCGGGAGTATCCGGTTGTTCTGCGGCAGCCTGCGTCTTGTCTGGTTCCGTTTGCCACTGTGCGCCCATAGTGTTCAGCCCGGCTGCGTATGTTCGTCTCGCTTGCCTGAAGCTTAGACGCTGGTCGCAATTGATGAAAAATTTGTGGGTTGCCAGCGGCAGGTTCGCCAATCACGGCGCGAACATGCGCCTTTGGTGCAAGGTTGTGTTGCCCCGTTTTGGTGCTATGTTAGCCGCCCGGTTGACACCCGCACGACCAAGCGCGGGTAATGCCACTCCGAATAAGCGGTAATTGCCGAGAGTTCTCGCCAAATATCGGGGTTTATATAGTGAAAAGCCCTGTAGCGGCCTTCCTATACTGCTCGCCCCTTTCGCTCGGCCGGTGCTCCGCGCCCCGGTCGACGTGCTTGCCCACAAGGTGAGCCCGGCGCGGCGAAACAGCAGCCTATCGGCGCTGTACAGCCTGCACGAAGGGTTATATCCAATAACAAAATGAGGTTGTATTCCTATGCCAGTCGGCAACCACCCTTCTCATGGTGAGACCGCCCAGGGCGGCCCACTCAAGCGGGAACTCGGCGAACGTCACATTCGCCTGATGGCGCTGGGCGCCTGTATCGGTGTCGGGCTGTTCCTCGGTTCGGCCAAGGCCATCGAAATGGCCGGGCCGGCGATCATGCTGTCCTACATCATCGGCGGCCTGGCGATCCTGGTGATCATGCGCGCGCTGGGCGAGATGGCCGTGCACAACCCGGTGGCCGGGTCCTTCAGCCGCTACGCACAAGACTACCTGGGCCCGCTGGCGGGCTTTCTGACCGGCTGGAACTACTGGTTCCTGTGGCTGGTGACCTGTGTCGCCGAGATCACCGCGGTGGCCATCTACATGGGCATCTGGTTCCCGGACGTACCGCGCTGGATCTGGGCGCTGGCGGCGTTGGGCAGCATGGGCGCGATCAACCTGGTGGCGGTGAAGGCCTTCGGCGAGTTCGAGTTCTGGTTCGCCCTGATCAAGATCGTGACCATCATCGCCATGGTGCTGGGCGGCATCGGCGTGATCGCCTTCGGCTTCGGCAACGACGGTGTGGCGCTGGGCATCTCCAACCTGTGGAGTCACGGCGGCTTCATGCCCAACGGCGTGACCGGCGTGCTGATGTCGCTGCAGATGGTGATGTTCGCCTACCTGGGCGTGGAGATGATCGGCCTTACCGCCGGTGAAGCGCGCAACCCGCAAAAGACCATCCCGCAGGCCATCGGCTCGGTGTTCTGGCGCATCCTGCTGTTCTACGTCGGCGCGCTGTTCGTGATCCTGTCGCTGTACCCGTGGAACGAGATCGGCAGCCAGGGCAGCCCGTTCGTGATGACCTTCGAGCGCCTGGGCATCAAGACCGCAGCCGGCATCATCAACTTCGTGGTGATCACCGCGGCGCTGTCGTCGTGCAACGGCGGTATCTTCAGTACCGGGCGCATGCTCTACAGCCTGGCGCAGAACGGCCAGGCCCCGGCCAGCTTTGCGCGCACCTCGCGCAACGGCGTGCCGCGCAATGCACTGCTGCTGTCGATCGGCGCGCTGCTGCTGGGCGTGCTGGCCAACTACCTGGTACCTGAAAAGGTCTTCGTGTGGGTGACCTCGATCGCTACCTTCGGCGCGATCTGGACCTGGGTGATGATCCTGCTGGCGCAACTGCGCTTTCGCGCCGGGCTGAGCCAGGCCGAACGGGCCGCGCTCAAGTACCGCATGTGGCTGTGGCCGCTGAGTTCCTACCTGGCCCTGGCGTTCCTGATCCTGGTGGTCGGCCTGATGGCCTACTTCGAGGAAACCCGCGTGGCGCTGTTCATCGGCCCGGCGTTCCTGGTAATGCTGACGGTGCTGTACCACGTGTTCAAGCTGGCGCCCAAGGGCGACAGTGAAGCAGTGGCGGCATCCAGCGCATCCTGATGTACACAACCCCGGCCCAGGCCGGGGTTTTTATGTGGCTGTACTGCCCCTTCGCCGGCAATGCCGGCTTCTGCAGGTGAGGAGTCGGCGACGCCGTTACGCCGCTTCGGCGTTGGGCTCGAAACTGTCTGCCCGCGCCATCTGCCACATCCGCGAGTAGAACTCGCCGTTCACCTCGCCGGTAAGCAGTTCACCCGGCTTGAGGAACACGTGCAGCTGCGAGAACAGCTTGATCTCGGTGGCCGACATGCGCCGCACCAGGTGCTTGGCCTCCAGCTGCGAGGGGTGATCCAGCCCGGCGGCGGCGAGCATCTCGGCCAGCGCCTTGAGCGTGTTGCGGTGGAAGCTGAACACCCGCTGCGCCTTGTCCGGCACCACCAGCGCCCGCTGGCGCAGGCCGTCCTGGGTGGCCACGCCGGTCGGGCACTTGTTGGTATGGCAGCTTTGCGACTGGATGCAGCCGATGGCGAACATGAAGCCGCGCGCCGAGTTGGCCCAGTCGGCACCGATGGCCAGCACGCTGGCGATATCGAACGCACTGACGATCTTGCCGCTGGCGCCCAGCTTGATCTTGTCGCGCAGGTTCAGCCCCACCAGGGTGTTGTGCACGAACAGCAGCCCTTCGCGCAGCGGCACGCCGATGTGGTCGGTGAACTCCACCGGCGCGGCGCCGGTGCCGCCTTCCTTGCCGTCGACCACGATGAAGTCGGGCAGGATGCCGGTCTCGAGCATGGCCTTGGCAATGCCCATGAACTCCCACGGGTGGCCCAGGCAGAACTTGAAGCCGACCGGCTTGCCGCCGGACAGCTCGCGCAGCTGGGCAATGAACTGCATCAGCTCGATGGGGGTGGAGAACGCGCTGTGGCGCGACGGCGAGATGCAGTCTTCGCCCATCATGATGCCGCGGGTGTCGGCGATTTCCTGGGTCACCTTGTGCTTGGGCAGGATGCCGCCGTGGCCGGGCTTGGCGCCCTGGCTCATCTTGATTTCGATCATGCGCACCTGCGGGCTGCTGGCCTGCTGCGCGAAGCGCTCGGGGTCGAAGCGACCGTCCGAGGTGCGGCAGCCGAAGTAGCCGCTGCCCAGTTCCCAGGTCAGGTCGCCGCCATGTTCGCGGTGGTAGGGGCTGATGCTGCCCTCGCCGGTGTCATGTGCGAAGTTGCCGAGCTTGGCACCCTGGTTGAGGGCGCGAATGGCGTTGGCGCTGAGCGAGCCGAAGCTCATGGCCGAGATGTTGAACACCGAGGCCGAATAGGGCTGGGTGCACTGCGGGCCGCCGACGATCACCCGAAAGCTCTCGGGGTCGCTGAGCGGTGCCGGGCGCATGGAGTGGCCGATGAACTCGAAGCCCGACTGGTAGACGTCGATCAGGGTGCCGAACGGCTTGTCGGCGGTTTCGTTCTTGGCCCGCGAGTACACCAGCGAGCGCTGGGCGCGGGAGAAGGGCAGCGCATCGCTGTCGGATTCGAGCAGGTACTGGCGGATTTCCGGGCGGATGCCCTCCACCAGGTAGCGGATATTGCCCAGGATCGGGTAGTTGCGCCGCACCGCATGGCGGCTCTGCAGCAGGTCGAACAGGCCCAGCAGGCTGAGCAGGCCGGTGACCAGGGTGAAGGGCCACAGCCAGTCGTGGTGCAGGAACGGCAGGCTGGCGAGGGTGAACACGACACACGCGGCGAAGAAGGCATAACGGCTGAGGAGGGAGAGGCTCATGCGGGTTCCTTTTGCAGGCAATCCAAGACCTTATATCGAATGGGGGATTGGATGCCAGTGAACCCATCAAGACAGCGTTGCGGCCTTCGCCGGCAATGCCGGCTCCTGCACACACCGCAAAGCTTCGGGATCAGTGATGGACATCGCGCACCACCCGCTCACGCAGCGCCGCATCCTCCTGCACCCAGTACTGCGCCTTGCCCGCCACCCGCGCCGCTACCGCCACGCCGTCGCGGTACACCACCCGGTTGCCGCTCACCGCTGCCACCTTGCTGCCGGGCAGCAAGGTGCCCACCAGGTTCAGCGGGTCGCTGGCACTCACCGCCACCAGGCTGCCATCCAGCGGGCGCCTGCGTACTTCGCGCAATACGCCGATGGCCTCGGGCAAGGCGAACTGTTCGCCGGCCAGCCCGCTGATGAAGCGACCGCCACGGATCTCGCCACGCGCCTCCAGGCGGTGCAACGTGCGCAGCAGGTCCCGCCAGCTCGGCAGCCAGTCGGCCTCGCGTTCGAGCAGCCGCCAGCACACCACGCCATAGCGGCGCAGCAAGGTCAGGGCCACCTGTTCCAGGGCGTCCTCGGCCGGCGTGCCGGCGCGGCGCAGCAATGCCCAGCGCCCGGCGTCCTCCATGCCGCCACTGAATGCCCCGCGACCACGCCGATGGCTGCGTGCCTGGCGCTTGCTGGCCGGGGTGATCAGTGCACGCAGGCCGGCAAAGCTGTCGGCACTGATCTGCCCGGCCGCCACCAGTTCCTGCAGGGCTGTCTCCAGCTCGCTGGGCAACAGGCGTGCCTCGTCGCGCAGCTCATCGAAAAACAGTGCGCCGTGCTCGCTGAGCGCGGCCAGCACACGTTGCGCGCGGGGCGACGGTGCCGGGGCGTCGTCGGTGGCGGCCAGTGCTCGCCACAACCCCAGCCGCGCCCGTGGCAACAGCACGACAGGGGTGCTGCGCAGGGTACAGGCCGCAGCCTTGCCCGAAGGGGCCAGGCGAGCCCACACGAACTTGCCGGCCCGGCAGGCATCGTCCAGCCACTGCCCACTGTAGTCGCGCAGCCGGCTCGGCAGCAGGTCGCTTTCCCAGGCCGAGGCCGCTGCGGCGAAGCCTTCCAGTTGGGTCAGCGCCTCGCCCAGCGCCGCCGGGCCCTCCAGCCGTGTGCCGGGCGAAAGGTGCTGCCAGTCGAACAGAAAGCGCATGAAGTCCTGCAGGCTGACCGGCTCGATTTCGCGGCGCAGGCGCTTGAGCGTGTAGCGGTGGATGCGCGCCAGCAGGTGGCGTTCGCACCATTGTTCAGGGGTGTGGCCCGGGCTGAAGTGCCCGCGCATCACATAGCCCTCGGCTTCCAGGCGCAGCATGGCCTGCTCGACCTGTGAGGGGCTCAGGCACAGCGGCGCGCCGATCTCGCTGCTGGTCAGCGGGCCGAAGCCGCTCAGGCGCGCGCGCAGCAGTTCCACGGCAGCACTGTCGGCATCGATGGGCTGATCGAACCCGGGCAATGGGGTGGGCGCCGCTTGCGGGTACAGCGCCAGCAGCCACGGCAGGCGTTCGCGGGCCAGCCACAGGCCGCCACCCTGCGGCAGCTTCAGGTGGCAGGCGCGTGCGCCGGCGGCCAGTTGCTGCAGCCATGCCAGCCAGCCCGGGTTGGCCTGCACCTCGGCATCGCACACGGCCGCCAGGCTCATCAGTGCCTCGTGCATTTCGTCGGTGCCGCCGGGCAACGGCCAGGCCTCGGCACGCACTGCGGCAATCGCCTGCGGATCCAGTGCGCCCAGGTCGTCGGCACTTTGCGGGTCGCTCCAGCGCCGGTTGAGCACGGC
Organism: Pseudomonas sp. UBA7500; assembly: GCF_002478435.1. NCBI lineage: Bacteria > Pseudomonadati > Pseudomonadota > Gammaproteobacteria > Pseudomonadales > Pseudomonadaceae > Pseudomonas > Pseudomonas sp. UBA7500. The sequence continues at coordinate 216,863 of NZ_DLNW01000027.1, read as the reverse complement.
CTGGGTGCGCCGCTCTTCCAGCGGTGCGTCATCGAGAAAGGCGTATGGACGTGCATTCAGGATCGCCGCCGCCAGGGGCGAAGGCGCCGGCAGGTCGCGGCAGATCAGGCGGATGCGCTTGTCTTCGATGCGCCGCAGCAAGTTCAGCCAGCCCTCGCAATCCATCGCCTCGTGCAGGCAGTCGTCGAGGGTCTGCTCCACCAGCGGGTGGTCGGGAATCTCGCGCTCGCCGACGATGTTTTCCAGGCACGCCAGCTGGTCGGGGAACACGGCAGCGGTGAGGTCTTCGCTTTTCATGCGCTGGATCTGCGGGGCGACCTTGCGCCCGCCGGCATAGCGCGGCAGTGCCAGCGACACCCCGGCGTTCCAGCGCCAGCGCACGCCGAACAGCGGCGCATCGAGCACGGCCTGGGTCAGCAGGTGCTCGGCACTGGCGCTGGAAATGTAGCGCCACACCTCTTCCAGGGCAAAACTGTGGCCGGCCGACAGCGACAGGATCAGCGCATCCTCGCTGGCTGCCGCCTGCAACTCGAAATTGAAGGTGCGACAGAAGCGTTTGCGCAGTGCCAGCCCCCAGGCGCGGTTGATGCGGCTGCCGAAGGGCGAGTGGATGATCAGCTGGGTACCGCCGGACTCATCGAAAAAGCGCTCCATGATCAGCGTGTCCTGCGAGGGCAGGGCGCCGAGGGCCTGGCGGGTGCGGGCCAGGTAGTCGAGCAGTTGCTCGGCGCTGTCCGCGTTCAGCCCGAGCGTGGCGTGCAGCCAGGTCAGCAGCGGTTGCAGCTGGCCGCCGCTGGCATCCAGGCGCTGGTCGATTTCGGCTTGCAGGCGTGCCACCGCGAAGGACAGCTCGTCGCTGCGCCCCGGCGCCTCGCCCAGCCAGAAGGGGATGGTCGGCGGTTGCCCGTGGGCATCCTCTACCCGTACCTTGCCGGCCTCCACGCGCAGGATGCGGTACGACGCGTTGCCCAGCTGGAAGATGTCGCCGGCGATGCTCTCCACCGCGAAGTCTTCGTTCACGCTGCCGATGTTCAAGGCCTGGGGTTCGAGCAGCACGCGGTAGTCGGCGTTGTCCGGTATCGCCCCGCCACTGGTCAGGGCGGCCAGCTGGCTGCCGCGCCTTCCACGCAACTGGGCACTGACCGCATCGCGGTGCAGGTACGCGCCGCGCACGCCCTGGCGCCCGCTGTAGCCTTCGGCGAGCATGCGCAGCAGGGCCTGGTAATGCGCCTGGTCGAGATTGGCGTAGGGCATCGCGCGGGTGAGGCACGCAAACAGCGCCTGTTCGTCCCAGGGCTGGCAACTGACCTCGGCGACGATCTGCTGGGCCAGCACGTCCAGCGGTGCGTTGGGGATATGCAGCTCGTCCAGCTCGCCACGGCTCACGCAGTCGAGCAGGGCCACGCACTCGATCAGCTCGTCGCGGGTGGTGGCGAACACACGACCCTTGGGGGTGCCGTCCACCTGGTGGCCGGAGCGGCCAACCCTCTGCAGCAGCGCGGCAATCGAGCCAGGCGAGCCGATCTGGCACACCAGGTCGACCTCGCCGATGTCGATGCCCAGCTCCAGCGAGGCGGTGGCCACCAGCACCTGCAGCTCGCCGCGCTTGAGACGCTGCTCGGCGTCGAGGCGAAATTCCTTGGCCAGGCTGCCATGGTGCGCGGCCACCGCCTCGCGCCCCAGGCGCTCGCTCAGGTGGCGCGCCAGGCGCTCGGCCAGGCGCCGGGTGTTGACGAACACCAGGGTGGTGCGATGCTCGCGGGCCAGTTGCGCGAGGCGATCGTAGACCAGCTCCCACACATCGTTGGCCATCACCGCGCCCAGTGGCGCGCGCGGTACCTCGATGGCCAGGTCGCGCTGGCGCGCATGGCCGATATCCACCAGGGCGCAGGGGCGCTGATGGCCCACCAGGTACTGCGCCACCCGCTCGATCGGACGCTGGGTGGCCGACAGGCCGATGCGCCGCAGCGGGCGCTGGCACAGCGCCTGCAGGCGTTCCAGGCTCAACGCCAGGTGGCTGCCGCGCTTGTTGCCGGCCACGGCGTGGATCTCGTCGACGATTACCGTGTGCACCGAGGCCAGGCCCTGGCGCCCGGACGTCGAGCCGAGCAGCACGTACAGCGACTCGGGGGTGGTCACCAGGATATGCGGGGGCTGGCGGCGCATGGCCGCGCGTTCCTTCTGCGGGGTATCGCCGCTGCGCACTGCGGTGCGCAGGGTAGGGGTGGGCAGCCCGAGGGCGGCCAGTTCGGCGCTGATACCGGCCAGGGGGGCCTGCAGGTTGAGCTGGATGTCGTTGGACAGCGCCTTGAGCGGCGAGACGTACACCACCAGCGTCTGTTCGGGCAGCTCGCCGCCGGCGTGCAGGGCCTGGGTGAAGAGTTCGTCGAGGACCGCGAGGAACGCGGTGAGGGTCTTGCCGGAGCCGGTGGGGGCCGCCACCAGCAGCGATTGCCCGCTGCGGATCAGCGGCCACGCCTGGGCCTGGGCGGCGGTCACCGTGGCGAAACGGTGCTGGAACCAGGCACGGACGGCGGGGTGGAAGGCGTCGAGTACCGGGTGATTGCGGGCGGGCAGGTTCATCAGCTGTTTATGCGGCCGTTGCGCCCTGGTTGCAAGGGGCTTTCGTCAGGCTGCTGCGGCCGCTTCGCCGGCAAGGCCGGCTCCTACAAGGAATGCGCCGAACCTGTGGGAGCCGGCCTTGCCGGCGAAGCGCTCAGCAAGATTGAAAGCCCTGCGCCAGCATGTGATCCTAGCGCGCCTTCCCCGCCACGAGCCGCCTACCATGAGCAAAACCATCCGTATCGCCGCTGCCCTGTTGCTCGATGCTCAGGGCCGTACCCTGTTGGTACGCAAGCGCGGCACCCTGGCCTTCATGCAGCCTGGCGGCAAGATCGAACCCCACGAGCAACCCGTCGATGCCCTGGCCCGCGAGCTGTTCGAAGAACTGGGCCTGCGCATCGACCCGCAGCAGGCGCAGTACCTGGGCCAGTTCAGCGCACCGGCGGCCAACGAGCCGGGTTTCGAAGTGCAGGCCGAGCTGTTTCAGTTGCACACCGACCTGACGCTTGAACCCGCAGCGGAAATCGAGGAAGCCTGCTGGGTCGACGCCCACCAGGTGGATCACCTCGAACTGGCGCCGCTGACCCGCGACCTGATCCTGCCGCTGCACCTGCAACGGGCCGCGCAATGATCCCGCTGCACGAATGGCTGCTGTTCAGCGGCGCCGCGCTGCTGATGGTACTGACCCCCGGGCCGAACATGATCTACCTGATCTCGCGCTCGATCTGCCAGGGCCGCATGGCCGGCGTGACGTCGCTGATCGGTGTGGTGGGCGGGTTTCTGGTGCACATGACGGCCGCAGCTGTGGGCCTCACCGCGTTGTTCATGGCCGTGCCGCTGGGTTACGACCTGCTGCGCTGGGCCGGTGCCGGCTACTTGCTGTGGATGGCCTGGCAGGCGGTCAAGCCGGGTGCGCGCTCGCCGTTCGAGCCCCGTGAGCTGGCCCCGGATTCACCGGCGCGGCTGGTGACGATGGGGTTTCTGACCAGCGTGCTGAACCCAAAGGTGGCGGTGTTCTACCTGTCGGTGCTGCCGCAGTTCATTTCGCCCGAGCACGGCTCGGTGCTGGCGCAGAGCCTGACCCTGGGCCTGACCCAGATCGGCGTGAGCTTCACCGTGAACCTGCTGATCGCACTGTTCGCCGCCGGCCTGTCGGCCTGGTTCGCGCGCTACCCGCTGTGGCTGATGTTGCAGCGCTACGTGATGGGCTTTGTGCTGGCGGCCCTTGCGCTGCGCCTGGTGCAGGAACAACGCAAACTGGCTTGATGCTTGCCGCTTGAACCTTCAGCGCACCGCACTGACCCCATCCAGGGTTGAGAACGAGGTGTCCTTGGCGGTCAGCAGAAAGTCGCGCATATACGGTGCATCGAGCATGTCGCTGCGCACTGCGGCGTACAGCGTGGCGAACAGGCCCTTTTCACCCAGGCGCTTGCCCTTCACGTAGCCGCGCGAGCTGTACTCGTGCAGGGCCCAGTGCGGCATGCCGCACACCCCGCGTCCGCTGGCCACCAACTGCATCATCATCACCGTCAGCTCGGCGGTGCGCACCTGCCCGGGCTCGATGTCGGCAGGCTCCAGAAAGCGCGTGAAGATGTCCAGGCGGTCGCGTTCCACCGGGTAGGTGATCAGGGTTTCCGTGGCCAGGTCCTGCGGCACCACGTAGGGCCTGGAGGCCAGTACGTGCTGGTTGGCCACCGCCAGCATCGCCTCGTAGGTGAACAGCGGCACGTAGGTGATACCGGTCAGCTCCAGCGGGTCGGAGGTCACCACCAGGTCCAGGTCGCCACGGGCCAGGGCCGGCAGCGGGGCGAAGGCGAAGCCCGAGGCCAGGTCCAGCTCCACCTCTGGCCAGGCATCGCGGAACTGGTCGATGGTGGGCATCAGCCACTGGAAGCAGCTGTGGCACTCGATGGCCATGTGCAGGCGCCCGGCGGTGCCGCCGGCCAGGCGCGCAATGTCCCGTTCGGCGCCGCGCAGCAGCGGCAGGGTGGCATCGGCCAGTTGCAGCAGGCGCAGGCCGGCGCTGGTGAAGCGGATCGGCTTGGTCTTGCGGGTGAACAGCTGCATGCCCAGGCGTTCTTCGAGTTCCTTGAACTGGTGGGACAACGCCGACTGGGTCAGGTGCAGGCGCTCGGCGGCCTCCACCAGGCTGTCGGCTTCGCGCAGGGCGTGCAGGGTCTTGAGGTGGCGAATTTCCAGCACCAGGGTGCTCCATGAACAGAATTTGATGGATGAGACAATTCGTTGAGTTTGTCTCATGTTGACGATGCTGTCGACCGCCCGGCAGTTGTCATCAAACGGTCACCGATCTGTGGCAGCGCGCCGGCATGAACTTCATCAGACTCGCGCTTTACTGGCGAACTGCACTCTGGTGTTTCTTTCATGCGGGCAATCCTGTTTCTGGTGGCGCTGTGCAGCGCCTTTTCTTCGTTCGCGGCGCCTCGCTGCGACATCACTTCAGGTATCCGATACGCCGAGGCGGGGCCGGTCAGCCTGGCCTATCAGAGCATCGGGCGTGACAGCGACCCGGCCCTGCTGCTGGTCATGGGCCTGGGCGGCCAGTTGATCCACTGGCCCGACGAGGTGGTACTTGCGCTGTGCCAGCAGGGCTTCAGGGTGATCCGCTACGACAACCGCGACGTCGGCCTGTCGCGCTGGAACCAGCCCCCCGCCCAGGCCAATCTGACGGTCGAGGCGCTGCGCTACCGGCTCGGCCTGCCGGTGGCGGCGCCCTACAGCCTGAGCGACATGGCCGCTGATGGCCTGGCGCTGATGGATGCGCTGCACGCGCAGCGCTTTCATGTGCTGGGGGTGAGCATGGGTGGAATGATTGCCCAGCACCTGGCGGCGATGGCGCCCGAGCGGGTCGAGAGCCTGACCCTGATCATGTCCAGTTCGGGGGCGCAGGGGCTGCCGGCGCCTGCGCCGGCGCTGGTTCGGCAGTTGGCCCGGCGCGGTGCGCCGAATCGCCAGGTGGCCCTGGAGCAGCAGGCCGACTTGCTGGCCGCGCTGGGCAGCCCGCAGGTGCAGGATGATCGCCAGGCCCTGTTGCAGCAGGCCGCCACTGCCTACGACCGGGCCTTCAACCCCGAAGGCGTGCAGCGCCAGGTCATGGCCATACTTGCCGAGCCCAGCCGTGTCGAGCTGCTCGACAACCTGCGAGTCCCGGCCCTGGTGGTGCACGGCACGGCCGACCCGCTGTTGCCGGTGATGCACGGCGTGCACCTGGCCGCGCACATCCAGGGCAGCCAGCTACGCCTGATACCGGGCCTGGCGCACCGCTTCCAGGAGCCGTTCAAGGCCCCGCTGCTGGCGGCGGTACTGCCTTACCTGAAGGCGCACCGCGAAGAGCTGGGCCATCTGGCCCAACGCTAGTGCAGGCGCACCCATACGCTGACCAGCACGGTGGCGGCGATCAGCCAGGCCACCGCCGCCAGCGCCAGTGACAGCTCCAGGCGCAGGCGGTCGACCAGCACGTACAGCGCGGCCAGGTACACGAAGTAGGGGATGATCGACCACATGCCGAACACGATGGTGGCCTTCAGGTCCTCCAGCGAGCGGCCCTTGCCGATGATGTAGTGGGCAATCAGGGCAAAGGTGGGAAACAGCGGCACCAGCCCGGCCACGTAGTAATTGCGGGTCTTGGCCAGGGCCGCGATGATCAGCACCACCACGGCGCCCAGGCAGGCCTTGAGAATCATGTCCATCGAAACGCTCGCTCAGGCCAGGCCGTATTTTTTGACTTTGTCGAACAGGGTGGTCTTGGCCATGCCCAGCTCCTGGCTGGCCTGGCTGAGGTTGCCGCCGGTGCGCTGCAGGGCGTCGCTGAGCAGGTTGCGCTCGAAGGCCTCGACCGCCTCGGCAAAGCCCAGGCTCTGCGCCACATTGGCGCCGGCCTTCTTGAACGCCGGCAGGCCCAGGGCGTGGCGCTCGGCCACGTTGCGCAGCTCGCGCACGTTGCCCGGCCAGTCATGGGCCATCAGGCGCGACAGGGTCTGGCTGTCCAGCGGCGGTGCCTCGCGGTCGAAGCGCAGGGCCGACTGCTGCAGGAAGTGCTCGAACAGTTGCAGGATGTCTTCGCGGCGCTCGCGCAGCGGCGGCAGTTCCAGGGTCACCACGTTGAGGCGGTAGTACAGGTCGCTGCGAAACTGGCCGGTCTGGCCGAGGGCATCCAGGTCCGACTTGGTGGCGGCGATCACCCGGCAATCCACCGCAATGCTCTGGTTCGAACCCAGGCGCTCCAGGGTGCGCTCCTGCAACACGCGCAGCAGCTTGATCTGCAGGTTGAGCGGCATGCTCTCGACTTCGTCGAGAAACAGCGTGCCGCCGTTGGCGTGCTCGATCTTGCCGATGCGGCGCTTGCCGGCACCCGTGAAGGCGTTGGCCTCGTGGCCGAAGATTTCGGTCTCGAACAGGTTCTCCGGCAGGCCGCCGCAGTTCAACGCCACGAAGGGCTGGCTCTGGCGCCGGCTGAAGTCGTGCAGGCAGCGCGCGACCAGCTCCTTGCCGGTGCCGGTCTCGCCCTCGATCAGCACGTTGGCCGAGGTATCGGCGACGTTGGCGATCAGCTCGCGCAGGTTCTGCATGGCCGGCGAGCGGCCGATGATGCGCCCCTCCAGGGTGCTGCGCTCGGCCAGCTGGCGGCGCAGCGAGAACACTTCGCGGGCCAGGCCGCGCTGTTCCAGCGCCCGGCGCACCACATCCACCAGGCGCTCCGGCGAGAAGGGCTTTTCCATGAAGTCGTAGGCGCCGTTGCGCATGGCGCCCACGGCCATGTCGATGTCGCCGTGGCCGGTGATCAGCACCACCGGCAGGCTCTTGTCGCGGGCCTTGAGGCGGCTGAGCAGTTCCAGGCCATCGATGCCCGGCAGGCGGATATCGCTGACCACGATGCCGGCGAAATCATCGCCGATGCGCTCCAGTGCCTGTTCGGCACTGCCGACGCCTTCGCAGGCGATATCTTCCAGGGCCAGCGCCTGCTGGCACCCGAGCAACACATGCGGATCGTCTTCGACGATCAGGACGGTAAGGGGCGATGGGGTCATAGGGACTCGGCAGGTTCAGTGGGGGCATCGACCAGCGGCAGGCTGAGCACGAACGCGGTACCGCCGCTGGCGGGGTGTTCGACGTTCAGGGTACCGCCGGCTGCAGCGGCGAGGCTGGCCGACAGGGTCAGGCCCAGGCCCAGGCCGTGCTCGCCCGGTTTGGTGGTGAAAAACGGTTCGAACAGGTGCTTGCGCGCTTCATCGTCGATGCCATGGCCGTTGTCGCGCACGCGCAGGCGGTACTTGTCGCCCACCAGCTCGCCTTCGAGCCAGAGTTGCGGCAGCGGCACCGCGGCCATGGCATCCAGGGCGTTGCCGATCAGGTTGACCAGGATCTGCTCCAGGCGGGTCTGGTCGATGGTCAGTTGCTGGTCGGCGTACTCGAGGTGCAGTTTCAGGTGGCAGCCCTCGATGCGCGCATTGAGCAGTTGCAGGGCGGCGGTCACGGCCTTTTCCAGCGAGGCCTGGCCACGGTCGTCGCCGCGCCGGGCGAACGAGCGCAGGCTGGCGGTGATACGGCCCATGCGGTCGATCAGTTCGTTCATGGTCAGCAGGTTGGCGCTGGCGGTTTCCAGCGCACCGCGCTGCAGAAAGCGCACGGTGTTGCCCGACAGGGTGCGCAGCGCCGCCAGCGGCTGGTTCAGCTCATGGGCGATGCTGGTCGACATCTGCCCGATGGCCGCCAGCTTGCCGGCCTGCACCAGTTCGTCCTGGGCATGGCGCAGGGTCTGCTCGGCGTGCCGGCGTTCGCGGATCTGGCCCTTGAGGCGTTCGTTGCTGGCACGCAGGTCGGCGGTGCGCTCGGCAATCTTGCGTTCGAGCTGGTTGTTGGCTTCTTCCAGCGCCTCGCGGGCGGCCAGGCGGGTGGCGATAACCTTGCGCCGCTCGTTCCAGGCTATCAGCAGGATCGCCAGCAGGGCGAAGGCCACGGCCACCAGCACGCCCTGGATCATCGATTCGTGGCGCAGGTCCTGCAGCGGGGTCAGCAGGGTGAAGTGCCAGGGCGTGTCGCTCAGGCGCCGTGTCTGGGCCAGGTAGGTGACCTTGCGGTTGCTGTCGCCCAGTTCGGCATTGGCCGGAAAGGTCAGCTTCTCGACCCCGTCGGCGAGCTTCTCGCGCGCCAGCGGCTGCAGTTCGTTGAGCGGGAACCAGTAGTACTGCAGGCTGCGCGCCAGGCGCTCCTTGATTTCCGGGGTCAGCGGGCGCACCGACTTCAGCCGCCGCGCCGGGTCGCTGGAGAGGATGATGATGCCGTTCTCGTCGCTGACGAAGGCTTCCAGGCGGGCTCGCTGCCAGCGCTCTTCGAGGGCTTCCAGGCGCACCTTGATCACCGCCACGCCGATGATCTTGCCGTGTTCTTCCAGGCCATGGGCCAGGTAGTAGCCAGGTTCGCCGGTGGTGCTGCCGATGCCGTAGAAGCGCCCGGGTTGGCCGCGCACGGCATTCTGGAAATAGGCACGGAACGAGAGGTCTTCCCCCAGATAGCTGTCGACGTCGCGCCAGTTGCTGGTGGCCTGCACCCGGCCGGTGGTGTCGAGCACATAGATGGCGCGGCTGCGGCTGCGCCGGTTGAGCCCTTCGAGGTATTCGTTGACCGCCTGGCGCTGGTCGCCATCGGTGGAGTTCAGCAGGCTGGAGACGCTGTCTTCGAGTTCCAGCAGGCTGGGCAGGTAGGTGTACTTGCTGATCTCGCTCTCGACCGCGCGGGCATGCAGTTCAAGCTGACGCTCGCCGGTCTCGCTGAGGGTGCGGATGCCGTTGTGCTCGCTGATCAGGTAGCCGATCACACCCAGGCCGATCATCAGCAGCAGGACCAGTGGGGGCAGGAACAGGTGGCGGATCAGGCGAGGTTTCACGGCAAGGTCAGGCTTGGCTGGGCGAAAGAGCGTGGGATCGCATTTCATCACAGTGGCCTTGTCACGACCAGCGCCCTCTGCCCGGCGTGGGCCGGGCAGGGGCACCGGGCGGCATCAGTGCTGCAGGATCTTGCTGAGGAAGTGCTGGGTACGCTCGTCGCGCACGCTCTGGTCACCGAAGAACTCTTCCTTGGTGCAGTCTTCGATGATGTTGCCCTTGTCCATGAAGATCACCCGGTTGGCCACTTTGCGCGCAAAGCCCATTTCGTGGGTCACGCACATCATGGTCATGCCTTCGTGGGCCAGTTGCACCATCACGTCGAGTACCTCGCTGACCATTTCCGGGTCCAGGGCTGAGGTGGGTTCGTCGAACAGCATCACGATCGGATCCATGGCCAGGGCGCGGGCGATGGCCACGCGCTGCTGCTGGCCGCCGGAGAGCTGGCCGGGGTGCTTGTGCGCATGGGCCGACAGGCCGACGCGCTCAAGCAGTTGCAGGCCCTTCTTGGTGGCTTCTTCCTTGCTGCGGCCCAGCACCTTGATCTGCGCGATGGTCAGGTTCTCGGTGATGGTCAGGTGCGGGAACAGTTCGAAGTGCTGGAACACCATGCCGACCCGCGAGCGCAGCTTGGGCAGGTTGGTCTTGGGGTCGGCGATCGAGGTGCCGTCGACCACGATGTCGCCCTTCTGGAACGGTTCCAGCGCGTTGACGCACTTGATCAGGGTGGACTTGCCCGAGCCAGACGGCCCGCACACCACCACCACTTCGCCTTTCTTGACCTCGGTGCTGCAGTCGGTCAGAACCTGGAAATCGCCGTACCACTTGTTGACGTTCTTGATGGAAATCATACGGTTATCCTTTTCTGCAGACGCTTGACCAGGAAGGAAGCGGAGAAGCTGATGACAAAGTACACGGCGCCGGCAAACAGCAGGAACTCGTTGGAGCGCCCGATGATGTCGCCACTGGCCCGTGCCGAGTTGAGGAAGTCCACCAGGCCCACGGTGTAGACCAGCGAGGTGTCCTGGAACAGGATGATGCTCTGCTGCAGCAGCAGCGGGGTCATCTTGCGAAATGCCTGGGGCAGGATGATCAGGCGCATGGTCTGCGCGTAGTTCATGCCCAGTGCCTGGGCAGCCGCCATCTGGCCCTTGGAGATCGACTGCACGCCGGCCCGCACGATTTCGCAGAAGTACGCCGCCTCGAACATCATGAATGCCACGACGCAGGAGGTGAACGCACCCACCGGGGTGTCTTCGCCGGTGATCCAGCGCAGCACGAACGGTACCGCCAGGTAGAACCAGGTGATCACCAGCAGCAGCGGGATGGAGCGAAAGTAGTTCACGTAGGCGCCGGCCAGGCGCGACAGCAGCTTGCTCGACGACAACCGCATCAGTGCCAGCACGGTACCCAGCGCGATGCCGCCAATGATGCCCATGAGCATCAGCTGCAGGGTCATCTTCATGCCGTTCCACAGGCCCGGCAGGGCTGGCACGATTCCACTGAAATCCATGTCCATTATTTACCCCCCACGGAGATCAGGCCCGGCACCGCGACTTTCTTCTCGACCAGGCGCATCAGCAGCATCAGCCCCATGTTCAGGGTGAAGTAGATCAGCGTGGCCAGGGTGAAGGCCTCGAACAGGTTGGCCGAGAACTCGGCGGTCTGCTTGGTCTGTGCCAGCAGCTCCATCAGGCCGATCAGCGACGCCACCGAGGAGTTCTTGAACACGTTCAGGAATTCGGAGGTAAGCGGCGGAATGATGATCCGGTAGGCTTGCGGCAGCAGCACGTTGTTGTAGATCTGCGGCAGGCTGAAGCCCATGGCGCGGGCAGCGGCTTCCTGGCCACGTGGCAGTGCCTGGATGCCGGTGCGCACCTGCTCGCACACCCGTGCAGCGGTGAACAGCCCCAGGCAGATGACCACGCTGATCAGCGCCGAGGTGGTCGGGTTGAGGTCCTGCTTGTACCACTCCTGCAGGCCTTCGGGCAGCAGGTCGGGTACCAGGAAGTACCAGATGAACAGCTGCACCAGCAGCGGCACATTGCGAAACAGTTCCACGTAGCACGTGGCGATACCCGACACCAGACGGTTCGGTACGGTACGCATGACGCCGAGCACCGAGCCCAGCAGCAGCGCAATGATCCAGGCGGCAACGGCGATCAGGATGGTCCAGCCCAGGCCGGTGATATACCAGTCCAGGTAGGTCTCGCTGCCAACGCCGGTGGACTTGAAAAAAACGCCCCAGTCCCAGTTGTAATTCATCGGGGTCTCCCCTCAGATCGGTTGTTTCACGGGCACCTTCGAGCATCCGGGGGCGCTGGGCGCCCTCGGATGAAAGGTTAGACACTAACTAGCTGGGGGTCAGGACTTCTTTTCGTCTGCAGCTTTGTCGGTAGGATTGGCGATCAGCGCCTTGAGCTCGTCGCTCATGGGGAACATCAGGTTCAGGCCTTTAGGCGGGATTGGCTGGTTGAACCACTTGTCGTAGATCTTGTTGATCTCACCCGACTTGTACAGGGCGACGATGGCGTCATCGACCGCTTTCTTGAACGGGGCGTCGCCCTTGCGCACCATGCAGCCGTAGATTTCATAGGACTGCGGGGTACCGGTCACGGCCCAGTCGGTCGGCTTCTTGGCCTTGGCCATTTCGCCGGCGAGCAGGGCGTCGTCCATCATGAAGGCCACGGCGCGGCCGGACTCGAGCATCTGGAACGACTCGCCGTGGTCCTTGGCGGAGATGACGTTCATCTTCATCTGCTTGTCGGCGTTCATCGACTTGAGGATGCGCTCGGATGTGGTACCGGCGGTGGTCACCACGTTCTTGCCGGCCAGGTCCGGGAAGTCCTTGTAGGAGGAGTCCTTTTTGGACAGCAGGCGGGTACCGATCTCGAAGATGCCGACCGAGAAGTCGACCTGTTGCTGGCGCTCGAGGTTGTTGGTGGTGGAACCGCACTCGACGTCAACGGTGCCGTTCTGCACCAGCGGGATGCGGGTCTGCGAGGTGACCAGGTTGTATTTGACCTTCAGGTCCGGCTTGTTCAGGTCCTTTTTCAGGGCCTCGACGATAGCCAGCTGGATGTCGTGGGAGTAACCGACGGGTTTGCCCGAAGCGTCGGCGATGTAGGAGAACGGGATGGAAGCGTCGCGGTGCCCCAGGGTAATGGTGCCCGAGTCGTTGATTTTCTTCAGGGTGCCGGTCAGTTCGGCGGCAAGGGCCGGCGTGCTGATCAAAGCGGTCGCCATGGCGGCGCCCAACAGATGGGGAACGATACGCATCAAATTTTCCTCGACGTTGTTTTTCTTATTGAGCCGTTGGCGGGCTCTTTCGTTCAGCGAACACAGCAATGAAGCGGTTGCGCATTCGGGTACTGAGTGTAGAGCATGACTCATGCCAAACTCTGATTTTGATCATAACCCCATGCAAATAGCGGCGGCGGGCATTTTTTGCCGGGGTATGGCGGGGGAGGGATGTCCGGGTTTCCGATTAAGGGCCAATGGCTCGTTCGGGAAACCGAACAGATAGTCCTTTGTTGGCCTCATCGCGGGTCAAGCCCGCTCCCACTGGTTTGGTGAGCTTGTGGGAGCGGGCTTGACCCTCGATGCGATTTGGCGGTGTCAGGCCGCCTGAATACGCCCGCGGCTCAGTTCTACCCGTTGCAGGTAAACCCGCAGAGCCTGTTGTTCGGCCGGGCTGGTGAAAAGCCCCAGCTTGGTGCGCCGCAGCAGGATATCGTCGGCGCTGACCGCCCATTCCTCGCTGCACAGGTAATCCACCTCGCGGGTGAACAACCCGCCACCAATCGCATCACCCAGGTCGTCCGGGCCCTGGACGCCCTCGAGCAGGCGCCATACGCGGCTGCCGTAGGTCAGCGCCCAGCGCTTGGCGATATCCGCTGGCAGCCAGCCGAAGCGCGCGAGAATCTCGTCGCACAGCGCCTGCGGCGTGGTCATCTGTTCACCGCCCGGCAGGCTGGAGGTGGCGGTCCAGCTACCGGTCATCTGGGTGAAGTACGGCGCCAGCTCGGCCATGGCCGACTCGGCCAGCTTGCGGTAGGTGGTCAGCTTGCCGCCGAACACCGACAGCAGCGGCGCCTCGCCGGCAGACGCCGACAGGGCCAGGGTGTAGTCGCGGGTGACCGCCGAGGGGTTGTCCGACTCGTCGTTGCACAACGGGCGCACACCGGAGTAGGTGCTGAGGATGTCGGCGCGGCCCAGCTGGTGGTTGAAGTGCGCGTTCACAACCTTGAGCAGGTAGTCGGTCTCGGCCTCGGTGATGCTCACCTGGGCCGGGTCGCCGCTGTACTCGCGGTCGGTGGTGCCGATCAGGGTGAAGCGCTCCAGGTACGGGATGGCGAACACGATGCGCTGGTCTTCGTTCTGCAGGATGTAGGCATGCTCGCCCTCGTACAGCCGGGGCACGATCAGGTGGCTGCCCTGAATCAGGCGAATGCCGTAGGGCGCCTCCAGCTTGAGGTCGTCCTTGATGAGCCTGGCCACCCACGGGCCGGCCGCGTTCACCAGGGCGCGGGCCTGGATGGTCTGCTGGCTGCCGTCGGGGCGTTCGAGCTGCACGTTCCACAGCTTGCCCACGCGCCGTGCGCTGACGCAGCGGGTACGGGTGAGGATGTGCGCACCCAGCTCACGCGCGGCCATGGCGTTGAGCACCACCAGGCGGGCGTCGTCCACTGCGCAGTCGGCGTATTCGAAACCGCGGGTGATGGCCGGCTTGAGCGGGTTGCCCGGGCCGAAGCGCAGGCTGCGCGAGGCGCCCAGCTGCTTGCGCTTGCCCAGATGGTCATACAGGAACAGGCCGGCGCGGATCATCCACGCTGGACGCAGGTGCGGCTGGTGCGGCAGCACGAAGCGCATCGGCTTGACGATATGCGGCGCCTTGGCCAGCAGCACTTCGCGTTCTGCCAGCGCTTCGCGCACCAGGCGGAACTCGTAGTGCTCCAGATAGCGCAGGCCACCGTGGATCAGCTTGCTGCTGGCCGAGGACGTATGGCTGGCCAGGTCGTCCTTCTCGCAGAGCAGTACCGACAGGCCGCGCCCGGCCGCATCGGTGGCGATACCGACGCCGTTGATGCCGCCACCGATCACGGCAACGTCGTAGATTTCGGCAAGGGCGGGCGATGGCGAGCTGGACTGGGACACGAGGCGGCCTCTGGTTTCTATCGAATATGAACATTAATGTTCGTTTGCGAAAATGGTAGCGCAACAAAATGGCGCCCGCCAGTCGCTTTCAATAGAAAATACTGATCGGATGACAAATAAATGAAAAATTATGAACATTCGAGCGGCCCCCGTTGCGAGGGCCGCGATGGCGCTACACCACGTCCAGGCGGATCTTGTGCTGGTTGAGCAACTGGGCGAGGGCGGCGACGGGGGGCTGGTCGGTCACCAGGCAGTCGATCAGGCTGATCGAGCCCAGGCGCACCATGGCGTTGCGCCCGAACTTGCTGGAGTCGGCGGCGAGGATCACCTGGCGCGCATTGGCGATGATGGCCTGGGACACGCGCACTTCCTGGTAATCGAAGTCGAGCAGGCTGCCGTCCTCATCGATGCCGCTGATGCCGACCAGGGCGAAGTCGACCTTGAACTGGTTGATGAAGTCGACGCTGGCCTGGCCGACCACACCGCCATCGCGGCGCACGTTGCCGCCGGCCAGCAGTACTTCGAAATCGTCCTTGGCGCTGAGGATGGAGGCCACATGCAGGTTGTTGGTGATGATCTTCAGGTGGTTGTGGTTGAGCAGGGCGCGGGCGATGGACTCGGTGGTGGTGCCGATGTTGATGAACAGCGAGGCGTGATCGGGGATCTGCGTGGCGATGGCTTCGGCGATACGCTGCTTTTCGTCGCGCATCTGGTCGGCACGCATGGCGTAGGCGGTGTTCTCGATGCTCGAATCATAGGCCGCGCCACCGTGATAGCGGCGCAGCAGGTTCACTTCGGCCAGCTGGTTGATGTCACGGCGGATGGTTTGCGGGGTTACAACGAACAGCTGCGCCATTTCCTCGATACTGACATAGCCGCGTTCGCGGACCAGCTCGAGAATTTGTTGTTGGCGAGGGGGCAGATTCATGGGCGGTCCTTTTGGGCTGCCGGGCAAATCTGCATGATGCCGCAGGATGGGGGCGGGGGCCAGCGCGGGGCTGGCTGAAACGATCCTGTGGGCGCCTCGCCAGCAAGGCTGGTGCCTACAGTGTAGGAGTCAGCCTTGCTGGCGAAGAGGCCTGCGCAGGTTTTATTCCTCGTGCGGTTCCCAGTCGCGGGTACGGTCCACTGCCTTCAGCCAGCCGGCGTACAGCTTCTCTTTCTGCGCCTCCTCCAACTGCGGAGTGAACTCGCGCTCGATGATGGCCTTGCCGCGCAGCTCGTCCAGCCCGCTCCAGAAGCCACATGCCAGGCCGGCCAGGTAGGCGGCGCCGAGCGCAGTGGTTTCGCGCATCTGCGGGCGTTCCACGCAGGTGCCGAGAATGTCGGCCTGGAACTGCATCAGGAAGTTGTTGGCCACCGCGCCACCGTCCACCCGCAGTGCGCTCAGGCGCTCGCCGCAATCCTGCTGCATGGCGTCGAGCACGTCGCGGGTCTGATAGGCGATCGACTCCAGCGCGGCGCGGATGATGTGGTCGACCTTGACCCCGCGGGTCAGGCCGAACAGGGCGCCGCGCGCGTACGGGTCCCAGTACGGCGCACCCAGGCCGGTGAATGCCGGCACCAGGTACACGCCGTTGCTGTCCTTGACCTTGCTGGCGAAGTACTCGGTGTCGTGGGCGTCGTTGACGATCTTCAGCTCGTCACGCAGCCACTGCACGGTCGAGCCGCCGTTGAACACCGCGCCTTCCAGGGCATAGGCCACTTCGCCGCGGGGGCCGCAGGCAATGGTGGTGAGCAGGCCATGGGACGACTGCACGGCCTTGTCGCCGGTGTTCATCAGCAGGAAGCAGCCGGTGCCATAGGTGTTCTTGGCCTGGCCCGGCTCCACGCACATCTGGCCGAACAGCGCAGCCTGCTGGTCGCCGGCGATGCCGGCAATGGCGATGCCGCTCTTGGTGTGGCCGTACACCTCTGACGACGAGCGTACCTGGGGCAGCATCTGCTTCGGGATGCCCAGCACCTGCAGCATCTTCTCGTCCCATTCCAGGGTGTGGATGTTGAACATCAGGGTGCGCGAGGCGTTGGTGTAGTCGGTGACATGCACCTTGCCGCCGGAGAACTTCCAGATCAGCCAGGTATCCACGGTGCCGAACAGCAGCTCGCCGCGTTCGGCGCGTTCACGCACGCCGTCGACGTTGTCCAGGATCCACTTGAGCTTGGTGCCCGAGAAGTACGGGTCGGTGACCAGGCCGGTGGTTTCGCGAATGTAGTCCGCGTGGCCGTCACGCTTGAGCTGCTCGCAGATCTCGGTGCTGCGTCGGCACTGCCAGACGATGGCGTTGTACACCGGGCGACCGGTTTCGCGGTCCCACACCACGGTGGTCTCGCGCTGGTTGGTGATGCCGATGGCCGCCACCTGGTCGTGGCTCAGGCCCGCCTGGGCCAGTGCTTCGACCATGGTCGCGCTCTGGGTGGCGAAGATCTCCATCGGGTCGTGCTCGACCCAGCCGGCCTGGGGGTAATGCTGGGCGAACTCGCGCTGCGAGGTGCCGACCACGTTGGCGTCACGGTCGAAGATGATCGCGCGTGAACTGGTCGTGCCCTGGTCCAGGGCAATGATGTAGTGCTTGTTCGGGGTGTCGGTCATGGTGTGGGCCTTGCACTCGAAAAGGTGGAAGTCGGGGCAGGGCGAGCCTGGCTCGCCGGTTCGGCATCAGGAGGCCTGGGTCTTGCCCCGAGCGTTGTCGTCGGTCTGGGCGTTCGCGCCATCTGCCGTGGGCAAGTTGCGCGCGATCACGCCGCGATACAGGGCGGCACCCACGCTTGCACCTATGATCGGCGCAATGATGGGAACCAGGAAATAGGGAATGTCACGTGCGCCAGTAAAGGCCACGTTGCCCCAGCCGGCCAGGAAGGTCATGAGCTTGGGGCCGAAGTCGCGCGCCGGGTTCATCGCAAAGCCGGTCAGCGGGCCCATGGCACTGCCGATCACCGCGATCAGCAGGCCGATCAGCAGTGGTGCCAGTGCGCCGCGGGGCAGGCCGTTGCTGTCGTCGGCAAGGGCCATGATCACCGCCATCAGGATGGCCGTGATCACGGCCTCCACCAGAAATGCCTGGCCGGTGGACAGCAACGGGTGCGGATAGGTGGAGAACACCGAGGCCAGCTCCAGGCTGGCGGTGCTGCCGCGCACCATGGCGTGGGTCTGTTCGTAATCGAAGAACAGGTTGCTGTACAGGGTGTATACCAGCGCCGCGCCGCAGAAGGCACCGGCCACCTGGGCGACGATGTAGAACGGCAGCTTGCGCTTTTCGAAGCCGCTGAACAGGCTCAGGGCGATGCTCACGGCCGGGTTCAGGTGTGCACCCGACACCCCGGCGGTGAAGTAGATCGCCATGCTGACCCCCACGCCCCAGATGATGCTGATTTCCCACAGGCCGAAGCTGGCGCCCGCGACCTTGAGTGCCGCGACGCAGCCGGTACCGAAAAAGATGAGCAATGCGGTGCCGAGGAATTCGGCCATGCATTGGGCAGACAGCGTTGGTTGTCGTAGAGCAGTCGTCATTCGTGACCTCGGTTCTTGTTGTTGTGAGGCGCGTGTGCGCTCGACAAAAACCCGAGCAGAATCCCCATTCTGGTCGGGTTGACGGCAGAACTGCACGGTATTGGGGCAGTTCGATATTCAGAATCGAAAAAATATAGACAAGAAACGCTGATGTCAAAGGTCGAAAGTGAACTGCCATTCATATTCTGACTGCCGGTGGCTCAGGTGGTGTCGGTGGCAACCGGGCGGGTAATGGTTGGCTCCGGCGTTTTGCCCTAAAGTAGCCAGCGACTGGAGACCGATCACCCTGCCTGGAGCCCTGCATGACCCCCGCCCTGGATTTGCTCAAGAAAGCCCGCGCCGAACACCGCATCCACAGTTATGAACACGACCCCAAGGCGGTTTCCTACGGCCTGGAAGCCGCCGAGAAGCTCAACCTGGAGCCAGCGCGGGTGTTCAAGACGCTGCTGGCCAGCACCGAGAAGGGCGAGTTGCTGGTGGCGGTGGTGCCGGTGGTGGGCAGCCTGGACCTCAAGGCCCTGGCCCATGCGGCGGGCGCAAAGAAGTGCGAAATGGCCGACCCGATGGCCGCACAGCGTTCCACCGGGTACCTGGTGGGCGGGATCAGCCCGCTGGGGCAGAAGAAGCGCCTGCGCACCTTCATCGATGCTTCGGCGCAGCAGTTCGAAACCATTCATGTCAGCGCCGGGCGGCGCGGGCTCGAGGTGGAACTGGCGGCGGCGGTGCTGGCCGAGCACACCCGGGGCAGCTTTGCGGCGATCGGCCGCGAGTAGCATCTGTATCCTCCAAATCCGGCCATTCTGTATATGGAAGCGCGAGCGCCCGGGCAGGCATGCTCGCTGCCTTCCCATGCAGGAGCCAACCCATGCAGCTTGAATTTCACCAGGTCGATGCCTTCAGTTCCCAACCCTTCAGCGGCAACCCGGCGATGGTGTATCGCCTGGAGCAATGGCTGCCCGATGAACTGATGCAAAAAATTGCGGCCGAGCACAACCTGGCCGAAACCGCATTCGTCGTGCGCGAGGCGCAGCGCTGGCGCATCCGCTGGTTCACGCCCTCCACCGAAGTGCCGCTGTGCGGGCATGCGACCCTGGCCAGCGCGCATGTGCTGTTCGAGGTGTATGGGGAAGATGCCGAGTGCCTGGCGTTCGACAGCCGTTCGGGGCCGCTGACCGTGAGCCGCGAGGCGGGGCGCCTGGTGCTGGACTTCCCGCGCTACGACCCGCAGCCGCTGGCCGAGCTGCCGCCGGTGGCGCAGGCGCTGGGGTGCCCGGTGGTCGAGGTGTGGCAGACCAATGAACTGTTCGTGGTGCTCGAAAGCGAACAGGCGGTGCGGGATTGTCGCCCTGACATGGCGGCGCTGGTGCCGTTGCCGGGGCTGGGCGTGATTGTCACGGCGCCAGGGCGCGAGCATGATTTTGTGTCGCGCTATTTTGCGCCGGGGATCGGTATCCCTGAAGACCCGGTGACCGGCTCCACGCACTGCTCGCTGATCCCTTACTGGGCGCAGCGCCTGGGCAAGGATGAGCTGCACGCGGTGCAGTGTTCCGCGCGGGGCGGGGAGCTGTTCTGCCGCCTGGAGGGGGCGCGGGTGAAGATTGGCGGGTATGCGACGCGGGTGGCGAGCGGGACGTTGTTCCTCTAGCGGCCCTTTTCGCCAGCAAGGCTGGCTCCTACAGTAGGCCAGGCAATTTCCTGTAGGAGCCAGCCTTGCTGGCGAAGCGTTATCAGAGCGCCGCGCTGTAGCGTCGCACGCCGTTCTCCGCCACCGGCAGTTGTGCCGGCACCGTGCCGGCCACCGGGAACAGCACCAGGTGGTCCGCCGCCACTTCTATGCCCACCTCGCCGCCGACCTGATGGTCGATATGGCTCGGGAAGATCGCTTCGAGCTGGCTGCCGGTACCCAGTTGCAGGCGGTACAGGGTGGACGCACCGAGGAAGCTCTTGCCGACGATGCTTGCCTTCAAGGCACTGTGGGGCGCATGCACGATGTCGTCCGGGCGCAGCAGCACATCCACCGCGCTGCCCTGGGGCAGGGTGTAGGCCCGATTGCCGCGCAGCTCGCCCAGTTCGGTCTGCACCGATTCGGGGCTGGTCAGCTGGCCACGGATGAAATAGCCCTGGCCGATAAAGCTGGCCACGAACGGCGTGAACGGTTCGTGGTAGAGGTTGTACGGGGTGTCCCACTGCTCCAGGCGGCCTTCCTTGAACACGCCCACATGGTCGCTGACGGCAAAGGCCTCTTCCTGGTCATGGGTGACCAGGATCGCGCTGGTGCCGCGACTCTTGAGGATGTCACGCACCTCATGACTGAGGCGTCGGCGCAGTTCCACGTCGAGGTTGGAGAATGGCTCGTCCAGCAGCAGCAGTTGCGGCTCGGGTGCCAGGGCACGGGCCAGGGCCACACGCTGTTGCTGGCCGCCGGACAGCTCGTGCGGGTAGCGCCCGCCAAGCTTGTCCAGCTTCACCAGCTCGAGCATTTCATCGACCACCTGGCGCTGGCGGGGGTGCTTGCCGATGCCGAACGCGATGTTCTCGGCCACGGTCAGGTGCGGGAACAGCGCGTAGTCCTGAAACACCATGCCGATGCGGCGCTTCTCCGGGGCCAGGGTGAAGCCGGCCTTGGAGATGACTTCGCCCGCCAGGCTGATCTCGCCCTCGTGCACCGGCTCGAAACCGGCGATGGCGCGCAGCGTGGTGGTCTTGCCGCACCCCGAGGAACCCAGCAGGCAACCGATGTCGCCGGCGTTGAGGTGCAGGTTGAGGTTCTGGACGATGCGCTGCTCGCCATAGCCGCAGGCGAGGTCGCGCAGGTTAAGCAGTAGAGGTTGACTCATGCGTGGTGATAGGCCGGTTCGACAAGATATTCGAGAAGCGCCTTCTGTGCATGCAAGCGGTTTTCGGCCTGGTCCCAGGCGACCGAACGGGGGTCGTCGAGCAGGTCCAGGCTGATTTCCTCGCCACGGTGGGCGGGCAGGCAGTGCATGAACAGGGCATCCGCAGCCGCCAGGTCGAGCAGTTCGCGGTTGACCTGGTAAGGCGCAAACAGCGCCAGGCGCCGTGCAGTTTCCTCCTCCTGGCCCATGGAAGTCCAGACATCGGTGCTCACCAGGTGTGCACCGCGCACGGCGTCCTTGGGGTCGCGCACGATCTGCACGCGCTCGCCGGCCTGGGCCACGAACGCCGGGTTGGGCTCATAGCCCTCAGGGCAGGCGATGCGCAGCTGGAAGTCGAACTGGATGGCCGCTTCTATATAGCTGTTGCACATGTTGTTGCCATCGCCCACCCAGGCCACGGTCTTGCCCTGGATCGAGCCGCGGTGTTCGAGGAAAGTCTGCATGTCGGCCAGCAGCTGGCACGGGTGCAGGTCGTCGGACAGGCCGTTGATCACCGGTACCCGCGAATTGGCGGCGAACTCGGTGAGCGTGCTGTGGGCAAATGTACGGATCATCACCGCGTCGAGCATGCGCGACATGACGATGGCGCAGTCACCGATCGGCTCGCCACGGCCCAGCTGGGTGTCGCGTGGCGACAGGAAGATGGCCTGGCCACCGAGCTGGATCATGCCGGCTTCGAACGACAGCCGGGTACGCGTGGACGACTTTTCGAAAATCATGCCCAGCACGCGGTTTTTCAGGGGTTCGAAGAGTACGCCGCGGTTACGCAGGTCCTTCAGCTCGATCCCTCGGCGGATCACACTGACCAGTTCTTCGGCGGTGAAATCCATCAGGGAGAGAAAGTGCCTAGCGCTCATCATTGACTACCTTTTTGCAACAGACCGCAGATCATCAAAAGCCGGTTTTCGAAAACAACGGAAGTGACCTGCGGCGAAAGCCGCACGGGGCGACGAAATAGGGAAAGGCGCAATACTATAATTAAATGTCGCGTCTTACCAAGTGGGGGCTGCGAACTCGACGTTGCCGAATGTGTTGCAAGCCGTTGGGTGACGCTTTTTATTGGGCCGGACAGGCTTTGTACACTGCCCGCCGAGGCCTTTGCAACGCATGCGCGGTACAGGTGCCAGCGCGCCGCGACCATCGCCTTGCCTGATGCCGGGCGATTCACGCCACGAACGTCACTGGCGAGGGGGGCGGGGCAGGGCCATAGTCGAGGTCGCTAATCAGACCCACAACAAGAGGCGGCCATGAGCAAAAGCGTGCATCACCGTGCCTGTCATCTGTGCGAAGCCATCTGCGGCCTGACCCTGGAAGTGGCCCATGAGCCTGGGCAGGCGCCGCGCATCACGTCGATCAAGGGCGATGCGCTGGACACCTTCAGCCGTGGCCATATCTGTCCCAAGGCCGTTGCGTTGCAGGACATCCAGAACGATCCGGACCGCCTGCGTACTCCCATGCGCCGCATCGGCGAGCAATGGCAGGCCATCGGCTGGGACGAGGCGTTCGCGCTGGCCGCCCGGAAGCTCTGGGCCCTGCAGCAGCGCCATGGTCAGAACGCGGTGGCGGTGTACCAGGGCAACCCCAGCGTGCACAACTACGGCCTGATGACCCACAGCAACTATTTCCTGGGCCTGCTCAAGACGCGCAACCGCTTTTCCGCGACCTCGGTCGACCAGTTGCCGCAGCACCTGACCAGCTACCTGATGTACGGCCATGGCCTGCTGTTGCCGATTGCGGACATCGACCATACCGACTTCATGCTGATTCTGGGCGGCAACCCCTTGGCTTCCAACGGCAGCATCATGACTGTGCCCGATGTCGAAAAGCGCCTCAAGGCCCTGCAGGCACGGGGCGGCAAGCTGGTGGTGGTCGACCCGCGGCGCAGCGAGACCGCGGCCATGGCCGACCAACACCTGTTCGTGCGCCCAGGCGCTGATGCGGCGCTGCTGTGCGGGCTGCTC
Organism: Pseudomonas sp. UBA7500; assembly: GCF_002478435.1. Taxonomy (NCBI): domain Bacteria; kingdom Pseudomonadati; phylum Pseudomonadota; class Gammaproteobacteria; order Pseudomonadales; family Pseudomonadaceae; genus Pseudomonas; species Pseudomonas sp. UBA7500. The sequence continues at coordinate 193,879 of NZ_DLNW01000027.1, read as the reverse complement.
AACACCCTGTTCGAGGAAGGCCTGAGCCGTACCACGCACCTGCCGGTGGCCGGGCTGGACGCGGTGCGCGAGGCAATCGCGCCGTTCACAGCCGAAGCCATGGGCCCGCGCTGTGGTATCGAGGCCGAGCAGATCCGCCAGTTGGCCCGCGACTTCGCCGCCGCCGACAAGGCCGTGTGCTATGGGCGCATGGGTATCTCGACCCAGGCTTTCGGCACCCTGTGCCATTGGCTGGTGCAGATGATCAACCTGGTCAGTGGCAATCTGGATCGGGTCGGCGGCGCCTTGTGCACCCAGCCGGCAGTGGACCTGGTGGCCAGTACCAGCGGCGGGCATTTCAACGCCTGGCAGAGCCGTGTGTCGGGCCTGCCCGAGTACGCAGGCGAGCTGCCGGTGGCGGCACTGGCCGAAGAGATGCTGTGCGAGGGCGAAGGGCAGGTGCGTGCACTCGTCACCGTGGCCGGCAACCCGGTGCTCTCCACGCCCAATGGGCGGCAGCTGGAGCAGGCGCTGCAAGGGCTGGAGTTCATGCTCAGCATCGACCTGTACATCAACGAGACCACGCGCCATGCCGACCTGATCCTGCCGTCCACCTCGGCGCTGGAGAACGATCACTACGACACCACCTTCAACCTGCTGGCGGTGCGCAACGTCAGCCGCTTCAACCGGGCGATCCTGCCCAAGCCCGAAGGCGCGCTGCACGACTGGGAGATCTTCGTCGGCCTGGCCAAGGCCTTCGCGGCACTGGCCGACAAGCCGCTCAAACCGACCCTGACACCCGCGCAGATGATCGACCTGGGCTTGCGCGGCGGGCCCCATGGCCAGGGCAGCGCGTTCGACCTGTCGCTGCACACCCTCGAGCGCTATCCCCACGGTATCGACCTGGGGCCGTTGCAGCCCAACCTCGGTGCACGGCTGAAAACTGCCAGCCAGTATGTCGAGGCCGCGCCCGCGGTGATCCTGGCCGACCTTCAGCGCTTCGCCGCGCAAGCTTTGCCCCAGGCCACGCAACTGGTGCTGATCGGGCGTCGGCATGTGCGCAGCAACAACTCCTGGATGCACAACTACCATCGCCTGGTGAAGGGCAAGCCGCGCCACCAGCTGCTGATGCATCCCGACGACCTGGCCGGCCGGCAGTTGCAGGACGGCCAGCGGGTGCGTGTCAGCTCGCGCGTGGGCAGCATCGAGGTGGAGGTGCTCGCCAGCACCGATATGATGCCCGGCGTGGTCAGCCTGCCACACGGCTTCGGCCATGGGCGGCCAGGCATGCGCCTGGGCATCGCTCAGGCGCAAGCAGGGGCCAGTGCCAACGATCTGACCGACGAGCGTCAGCGCGACGCGGTATCGGGCAATGCGGCGCTCAACGGGGTGGTGGTAGAGGTGGTTGCGGCCTGATATCGGCAAGGCCGAGCGTCACGCTCGGCTTTCCGATACAATGCGTCACCGTGCCGACAACCAGGTCGGAAAGTTCAGCCGCGAGGTGCTTCATGGATATTATCGAAACAATCAAAGAGCAGATTGCCAACAACACCATTCTGCTTTACATGAAAGGCTCGCCGAATGCCCCGCAGTGCGGCTTTTCGGCCAAGGCGGCGCAAGCCGTGATGGGTTGTGGCGAGAAGTTCGCTTACGTGGATATCCTGCAGAACCCGGAAATCCGCGCCAACCTGCCCAAGTACGCCAACTGGCCGACCTTCCCGCAACTGTGGGTGGGCGGTGAGCTGGTCGGCGGCAGCGATATCATGGCCGAGATGTTTGCCAACGGCGAGCTGCAGACCCTGATCAAGGACGCCGCTGCCAAGGCCGAGGCGGCCAAGGCCTGAATCCGGTTCTGCACTGAAGAGCCCCGCATCTGCGGGGCTTTTTTGTGCCTGCCTGGGCCCGGTGGCCGGCAAGGCCGGTTACCTCAGGCGAAAAAAAGCCCCGTACAGGCGGGGCTTTGGTTGCAGCCGGTTGGGCGTGACTACTCGCCCATCTGCGACTGCAGGTAGTTTTCCAGGCTGACCTTGTCGATCAGGCTCAACTGGGTTTCCAGCCAGTCGATATGCTCTTCCTCGGCCTCGAGGATGTCTTCGAGCAGTTCGCGGCTGCCGAAGTCGCCCACGGTCTCGCAATGCGCAATCGCCGCCTTCAGGTCGATCAGGCCTTTCTGCTCCAGGCGCAGGTCGCACTCGAGCATTTCCTTGGTGTGTTCGCCAATCAGCAGCTTGCCCAGGTCCTGGACGTTGGGAATACCTTCGAGAAACAGGATGCGCTTGATCAGTTTGTCAGCGTGTTTCATCTCGTCGATGGATTCTTTGTATTCGTGCTTGCCGAGCTTTTCCAGACCCCAGTCTTCGTACATGCGCGCATGCAGGAAGTATTGGTTGATTGCGACCAGCTCGTTTCCGAGGATCTTGTTGAGATGCTGGATGACGCTAACGTCGCCTTTCATGATGGGGTCCTGCCCTGCGTAAGTGTGTCGATAAGCACGAGTCTGAGCCCGACAACTTCCAGTGTCAAACCTAAGTTATTGAATAATAAATGAAAATTAATCGGAATAAGAATGTTTGTGTTCCGCGTTTTAAGCCTAACTACTTGAATTGCAGGCATAAAAAAACCGGACACGAGGTCCGGTTCTTCAAATTCGCTGTTTTCAGGCTGCGGTAAATTCTACCGGATAAGGCAGGGCGGCCTGGCTGACCTGCAGTTTGGTCAGGGTTTCACGTACCACTTCCTTGGCCAGGCAGGCACATTTGCCGCACTGGGTGCCCACGTTGGTGGCGGCACGGACTTCCTTGTAGCTGCAGCATCCTTCGTAAATCGCATCGCGGATCTGTCCGTCGGTAACACCAACACAAAGACACACATACATAAGGGAGACCATCGCTGGTAAAGGCTTGATGTCGGGGAGCTTAATGCTAATGAGAATGCTTGTCAAAGTACCTTGTGCAGAGGCCCGTTCCAGAGCGACCGGCGGTCAGTCTGGCAGTGGGCTGGCATTCGCTCGGCGCACGGCGTCGGTCGGTGTATGATGGGCAGTTCTTGTGTCATGCCAGCGGACCTGCGGGTCGGCTGCGCAAACCATTCAATACCATCAGGAGATATCGAATGAGCGTGCTCGTAGGCAAAAACGCCCCGGACTTCACCGTACCTGCAGTACTGGGCAACGGCGAGATCGTCGACAGCTTCAACCTGGCTTCGGCTATCAAGGGCAAGTACGGCCTGGTGTTCTTCTACCCACTGGACTTCACCTTCGTCTGCCCGTCCGAGCTGATCGCCCTGGATCACCGCATGGACGACTTCAAGGCGCGCAACGTTGAAGTTATCGCCGTTTCGATCGACTCGCACTTCACCCACAACGCCTGGCGCAACACCCCGATCAACGCCGGCGGTATCGGCCCGGTCAAATACATCATGGCTGCCGACCTCAAGCACGAAATCGCCCAGGCCTACGACGTCGAGTCCGAAGGCGGCGTGGCCTTCCGTGGCGCGTTCCTGATCGACGACAAGGGTGTTGTCCGTTCGCAGATCGTCAACGACCTGCCGCTGGGCCGCAACATGGAAGAGCTGATCCGTCTGGTCGACGCGCTGCAATTCCACGAAGAGCACGGCGAAGTCTGCCCTGCCAACTGGAAAAAAGGCGACAAGGGCATGACCGCTTCGCCAGAAGGCGTTGCTGCCTACCTGAGCGAGAATGCTGGCAAGCTGTAAGCGCCACGCATGAAAAAACCGGCCCTGGTGGCCGGTTTTTTTATGCCTGTTCGCCAGCAAGGCCGGCTCCTGCGTCGCGTAGCGTCTGCAGGCGCCGGCCGGCGAAGCGGTCAGTCGCGAAAGTCCTGCCAGCCGCCCATTTCCTTCCAGCGATTGACGATGCCGCAGAACAGCTCGGCCGTCTTCTCGGTGTCGTAGCGCGCCGAGTGTGCCTCCCGCCCGTCAAAGTCGATGTCGGCACTCTGGCAGGCCCGCGCCAGCACGGTCTGACCATAGGCCAGGCCAGCCAGGGTGGCGGTGTCGAAGCTGGAGAACGGGTGGAAGGGGTTGCGCTTCATGTCGTGGCGCGCCACGGCCGCGTTGAGGAAGCCCAGGTCGAAACTGCTGTTGTGCCCCACCAGGATCGCGCGCTTGCAGCCATTGGCCTTGAGGGCCTTGCGCACGCCGCGGAAGATGTCGGTCAGCGCCGACTCTTCGCTGACCGCCATGCGCAGCGGGTGATCGAGCTTGATGCCGGTGAAGTCCAGGGCCGCCTGTTCGATATTGGCGCCCTCGAAGGGTTCGACGCGGAAGAAATAGGTGTGCTCCGGGAACAGGAAGCCCTTTTCGTCCATGCCGATGGTGACTGCGGCTATTTCCAGCAGTGCATCGGTGGCGCAGTTGAAACCACCGGTTTCAACATCCACCACCACCGGCAGGTAGCCGCGAAAGCGCTCTGCCATCGGATGGCGCGAACCGCCGCCTTGACCTTCCTGGTCGTCTTCGTAATCGTCGCTCACACAGTCTCCTCCAGCAGGCGCCAGCGCAGTTGCTCACCGGCGCGCAGCGGGATGACAGTCTGCTCGCCGAATGGCAGGCTGCCTGGGGCGGTCCAGCTTTCGCGGACCAGGGTAATGTGGTCGGTGTTCGCCGGCAGGCCGTAGAACGCCGGGCCATGCAGGCTGGCGAAACCTTCCAGCTTGTCCAGCGCGTTGCGCTGTTCGAACGCCTCGGCGTACAGCTCGATGGCGGCGAACGCGGTGTAGCAGCCGGCACAGCCGCAGGCGGCTTCCTTGGCATGCTGGGCGTGGGGCGCCGAATCGGTGCCGAGGAAGAACTTGCTGCTGCCGCTGGTGGCTGCGTCGAGCAGAGCCACCTGGTGGGTGTTGCGCTTGAGGATCGGCAGGCAGTAGAAGTGCGGGCGAATACCGCCCACCAGCATGTGGTTGCGGTTGTACAGCAGGTGCTGGGCGGTGATGGTCGCGCCGACGTTGGCCGGGGCCTCGTTGACGAACTGCACGGCTTCGGCAGTGGTGATGTGCTCGAACACCACTTTGAGCGTGGGGAAGCGCTCGACCACACGGCGCAGGTGCTCGTCGATGAACAGCTTCTCGCGATCGAACACGTCGATCTCGGGGCGGGTCACTTCGCCGTGCACCAGAAGTGGCATGCCCACCTCGGCCATGGCTTCGAGCACCGGGAAAATCTTGTCGACGCTGGTCACGCCGGAGTCCGAGTTGGTGGTCGCGCCGGCCGGGTACATCTTGGCGGCATGCACGAATCCGCTGGCCTTGGCCGCGCGAATGTCCTCGGGCTGGGTGCGGTCGGTGAGGTACAGCACCATCAGCGGTTCGAAGCGGCTGCCGGCAGGGCGGGCGGCCAGGATGCGCTGGCGATAGGCGTCGGCTTCGGCAGTGTTGCGTACCGGCGGTACCAGGTTGGGCATGATGATGGCGCGGGCAAAGGTGCGCGCCACGTCGCCGACGGTATGGGGCAATACAGCGCCATCGCGAAGATGGATGTGCCAGTCGTCGGGACGCAGGAGGGTCAGGCGGTCGGACATTGGGGATTCCAGGCGGTTCGAACTCCCGGTGAATGCTACCGGAAAAGCCCGATCCGAGCACTCGCTATCAAGTTTTGCGCAGGGCGTCCGATAGCTTGCAGGTATGCCGTAAGAAATTTGTGGAGCCGCCCGTGCGCCAGCGTTACCTAGCCCTGCTCAGTATGTTTGCCAGCCTGCCGGCCGTGGCACTCACCTTCCAGACTCGCGTGGAGAACGTCGAGTGGAAGGTCGAGGGCGATCAGTTCGAATGCCGGCTGATCCAGCCGATCGCCGATTTCGGCAGCGGCGAGTTCGTGCGCCGCGCGGGCGAGCAGGCCACCTTCCAGCTGCGCTCCACCAGCAATGTGCTGGGCGCCGGCTCCGCGACCCTGCTGGCCGCCGCCGCACCGTGGCAGCCCGGGCGTGGCGACATCAACCTGGGCGCGGTGCGCATGGCGCGCAGCGGCGTGCTGTTCAACAGCTCCCAGGGCCAGGCCAGCCGGCTCATCAATGGCCTGCTGGACGGGCGCAGCACCGTGGTGCGCAACTACACCGGCGAAGCCGGGCGCAGCATGGAAGTGCGCGTGCTGCCGGTGAAGTTCAACCGTGCCTACGGTGACTACCAGGCCTGTGCGGCCAAGCTGCTGCCGATGAACTATGACCAGGTGCGCCAGGCACGCGTGGGCTTTCCGGGGGGCGGTATCGATCTGGATGCCGATGCACGTGCCCGCCTGGACGTGATCATCGACTTCCTCAAGGCCGACCCCACGGTCAACCACATCGAGCTCGATGGCCACTCCGACAACAGCGGCAACCGCCTGACCAACCGTGACCTCTCGCGTCGCCGCGCCCTGGCGGTGCAGGACTACCTCAAGGCCCATGGCATCCCCGAAGAGCAGATCACCGTGCGCTTTCATGGCGAGCGCTATCCGCTGGCGGCCAATACCAATGCCGCCAATCGGGCACGCAACCGCCGGGTGAACATCCAGCTCGACCGCGTCACCCCGGTCGAGAAGCCCGCAGAGGTTGCCCCGCACAAGCCTGCCGAACCGGCAGCGACCCCGCCTGCGCCGGCACCCACGCAGACGCCGGCCGCCCAGGCAGGCAAACCCGCCGCCTGATTCGACGGTGCGACCGCCGGTCGCGCCGACGACAATTTCTGTCGCTTTGTCGTCACAAGCTGTCGCCCCACTGTAAATTCTGCGGTAAGGCCGGTAGAATCACCGGCTTTCCGTACAACCCGTGGAGTGATGGCATGGCGGACGTAAAAAAGGTCGTACTGGCGTATTCCGGCGGCCTTGATACTTCGGTGATTCTCAAGTGGCTGCAAGATACCTACAACTGTGAAGTGGTGACGTTCACCGCCGATCTGGGGCAGGGCGAGGAGGTCGAACCGGCCCGCGCCAAGGCTCAGGCCATGGGTGTCAAAGAGATCTACATCGATGACCTGCGAGAAGAATTCGTCCGCGATTTCGTGTTCCCGATGTTCCGCGCCAACACCGTCTACGAAGGCGAATACCTGCTGGGTACTTCCATCGCACGTCCGCTGATCGCCAAGCGTCTGATCGAGATCGCCAACGAAACCGGCGCCGACGCCATTTCCCATGGCGCCACCGGCAAGGGCAACGACCAGGTGCGTTTCGAGCTGGGTGCCTACGCGCTCAAGCCAGGCGTCAAGGTCATCGCCCCATGGCGCGAGTGGGACCTGCTCTCGCGCGAGAAGCTGATGGACTACGCCGAAAAGCACGGTATCCCGATCGAGCGTCACGGCAAGAAGAAGTCGCCGTACTCGATGGACGCCAACCTGCTGCACATCTCCTACGAGGGCGGCGTGCTGGAGGATACCTGGACCGAGCACGAAGAAGACATGTGGCGCTGGACCAAGTCGCCAGAAAACGCCCCTGACGTTCCGACCTACCTGGAACTGACCTACCGCAACGGCGACGTCGTGGCGCTGGACGGCGTCGAGATGACTCCGGCCACCGTCCTGGCCACCCTGAACCGCATCGGCGGCGAGAACGGCATCGGTCGCCTGGACATCGTCGAGAACCGCTATGTGGGCATGAAGTCCCGTGGCTGCTACGAAACCCCGGGCGGCACCATCATGCTGCGCGCGCACCGTGCGATCGAGTCCATCACCCTGGACCGCGAAGTGGCTCACCTCAAGGATGAGCTGATGGCCAAGTACGCCAGCCTGATCTACACCGGCTACTGGTGGAGCCCTGAGCGTCTGATGCTGCAACAGATGATCGATGCTTCGCAGTTGAACGTGAACGGTGTGGTTCGCCTGAAGCTGTACAAGGGCAACGTGATCGTCACCGGTCGCAAGTCTGACGATTCGCTGTTCGATGCCAACATCGCCACCTTCGAAGAAGACGGCGGCGCCTACAACCAGGCCGACGCGGCGGGCTTCATCAAGCTCAACGCACTGCGCCTGCGCATTGCCGCGAACAAGGGCCGCTCACTGGTGTGAGGGGCGCTTGAACGAAAGGAACCCGGCCTGAGGCCGGGTTTTTTTATGCCTTCATTGCGGTGGCTCGGCGCCCAGGGCATGGGTGGTCAGTGTGGTCTGCGTGCCGGTTTCAAGGTTGTGGATGACCAGCGTGCCCAGCCTGGGCTGTTGCGTGATGGCCTGAGTGACAAGGTATTCGATCAGCGATGTGCTGTGTGCACCGGAAATGACGATGGTCGAGATAGCGGGTGCCATGGCGTCGCAACCCAGGGGTGGGGCTTGTGTGGTCAATTGTGCAAAGGCAGAACGGGCAGGCGGCAGGTGACTTTCACGTTGTTCTGAAGTTGGCCAGTCTTTGGGTTCATCCGGAACTTCAGGCGTGTCCTCGTTGTACTCCGGGCAATACAGCGTCTTGCTGTTGAAGTTGAGCGTCAGGAAAAACAGGATTGTCAGAAAGGGTGGAAAGCCCACCAGAAACCACGTGTAGATACCCTGGCTGTCTTCGCCAAGAAAGGGCAGTGAGGCCAACGCAGAGGCTTCGATGATACCCGCGAAAATAGCAATGATCGTCAGTGGGCTTTTCGGTTCGACGTTGCTCATGTACGTGCCTGCTGCTCGGCGTGAGCGCTGTTTCGTGGGCGCAAGGGTCAGGGTTCGCATTGTTTTTGGAACCACTATGCGGCCTGGGTACTTCGGTGTTCAGGGGGTTATGGATCGTCCTCAGGAAATACTTCGGTGCAACTTCGACGCGATAAAACGCCGTGACAGGATTGATACCCGGGTTAGTCAAATATCACGGATATTTCCTGCGTGCGGGCGAGCGTTGTCATATGGAACGTGGCGAGAGTGCGGTGTTAGTGTTTGTTCGCAATGCATGCACGCCTCGAACGACGCAATGATTGTTTCTGCTTAACGCCTGCTATCAGGAAGTTTTGTAGGAATAATCTTCTATTTAGGTAGGTCTGGTCTTGTCGTGCAACTGTCAAGGAAGCTGCAATGCACTATGCCGGTTGACTAGGCTATTGTGCGGGCTCAAAAAATCGAACAGCGAAAATTGGATTTTGCCCATGAATAAAGTGCTGATCGTGGATGATCATCCGGTCATTCGCCTGGCTGTACGCATGCTGATGGAGCGGCATGGCTATGAAGTTGTCGCAGAGACTGACAACGGAGTGGACGCGCTGCAGCTGGTCAAGAAACACCTGCCCGATATCGTGATACTGGATATCGGCATGCCCAAGCTCGATGGGCTGGAGGTCATCGCAAGGTTGACCTCCAATGACGTGAACATAAAGGTACTGGTGCTGACCTCACAGGCACCTGGGCATTTTTCGATGCGGTGCATGCAGGCGGGCGCCGCGGGTTATGTCTGCAAGCAGCAGGACCTTACCGAGCTGCTCAGCGCCATCAAGGCGGTCCTCTCCGGTTACAGCTACTTCCCCAACCAGGCCCTGCACTCGGTGCGTTCGAACCTTGGCGGTTCCAGCGAAGCGGATATGGTCGAACGTCTGTCGGGGCGGGAGATGATGGTGCTGCAGCAACTGGCACGTGGCAAGACCAACAAGGAGATTGCCGACGGCATGTTTCTGAGCAACAAGACGGTGAGTACCTACAAGACGCGCCTGTTGCTCAAGCTCAATGCGCGCTCCCTGGTGGACCTTATCGAACTGGCCCAGCGTAACGGCCTGGTGTGAACCAGACCTTGCCAGGGCGACTGCCTGGCCCCTGCATGCGCTAGAGACGGCCCGCCCGCGACCTGAAGTGGGCCGTCAAAGATCGAAGTCGTAATCGGCCAACTGCTTTTGCAGGCGGCGTTCTTCCAGCATGTTGTCGATGGTGCGACGCTTGCTGAGGTTGGTCTTCGCCGTTTCGGGCGGGCTTTCCGTTTCCTGTTCGTCTGCCGTGTCCGGCTCGACGTCGATATCCAGCTCTTCGTTATCGGTGCTCATAAGTCACTCCATGCCAAGAGGGCTATTGGCGCACCTTATAGCGATATTTTCAGAGCCGGTAAAAAAGATTTTTTCAATCGTGCGCAACCGATTCAACTATTTGTTCAATCGTCGGAGGTTTTTTGCGGGTACTCGCAAAGGTCCTCGATACGGCAGCTTCCACAGCGTGGCTTGCGCGCCTGGCATACATAGCGCCCATGCAGTATCAGCCAGTGGTGCGCATCCAGCAGATAGTCCTTGGGCACAAACTTCATCAATGCCTTTTCCACCTCCAGCACCGTCTTGCCGGGGGCGATACGGGTGCGGTTGCTGACCCGGAAGATATGCGTGTCCACCGCCATGGTCGGCTGGCGAAATGCGGTGTTGAGCACCACGTTGGCCGTCTTTCTGCCCACCCCGGGCAACGCTTCGAGGGCTTCGCGGGTTTGCGGCACTTCGCCGCCGTGGCGCTCGATCAGCAGGCGACAGGTTTCGATGACGTTCTTGGCCTTGCTGTTGTACAGGCCGATGGTCTTGATGTAGCTGGACAACCCTTCAACGCCCAGGTCGTAGATGGCCTGGGGCGTGTTGGCCACCGGGTACAGGCGTGCAGTGGCCTTGTTGACCCCCACGTCGGTGGATTGCGCCGAGAGGATGACCGCGATCAGCAGTTCGAAGGGGGTGGTGTAGGCCAGCTCGGTCTTCGGGTCCGGATTGTCTTCGTGCAGCCTGCGAAAGATTTCCAGGCGTTTGGCAGCATTCATGGGCTCAGAGGCTTCCTTGACGGCTCGAGGGGGCCGGCTTGCGCCGCACCCGGTTGAAAATGGCCAGTAGCAGGCCCAGCAGGATCAGTGCGCCCGGGGTCAGTTGGGCCAGGCGCAGCCCGGCAGAGCCCAGCAGTTCGCGGCACAGGCCCAGCAGCAGGTGCACTGTACACAAGCCGATGACCACCAGCAGGCCTTGCGCGACGCCGCGATGGCGCTCGAAGCACTGTTCCAGCAGCACGCATTGCAGTGCGATCAGCGCCGGGTAGATGCCCAGTTGCGCGTGAACCTCCAGGGCCCAGGCGCGCAGGCTCAGCTCCAGGCAGGTCACCAGCATCGCCGCCAGCAGCACGCTGACCAGCGTGGTCTGCAGCCCTTGCAGCAGCGGGCGCAAGGGCGTCATGCACAACCGGTGCAGGCACAGGCTCAACAGGCTGAACAACGCCACCGCTGCGGCCTGGGCCAGGGTCTGGCTGGCGCCCAGCATCGGGGCCAGGCTGAGGATGAGCAGGCTGCGGCTATTCATGTTCACCGGTACCCAGCAGATAGAGGGAGTGTTCGTCGAAGTAGCGCAGGGCATCGTGCACCGCCTGGATCACTGCGCGGGAGGTCACGCTGGCGCCGGCCAGCTGGTCGAACTGGCCGGCATCGCGCTTGAGGGCCCAGGCCGGATCGGGGGTGTCCGCCAGCGTGCGGCCCTCGAACCCGCGTAGCCAGGTGTTGCCCGGTTCACTCAACTTGCCGCCAAGCCCTGGCGTTTCCTGGTGCTGCAGCACCCGGGTGGCCAGCAGGCGGCCGTGGCTGTCGATGGCGATCAGCAGGTCCAGTGGCCCCGCATAGCCCTGAACCCGGCTGTGCAGCACCACGGCGCTGGGCTGGCCGAGCAGGGTCGCGCGGTAGCCGGCCAGCAGGGTGCTATGGGCCAGGGTCGGTGCGGGCAGTGCGAGGGGGCGTTGCAGCGGCTGGTTGTCGTAGCGCTCTGCCGGCAGCACGCTCAGCAGGCTCCTGGCCTTGAGCTGCACTGCAGCCTGGCTGATACGCGCGGCGTTCAACTGCGCCCAGCCAATGGCGCAGCCGATGGCCAGGCACGCCACGGCCGCCACCAGCAGCACTGCACGCGCCCGGGGGGTCATGCCGGCTGCCCTTGGCGCCGCGCGGCCCAGCGTTCGAGCGCCGGCACGCACAGGTTCATCAGCAGCACGGCGAACGCGCTGCCGTCGGGGTAGCTACCCCAGGTACGGATTACATAGACCAGCACGCCCACCCCGGCGCCGAACAGCAGGCGTGCGCTGGCCGCCCTGGGGCCGCTGACCGGTTCGGTGACGATGAAGAACGCGACGAACAGGCTGGAGCCGGCCAGCAGGTGAAACAGCGGCGAGCCATTGGAGTCGGAGCCCGAGCCGTTCCAGCCCAGCAGGCTCATGAAGAACAGGCTGCCCAGCATGGCCACCGGGGCATGCCAGCTGAACACCTTGCGCTGCAGCAACAACAGGCCACCGGCCAGGAAGGCCAGGGCGACCCACTCGCTGCCCGCGCCGGCGAACCGGCCGAAGGCCGGGTGCTGGCCGAACAGTTCGTCGATGGTCAGGCTCTGGTTGTGGCGCACCACATCCAGCACCGTCGCCTGGGCCCAGGCGTCGGGTCGGACGGCCAAGCCGAACACCGCTTCGAGGCTGGTGCCCAGGTCCAGCGGTTGCGGTCCGGGCCACTGGGTCATCTGGGCCGGAAAGCTGACCAGGGCCACGGCATAGCCGAGCATGGCCGGGTTGAACGGATTCTTGCCAAGCCCGCCGTACACATGCTTGCCCAGGGCCAGGGCGCTTGCGCTGGCAATCACCGGCACCCACCAGGCGAGGTAGGCGGGCAGGGCGATGGCCAGCAGTGTGGCGCTGACCAGGGCGCTGCCATCGCCCAGTGCAGCACGTACCGGGCGGCGCTGGGCGCGCAGCAACACCGCTTCGGTCGCCAGCGCCGCGGTGGTGGTCAGCAGCAGGTTGAGCAGGGTGCCCCAACCGTGCAGCCAGGTCAGTGCCAGCAAGCCGGGCAGGCACGCCAGCAGCACCAGGCGCAGGCTGGCGCGCAGGCGTTCGCCCGGGTCAGGCGCGGGCAGCATCGCTTACCGCCAGCAGTGATTCCAGGTGAGCCTGGGCCTGTTGCTGCGCTTGCTGCAGCTCAGCCAGTTGCGCTTGCTGCGCCGGGCTTGGCGAGTCGCCAAAGGCTGTGCGCGCCTTGGTCAGCTGGGCGCGACTCATGGCCGCGGCAATCTTGGCCTTTTTCAGCGCCGCATCGGCGGCTGCAGCCTTTTGCGCCTGCACCCGCGCAATCGCGGCCTTGATCGGGTCGTCGGCCGGCACCGCAGCCGCCGCGTTCGGGGCGGGCCGCTGGCTGCGCGCGATGCGTTCGGCCTGCTTGCGCGCCTCTTCGCGTTGCAGGCGCTGGGCACGCTGCTCGAAGCGGTGGCGTGCATGGCTGCGCCGGGCGGCGCGGGCGAGCTGCTGTGGCCGGGTGTGAGCAAGGCCGCCGACGATCGGCACGATAGGGCTGTCGGCAGGCAGTGGCAGCAGGTCGATGCAGTCGACCGGGCAAGGCGCCACGCACAGGTCGCAGCCGGTGCATTCGGCGCTGATGACTGTGTGCATCAGCTTGGCGGCGCCGACGATGGCGTCCACCGGGCAGGCCTGGATGCATTTGGTGCAACCGATACATTCGGCCTCGTGAATGAAGGCGACCTGGGCGGGCGCACTGCCGCGGTCGGTATCCAGGGCAATCACCGGCACCTGCAGCAGTGCTGCCAGTGCGGCAATGGTCTCGCTGCCGCCGGGTGGGCACTTGTTGATCGCCTCGCCCGCCGCCAGCCCCTGGGCGTAAGGCTGGCAGCCGGCATGACCGCACTTGCCGCATTGGGTCTGGGGCAGCAGGGCGTCGATGCGTTGAATCAGGCTCATGAGGTGAACAGTCCGTTGAAACCGAGAAAGGCCAGGGCCATGATCCCTGCGCCGATCAGCTCGATGGGCAGGCCGCGCAAGGCCACGGGGGCCGCGTCGCTGCGTTGGCGCAGGTCGTCGAACAGGCACAGCGCCAGCCAGAAGCCCAGGCCGCTGCCCAGGCTCAGGGCCAGGGTGGCGAACGGGTCGAGCGTGGCATCGCTGGCTTGCAGGGCAAGGCCCAGGACGGCGGCATTGCCCAGCAGCAAGGGTTTGAGGCCGGTGAACGGCCAGTGTGGCAGTTGGCGTTGCAACCGGTTCAGCACCGGCGCTGCCAGCAGAACGCACAGCGGCAGGAACACGAACAGGCGCAGGTACTCCAGTTGCAGCGGGCGCAACCCGTAGCGGTAAAGCAACTGCCCCGTTACGACCGCCAGCACCATCAGCACCAGCGTCGCCAACCCCAGTGCGTGCACCCGGCGACGTGACGCCGGCTCGACGGGCTGCAGCAGCGGGTCGAGCGCGAGGGCCTGGTGCAACACGAGGTTGTTGACCAGCGCAGCGCTGATAAGGGTAAGGAGCAGTTCGGTCATGGGCGCGCCACAGGCAAGAGGCTGTGCGCCATTATCCGGCAATCACGGTGCAATGAGAACGCCCCGGCCGGTCAGGGTCGGGGCGTGGCACTTACTTGATGCGCTGACCCGGCTTGGCGCCGCTGTCAGGGCTGAGCAGGTAGATCTCCTCGCCGCCAGGGCCTGCGGCCATGACCATCCCCTCGCTTACGCCAAAGCGCATTTTGCGTGGCTTGAGGTTGGCGATCATCATGGTCAGACGACCTTCCAGCTTGCTCGGGTCCGGGTAGGCGGACTTGATGCCGGAGAACACGTTGCGCTGCTCGTCACCGATGTCCAGGGTCAGTCGCAGCAGCTTGTCGGCCCCTTCCACGGCTTCGGCCTTGAGAATCAGCGCTACCCGCAGGTCGACGGCGGCAAAGGTGTCGAAGTCGATCTCGGCCGACAGCGGGTCCTTGGTCAGCTCGCCGTTGCCGGTGACCACGCTGGTCTGGCTGGCGGCCAGGTCCTGCTTGGAAGCGTCGACCATGGCTTGCACCTTGACCGGGTCGATGCGGGTCATCAATGCCTTGAACGGGTTCAGCTGGTGGTTCTCGAGACGGCTCTGGTGGTCGTTCCAGGTCAGCGGCGCGACGTTCAGGAACGCCTCGGCATCGCTGGCCAGTTGCGGCAGCACCGGCTTGAGGAAGATCACCAGCTGGCGGAACAGGTTGATGCCCTGGGCGCACACGGCCTGCACTTCGTCCTGCTTGCCTTCCTGCTTGGCCAGCGACCACGGGGCCTTGTCGGCGATCCAGGCGTTGGCGCGGTCGGCCAGGCCCATGATTTCGCGCATCGCACGGGCGAAGTCGCGGCCTTCGTAGGCGTCGGCGATACCCGGTGCCGCAGCCAGGAAGGCCTCGGTCAGCTCCGGTGCGGCGTCGCCGGCCACCATCACGCCGCCGTTGCCCTTGTGGATGAACCCTGCGCAGCGGCTGGCGATGTTGACCACCTTGCCGATCAGGTCCGAGTTGACCTTCTGCACGAAGTCTTCCAGGTTCAGGTCCAGGTCATCCACGCCACGGCCCAGCTTGGCCGCGTAGTAGTAGCGCAGGTATTCCGGCGACAGGTGGTCGAGGTAGGTGCGCGCCTTGATGAAGGTGCCACGGGACTTGGACATCTTCTGGCCGTTGACCGTCAGGTAGCCGTGCACGTTGATTGCGGTCGGCTTGCGGTAGCCGGCGCCTTCGAGCATGGCAGGCCAGAACAGCGCGTGGAAGTTGACGATGTCCTTGCCGATGAAGTGGTACAGCTCGGCGCTGGAGTCTTTTTTCCAGTAGGCGTCGAAGTCCAGTTCCGGCGTGCGGTCGCACAGGTTCTTGAAGCTGGCCATGTAGCCGATCGGCGCGTCCAGCCACACATAGAAGTACTTGCCCGGCTCGCCCGGGATCTCGAAGCCGAAGTACGGCGCATCACGGGAGATGTCCCATTCCTGCAGGCCGGAATCCAGCCATTCGGCCAACTTGTTGGCCACGGCGTCCTGCAGTGTGCCGCTGCGGGTCCACTGCTGCAGCATGGCCTGGAAGTCGGGCAGCTTGAAGAAGAAGTGCTGGGAGTCCCTGAGCACCGGGGTGGCGCCGGAGATGGCCGACTTGGGGTTCTTCAGTTCGGTCGGCGCGTAGGTGGCGCCGCATTTTTCGCAGTTGTCGCCATACTGGTCGTCGGCCGCGCATTTGGGGCAGGTGCCCTTGATGAAGCGGTCGGCCAGGAACATCTGCTTGTCGGGGTCGAAATACTGGGTGACCGAGCGCGTGGCGATATGCCCGGCGTCACGCAGTTTCAGGTAGATCTGGCTCGACAGCTCGCGGTTTTCGTCGGCGTGGGTCGAATGGTAGTTGTCGAACTCCACCAGAAAGTCGGCAAAGTCGCCGCAGTGCTCGGCCTGCACGTTCGCGATTAGTTGCTCGGGGGTAATGCCTTCTTTCTCGGCGCGCAGCATGATCGCCGAACCGTGCGCGTCGTCGGCGCACACGTAGGTGCACTGGTTGCCGCGGTACTTCTGGAAGCGCACCCACATGTCTGTCTGAACGTACTCGAGCATGTGGCCAAGGTGGATCGACCCGTTGGCATAGGGCAGGGCGCTGGTGACGAGAATCTGGCGTGGCTCGGACATGGGGGCTCGGCTACTTTCGGCTACAGGGTATGAACGGTGATCGGCCACTATAAAACGATGGGAAATATATTTCACCCCATGGACGTATCTGCCGTTGTTTCACGGGTTAGCATAGCGACCTGTTTCATTCAGTCTTTTATCGGGAGTCTCCATGAGCGCCGTCACTCGCGCAGCGGTTGAAACCGTCCTTCGCCAATACACCGACCCTTACCTGAACCAGGACCCGGTCAGCGCCGGGTGTGTGCGCAGCATCGATATCCAGGGCGACCGGGTCAGCGTGGCCCTGGAGCTGGGCTATGCCGCCGGCCTGTTCAAGAACGGCTGGGCCCAGGTGCTGCAGACCGCCGTCGAGGGGATCGAGGGCGTGGCCTCGGCACAGGTCGAGATCACCTGTGTGATCGCCGCGCACAAGGCCCAGGCGCAGATTCCGGGCCTGGCCAACGTCAAGAACATCGTGGCCGTGGCCTCGGGCAAGGGCGGTGTGGGCAAGTCCACCACCGCCGCCAACCTGGCCCTGGCCCTGGCCCGTGAAGGGGCGCGGGTGGGTATCCTGGATGCCGACATCTATGGCCCCAGCCAGGGCGTGATGTTCGGTATCGCCGAAGGGACCCGGCCGCAGATCCGCGACCAGAAGTGGTTCGTGCCGTTGCGTGCGCATGGCGTGGAAGTCATGTCGATGGCGTTTCTCACCGACGACAACACGCCGATGGTATGGCGTGGCCCGATGGTCTCCGGTGCGTTGCTGCAACTGGTGACCCAGACCGCCTGGGACAACCTCGACTACCTGGTGATCGACATGCCGCCGGGCACCGGCGACATCCAGCTGACCCTGGCGCAGAAGGTGCCGGTGGCCGGTTCGGTGATCGTGACCACGCCGCAGGACCTTGCGCTGCTGGACGCGAAAAAGGGGGTGGAGATGTTCCGCAAGGTGAATATCCCGGTGCTGGGGGTGGTCGAGAACATGGCCGTGCATATCTGCTCGAACTGCGGGCATGCCGAGCACCTGTTCGGTGAAGGTGGTGGCGAGAAGCTGGCGGCGCAGTACGGTGTGGAGCTGCTGGCTTCGCTGCCCCTGTCGATGCTGATTCGCGAGCAGGCCGACAGCGGCAAGCCGACCGCGATTGCCGAGCCTGAAAGCCAGATTGCCATGGTGTACCAGGAACTGGCACGGCAGGTGGGGGCGCGTATCGTGCTGCAGGAAGCGGCGGCGCCGGCGATGCCCAATATCACCATCAGCGAAGACTGAGTCGATACCCTCGCCTGTGTAGGAGCCGGCGTTGCCGGCGAAGGGCCCACTGCATCACCAGGCAGGTACTGCGGTGTTGCCTTCGCCGGCAACGCCGACTCCTACGGGCAGGCCCACCGGCAAGGCAAAAAAAAGCCCCGCCGGTGAGGGCAGGGCTTTTTTCAAGCAGTGAAGCGCAAGTTAGATAACTTGTACTTCTTCAGCTTGCATGCCTTTCTGGCCGCGGGTAGCGACGAAAGAGACCTGCTGGCCTTCTTTCAGGCTTTTGAAGCCGTCAGCTTGAATGGCTTTGAAGTGTACGAACAGGTCGTCACCGGATTGTGGGGTGATGAAGCCGAAGCCTTTTTCATCGTTGAACCACTTAACGGTACCGGTTTGGCGATTGGACATGGTCTGTCTCCTTGGACAAAGTTAATTACGGCTCAGGAAACGCCCTGGCCGAGACTGAGTGCAAAGAGGCAGAAAATTCATGAAGATGGGTTGATCGAGATCTTGCATCAGGTAGAGATTCTCAGTGACACGTGCAGCACAGTGGCGTCACCATAACCCTTTTTCCAGAACGTGCCAATGGTCTTGTTCAGCTTTCGTGCAATTCAAGACTGACGGCGCCGCGATACCCCGCGCAGGCCCCGTATGACGCGGATCTTGCCGCCAACACCGCACGGAACTTTGAACCCGGCGCCGGGCCCGGTAAGATGCCCCACAGAATTTCTTCACCACGCTATTTCAGGACACCCGCCATGAGCATCAAATCGGACAAGTGGATTCGCCGCATGGCGCAGGAACACGGCATGATCGAGCCCTTCGTCGAGCGTCAGGTACGCGGCGAAAGCGACAACCGGCTGATCTCCTTCGGCGTCTCCAGCTACGGCTACGACGTGCGCTGCGCCGACGAGTTCAAGGTGTTCACCAACATCAATTCGGCCACCGTCGATCCGAAAAACTTCGACGCCGGCAGCTTCGTCGACGTCAAGAGCGACGTGTGCATCATCCCGCCCAACTCCTTCGCCCTGGCGCGCACCGTCGAGTACTTCCGCATCCCGCGCAACGTGCTGACCATCTGCCTGGGCAAGAGCACCTATGCCCGTTGCGGCATCATCGTCAACGTCACCCCGCTCGAGCCGGAGTGGGAAGGCCACGTGACCCTGGAGTTCTCCAACACCACCACCCTGCCGGCCAAGATCTACGCCAACGAAGGCGTGGCGCAGATGCTGTTCCTGGAGTCCGACGAAGAGTGCGAAGTGTCCTATAAGGACCGCGGCGGCAAGTACCAGGGCCAGCGCGGTGTGACCCTGCCGCGCACCTGAGCCGACGAAGCGAGGGAATTACTCGCCGGCAAGGCACTCCAAGCAGATGAACCGTCCCGGCACGCCAGGAGGCGTGTCGGACTTCGCTCAGGAGCCGCCTATGAAACTCGACCCCTCAATCAGCGCCAAACTTGCCGTGCTGCAGCCCAATCAGATCGGGCTGGTGGCCTGGTCATTGCTCGCGCAGCCGCCACTGATGCAGGCCGGTGGCGTCCCCGGCCAGCCTGACCCGGACACCCCGTCGCCGCCGCAGCCAGGCGATAACCCGCCGATGGAACCGGGTGAACCCACACTCCCTGATGAACCGCCACCGGCACCGGTTGCCTGAGCCTAGGGCTTGACCGGCCATACCTGCGCGTCTGCCGTCAGGTACACGCGCTCACCCGGCTGAGGCTGCACTGCCCAGCCGCCGGTGAAGTCCCCGAAGGCCGGCAGCAGGCCGAGCCGTTCGCCGATCACGAAGCAGGGCAGGCGCAGGCGTTGCCGCGCGCGCCCCCGCAGCACATACACCGGATGTACGTGGCCGGCCAGCACCAGGTGCGTGGCATGGGGCTCAGGCTCGTGCTGCAAGGCGAACGGCCCCAGCAGCAGCGGGCCGTCAAGCACATCGATGCGCAGCCCCTCGGGCGGGTCGCCGGCATGCAGGTCGTGGTTGCCGCGTATCAGCGTGATCTTCAGCCGGGCGTGCCGTTCCCGCCATTGCCGCACGCGTTCCAGCGTGGCCGCGGCGCGGCCGGTGCGTGCGTGCAGAAAGTCGCCCAGCACGATCAGCTCTTCGCATGGGTAGCTGGTCAGCAGCCGGTCCAGGCGTTGCAGGGTCGATTGCGTGGTGCCGCGGGGCACGGGCAGGTGCTGGGCGCGAAATGCCGCCGCCTTGCCGATATGCACATCGGCCACCAGCATCACCCTGCGCGCCGGCCAGTACAGCGCCTTGTCCCCCAGCAGCCAGAGCTGCTCGCCGTGTACGTCGATGTTCAGGCAGTGACTCATTCAGCGCTCCCGGCTCGCGGCCTTTTCCAGGTCGGCGACCATGCGGGCGATGCGGTCGGCGAGCTTTTCCGTGCTCAGGGTTTCGCGCATGCCTTCCACCAGCAGCGGAAAGGCCAGCGGGCCCGGGCGCGCAAGCGGCTGCAGATGCAGGCGCAAACCGCCCAGCCGGCTCAGTACCTGCGCCAGGCGGTCGATCTCAAGCTCTGCGTTCAGCACCTCGTCACGGGCCTGGCCCAGCAGCAGGTTGCCCGCGTCGTGCTGGCGGAACACCTCGAAGAACAGGCCGCTGGACGCCTGGATCTGCCGGGTGCTCTTGTGCGAGCCGGGATAGCCGCCGAACACCAGCCCGGAGATCTGCGCAATTTCGCGAAAACGTCGCATGGCCATTTCGCCGGCATTCAGGCTGGCCAGCACGTCCTCGAGCAGTTCATCGGGGCTCAGCAGGTCCGGCAGCATGGCCGCCCACGGCACTTCGCCAGGGCACAGCAGTTCCAGGCCATAGTCGTTCACCGCAATCGAGAAACTCGCCGGCTGGCTGCGGCTGTAGCGCCACGCCAGCAGGCTGGCCAGCCCAAGGTGGGTGGTGCGCCCGGCAAATGGATAGAGAAACAGATGGCAGCCCTGACGCGAGGTCCAGGTCTCGGCCAGCAGCATGTCGTGGGTGGGGATCACCGACCAGCGCCGCTGCAGCTCCAGCAATGGCTTGACCGCCTGCATGGCCGGCCCGTGGTAGCGACCGTGCGCGGCGCTGTCGAGCTGCTCGACCACGGCCCTTGCCAGCTCGCTGGAAAGCGGCATGCGCCCGCCGTTCCAGCGTGGCACGGCAGGTTTGCGCGCGGTGCTGCGACGCACATAGGCGGTCATGTTGTCGATGCGCACCAGCTCCAGCGTGCGCCCGGCGAACAGGAAGGCATCGCCCGGGCGCAGGCGGGCAACGAAGGCTTCCTCGACACTGCCCAGGTTGCGCCCGCCGCCTCCCTTGCTCCAGAACTTCAGCTGGATGCTCGCATCGCTGACGATGGTGCCGATGCCCATGCGGTGGCGGCGCGCCAGGCGTGCGTTGGCCACCCGCCATACCCCGTCCGGCGCTTCGATGACCCGGTGATAGTCAGGGTAGGCGCCCAGCGAGGCACCGCCGTTGCGCACGAATTCCAGCGCCCATTGCCACTGTTCGTCGCGCAGGTGCCGATAGGCCCAGGTGCTGCGCACTTCCTCGAGCAGTTGCGCGGGGCGAAACCCGGCCCCCAGGGCCATGCTCACCAGGTGCTGCACCAGCACATCCATGCACAGCGCCGGAGAGCGCCTTGCCTCTATCTGGCGTGCTGCCACGGCCTCGCGGGCGGCGGCGGCCTCCACCAGCTCCAGGCTGTGGGTCGGTACCAGGGTCACCCGCGAAGGGCGGCCCGGCGCGTGCCCCGAGCGTCCGGCGCGCTGCATCAGACGCGCCACGCCCTTGGCCGAGCCGATCTGCAACACCCGTTCGACGGGCAGAAAATCCACCCCCAGGTCTAGGCTTGAGGTACATACCACTGCCTTGAGCTGGCCCTGTTTCAGGCTCTGCTCGACCCAGTTGCGGGTTTCGCGGGCCAGCGAGGCGTGATGCAGGGCAATGATGCCGGCCCAGTCGGGGCGCGCCTCCAGCAGCGCCTGATACCACAGCTCGGCCTGGGCGCGGGTGTTGGTGAACACCAGGCAACTGCTGCTGCGCGCGACCTCATCGCGCACCTGCGCGAGCATCTTGAGCCCCATGTGCCCGGCCCAGGGGAAGCGCTCGATGGCTTCTGGCAGCAGGGTATCGACCTCGATGCGCTTGTCCTGGCGGCCTTGCACCAGGCAACCGCCCTCGGGCAGCAGCACGTCGCGGGCATGCTCCAGGTTACCCAGGGTGGCCGAGATGCCCCATACGATCAGGCCCGGGTGCCAGCGGCGCAGGCGCGCCAGGGCCAGTTGCAGTTGTACACCGCGCTTGTTGCCGAGCAGCTCGTGCCATTCGTCCACCACCACCAGGCGCAGGCTGGCGAACTCGCTCTGCGCCGCATCGCGGGTCAGCAGCAGGGTCAGGCTTTCGGGGGTGGTGATCAGGGCACTGGGCAGGCGCCGGCTCTGGCGGGCACGCTCGGCGCTGGAGGTGTCGCCGCTGCGCACGCCCTGGCTCCAGTGAATCTGCAACGCGTCCAGTGGCGCCTGCAAGGCCCGCGCGGTATCGGCGGCCAGGGCGCGCATGGGGGTGATCCACAGCACTTGCAGCGGTGCCGGGTGCTTGGCGCGTGGCGTGTCCTGGGCATGGAGGTGTTGCAGCGCGGCCAGCCACAGGGCATAGGTTTTGCCGGCGCCGGTGCTGGCATGCAGCAACCCGGATTCGCCGCGGGCGACGGCGGCCCACACGCGCTTCTGAAAGGCGAAGGGCTTCCAGCCACGGGTGGCAAACCAGGGGCCAGCAAGGTCGGACGGTTTACGCATGCCGGGGCCGCTTGTGGGCAGTGGGTGTGTCTTCACAGACCATCAATGCCCGGCATTAGTTTTAGCGGGTGACAATCGTCGGATTATTTGAGGTTGCCACTCAGGAACTGGCGCAGCCGCTCGCTCCTGGGGTTGCCCAGCACATCGGCCGGTGCGCCCTGTTCCTCCACCAGCCCCTGATGCAGGAACAGCACCTGGCTCGATACCTGCCGTGCAAAGCTCATTTCGTGGGTCACCATGATCATGGTGCGGCCTTCCTCGGCCAGCCCCTGGATCACCCGCAGCACTTCCCCCACCAGCTCCGGGTCCAGCGCCGAAGTCGGCTCGTCGAACAGCATCACCTCCGGCTCCATTGCCAGCGCCCGCGCGATCGCCACCCGCTGCTGCTGGCCACCGGACAGGAACGCCGGGTACTGGTCTGCCACCCGGGGCGCCAGGCCTACCTTGTCCAGGTAGGCACGTGCCCGTTCCTCGGCCTCGTGCCGGCTTACCCCCTGCACCCGGCGCGGCGCCATGCTGATGTTCTCCAGCACGCTCAGGTGGCTCCACAGGTTGAAATGCTGGAACACCATGGCCAGGCGCGTGCGGATACGCTGCAGCTCGTCGGCATCGGCCACGCGCAGGCCGTGGCGGTCGTGCACCATGCGCACCGGCTGGCCGTCCAGGGTCATGCTGCCCTCGTCGGGCTGTTCGAGAAAATTGATGCAGCGCAGAAAGGTGCTCTTGCCCGAGCCACTGGCGCCGATCAGGCTGATCACGTCGCCGGTGCTGGCCTGCAGTGAAACGCCCTTGAGCACATGGTGCTCGCCGTAGCGCTTGTGCAGGCCTTCGATGGTCAGTTTGTACATGCACGGCCCCTCATGGCGATAACAGATAGCCGCTGCGGTACGGCTGGTTGCCCGCCACATGCGCAATCACCATGCCAGCGGTGGCCATGCGTCGCAGCGAGCGGGCATACAGCAGCCCGGCCTGCTGGTTGTATACCGGGGTCACGCGGTCGCTGAGCGGGTCGATCACCTCGGCGATCAGTTGCCCGGCCTGCACCGGCTGGCCCGGGGTGACATGAAACACCAGCAGGCCGCCCAGCGGCGTGGCCACCGGTTCGACCGCCGCCAGCGGTGTGGCCGGGTAGGGCAGGGGCGGCAAGGGGGCGGCTTCGCCTTCGATGGCACCGAAACGGGTCAGGTAGTTCAGGATCGCCTCGCAGTCGGTGCTGGCCAGCGGGTGGCTCACATCGCCCTGACCGCGCAGCTCCACCGTCACCGAAAAGCTGCCCTGGGGGATGGGGAACTGCTTGGCAAAGCGTTGCTGCAGCTGCCACCACACCAGGGTGAAACACTCATCGAACGACTGCCCGCCCGAATCGGTGGCCAGCAGGCTGGCCTGGGCCCCGAGATAGCGCGACAGCGCCTCGACCCGGGGCCAGGCTTCCGGGGTGGTGTACAGGTGCGCGACGGCCTCGAAGTCGCAGTGCAGGTCCAGCACCATGTCGGCATCGCAGGCCAGGCGTTGCAGTACCAGGCGCTGGGATTGCAGCGGGGTGGCGGCGGGCTGCGCGTCCAGCGCCCGGCGCATGCACTCGCGAATCAGCTCGACGTTGTGCCGCGGGTCCTGGGTCAGGTGCGCTTCGATCTGGTCACCGATGGTGTCGCTCAGGTCGACGAAGTGGCGGTTGAAGTTCTCGCCGCTCTGCAGCTCGAAACGCCCCAGGGGCACGTCCATCAGCACCTGTTCCAGGCCCACCGGGTTGGCGATGGGCACCAGCACGATCTCGTGGCGCAGGCGGCCCTGGCTCTGCAATTCGCCCAGGCGTTGCTTGAGGTGCCAGGCCACCAGCATGCCGGGCAGCTCGTCGGCATGCAGCGAAGCCTGGATATAGACCTTGCCGGCACCGCGCGGGCCGAAGTGGAAGCTGTGGATCTGGCGGCAAATCCCCGGCACCGGGGCCAGGATGTCGTGGGTCTTGTGGTGCATGAACGGTCCTAGTGTGCGGGGCCGAGGAAGGCCAGCCAGCGTCGTTCGGCCAGGCGGAACAGGCCCACCAGTGCGAAGGTCACGCACAGGTAGATGATGGCGGCCGTACCGAACGACTGAAAGGTCAGAAAGGTGGCCGAGTTGGCGTCGCGGGCGACCTTGAGGATGTCCGGCACGGTGGCGGTGAAGGCCACGGTGGTCGAGTGCAGCATCAGGATCACCTCATTGCTGTAGTACGGCAGTGAGCGGCGCAACGCGGACGGCATGATGATATAAGCATAAAGTTTCCAGCCGCGCAGGCCGTAGGCCCTGGCCGCCTCGACTTCACCGTGGTGCATGCTGCGGATGGCGCCGGCGAAGATCTCGGTGGTGTAGGCGCAGGTGTTCAGGGCAAAGGCCAGGATGGTGCAGTTCATGGCGTCGCGAAAGAAGCTGTCGAGCAGCGGTTGCCCGCGCACCACCTCCAGGCTGTAGATGCCGGTGTAGCAGATCAGCAGCTGGATATACAGCGGCGTGCCGCGA
This sequence comes from Pseudomonas sp. UBA7500, assembly GCF_002478435.1. Lineage (NCBI taxonomy): Bacteria > Pseudomonadati > Pseudomonadota > Gammaproteobacteria > Pseudomonadales > Pseudomonadaceae > Pseudomonas > Pseudomonas sp. UBA7500. The sequence continues at coordinate 169,094 of NZ_DLNW01000027.1, read as the reverse complement.
AACAGGTAGGTGTAGAACTGCACTGGCCAGCGCACCCACAGGCGCCGTGACACCCGTGCGATCGACAGCGGGATCGATACCACGAAGCCGATCAGCAGCGAGGCGCTGAGCAGCCACATCGTCATCGCCAGCCCGGTGATGTGGGTGCCGTCGGTATAGAGAAACGCGCGCCAGTATTCCTGCAGCAGCTCGATCATCGCAGTGCCTCCCGGGTGCCGACGTTGTAGCGCCGTTCGAGCCAGCGCAGGGCCACGTTCGAGGCGCTGGTGATCAGCAGGTAGATGAAGGCCGCCACCACCAGAAAGTAGAACAGCTGGTAGCTGCTCTTGCCGGCATCCTGGGCGGCCTTGACCAGGTCGGCCAGGCCGATGATCGACACCAGCGCGGTGGCCTTGAGCATCACCATCCAGTTGTTGCCGATGCCCGGCAGGGCGAAGCGCATCATCTGCGGGAACACCACGAAGCGAAACCGCTGAAAGCGCTTGAGGCCATAGGCGGTGGCCGCTTCGACCTGGCCGCGCGGCACCGCGAGGATCGCGCCGCGAAAGGTCTCGGTGAAATAGGCACCGTAGATGAAGCCCAGGGTGATGACCCCGGCAGCGAAGGGGTTGATCTCGATGTAGTCCCACTCCATGGCGTCGGTCAGGCTGGTGAGCCCGGTCTGCAGGCTGTAGAAGATCAACAGCATCAGCACCAGGTCGGGCACCCCGCGGATCAGCGTGGTGTAGAGCTGCGCGGGGATGCGTAGCAGCGGCAGCGCGGAGAGCTTGGCGCTGGCGCCGAGCAGGCCCAGGCCGACGCTGACCAGCAGCGACATGAAGGACAGTTGCAGGGTCATCCAGGTGCCTTGCAGCAGCAGCGGGCCGAAGCCCCTGAGGCTGAAGGCGCCAAGGCCCAGGTGTTGCAGGAGGTCGTCAAGCATGGGGCGAGCCTGTGCGGGTGGGACCTTGGGTACGCGGTGAGTCAGCTCTTGCACGCACCGCGAACCCGTGTAGGAGCCGGCCTTGCCGGCGAAGAGGCCGGCCCTACTTGCCGCTGTACAGGTTCAGATCACCAAAGTGCTTCTTCTGGATGTCGGCATAGGTGCCATCATCGTGTAACGCTTTGATACCTTTGTTCAGCAGGGCCTTCAGCTCGCTGTTACCTTTCTTAATGCCCACCGCCGTCTTCGACGGCAGCAATTCGCTGTCCACCGGTTGGCTCACTTCGTAGCCCGCGCCCTGTGGCGATTTCAGAAAGCCCAGTTCGGCCTGCAGCATGTCCTGGATCGAGGCGTCCAGGCGTCCCGAAATCAGGTCGGCATACACCTGGTCCTGGTTCTGGTAGGCCTGGGTCTTGACCCCGGCCTTGTCCAGCACGGCCTTGGCATAGGCTTCCTGGATGGTGCCCTGCTCATAGCCGACGGTCTTGCCCTTGAGCGAGGCCGGGTCGGCGCTCATGCCTGCACCTTTTTTGAACACCAGCGCGGTAGGCCCGGAGAACAGCTCGTCAGAGAAATCGATGACCTTCTCCCGCGCCGGGGTCACCGTCATGGACGAGATCACGCCGTCGAACTTGTTGGCCTTGAGGCCCGGAACCATGCCGTCGAAGTCGCTCTCGACCCACCTGCACTTGACCTTGAGCTCGGCGCAGATTGCGTTGCCCAGGTCGATGTCGAAGCCCACCAGGCTGCCGTCGGCGGCCTTGGACTCGAAAGGGGCGTAGGAGGGATCGACGCCGAAGCGCAGTTCCTTGTAGTCCTTGGCCAGGGTGTTGCCCGCAGCCAGGCACAGCGCCAGAGCAGACAGCGTCAGCAGAGCTTTTTTCATGGTGTGGTCCTTCAAGCGCAAGTGATGGGTGGCTGCGCAGCGTTACCGCTGGCCGCTCGACATCAAGCTCACAGCAATTTCCGCACCATAGTCCCAATTGCTGCGTTTCGCTTACCCCAGCAGCGACTGCAACGTGGCCAGGTCGTCTGCTTCGTCCACCGGTTTGTCCAGGCGCCAGCGCAGCATCCGCGGGAAGCGCACCGCAATCCCGCTCTTGTGGCGCTTGGACAGTGCGATGCCTTCGAAGCCGAGTTCGAACACCAGCGTCGGGGTCACGCTGCGTACCGGCCCGAAGGTTTCCACGGTGGTCTTGCGGATGATTGCATCAACCTTGCGCATCTCTTCGTCGCTGAGCCCTGAATACGCCTTGGCGAAGGGCACAAGGCTACGCTGCGGGCTGCCGGCTGGGGCGTCCCACACCGCAAAGGTGTAGTCGCTGTACAGGCTGGCGCGCCGGCCATGTCCGCGCTGGGCATAGATCAGCACCGCGTCCACGCTGAACGGGTCGATTTTCCACTTCCACCACACCCCCATGTCCTTGGTGCGGCCCACCCCGTACAGGGCGTCGCGGGCCTTGAGCATCAGGCCCTCGACCCCCAGGCTGCGCGATGCCTCGCGCTGGGCGGCAAGCTCGGCCCAGGTGTCGCCCTGCAGCACCGGCGACAGGCGCAGCGCCGGGTGCGCAGTGGTCTGCACCAGCGCCTCCAGCTGCGCCCGGCGCTCGGCCTGCGGGCGGCTGCGCCAGTCGGCCCCCTGCCATTCGAGCAGGTCGTAGCCCAACAGCACCACTGGCGCATCGGCCAGTATCTTCTTGCCCAGGGTCTTGCGCCCGATGCGCTGCTGCAGCAGGGCGAAGGGTTGCACGCCGTCGCGCCACACCACGATCTCGCCGTCCACCACGCAGCCATCGGGCAGCACGGCGGCCAGCGCCTGCAGTTCGGGGAAGCGCTCGGTCAGCAGCTCCTCGCCGCGTGACCACACCCACAGCTGGCCCTCGCGCTTGACCACCTGCGCACGGATGCCGTCCCACTTCCATTCCGCCTGCCAGGCCTGGGGCGGGCCGAGCAGGGCCTCGAACTGGTCCACCGGCTGTTGCAGCGCATGGGCCAGAAAGAACGGGTACGGCTGGCCGCCGCGCTGGGCATGTTCGTCTTCGGACTCGGCCGCGATCAGCTTGAGGTAGCCCTGGGCCGTGGGGCGGTGCGACAGGTCGGTGTAGCCCACCAGGCGCTGAGCCACGCGCTTGCTGTCTATGTCGGCCAGTTGCGCCAGGGCGCGGGTGACCAGCAGCTTCGACACGCCGACGCGAAAGCTGCCGGTGACCAGCTTCAGGCACACCAGCAGGCTCTGCCGGTCGAGCTGTGCCCACAGGAGCGGCAGGCGCTGCGCCAGGGTTTCGGGCGGCAGTCCGCGCAGCGGCAGCAGGCAATCCTCGACCCAGTAGGCCAGGCCCGCGTCGCTGCTGTGGGCGGCTTCGGGCAGCAGCAGCGAAAAGGTCTCGGCCAGGTCGCCCACGGCCTGGTAGCTCTCCTCGAACAACCAGTCGGGCAAACCCGACAGGCTGATTGCCAGCTCGCGCAGCAGCCGTGTGGGTACCAGCTGGCGCGGCCGCCCGCCGGCCAGGAAGTACACCGCCCAGGCGGCGTCTGCGGGGCTGGCGCTTGCGAAGTAGCGCACCAGTGCATCGCGCTTAGCGTTGCTCGAGGTGGTGGCGTCGAGCTGGCCGTAGAGTTCGGCGAAGGCCTTCATGCGCTGGCCTCGGTCGGGGCGCCTTCATCCTCGTCACCGTATTCGGTGACGAACGCCTGGGCATCCAGCCCGCGCTCGCACAGGTAGCGCACCAGCACGGCCACCGAGCCGTGGGTCACCATCACCCGCTGCGCCCCGGTCTGTTCGATGGCCCGTAGCAGGCCGGGCCAGTCGGCGTGGTCGGAGAGCACGAAGCCGCGGTCCACCCCGCGCCGGCGCCGGGTGCCGCGCAGGCGCATCCAGCCGCTGGCGAAGGCGTCGCTGTAGTCGCCGAAGCGGCGCATCCAGCTGCTGCCGGCCGCCGAGGGCGGGGCCAGGATCAGCGCCTGGCGCATGCGTGGGTCGTGCTTGTCCATCTCGCTGGCATGCAGCGTGGCGGGCAGGGCGACACCCGCTTCGCGGTATACCCGGTTCAGCGGCTCGACCGCGCCATGCACCAGGATCGGCCCCAGGCTCGGGTCCAGGCCATGCAGGATGCGCTGCGCCTTGCCGAACGAATAGCAGAACAGCACGCTGGCCTTGCCCAGTGTGATGTTCTCGCGCCACCACGCATTGATCTGGTCGAAGATCTGCTGCTGGGGCTCCCAGCGGTAGATCGGCAGGCCGAAGGTCGACTCGGTGATGAAGGTGTGGCAGCGCACCGGTTCGAACGGTGCGCAGGTGCCATCGGGTTCGACCTTGTAGTCGCCGGATGCCACCCACACCTCGCCGCGATACTCCAGGCGCACCTGGGCCGAGCCCAGCACATGGCCGGCCGGGTGCAAGCTCAGGGTCACCCCGCCGTGGTCCAGGCGCTGGCCGTAGTCGAGGGTCTGCAGGTTGATGTCGGCGCCCAGGCGGCTGCGCAGGATGCCCGCGCCGGGGCTGGCGGTGAGGTAGTGGCGGTTGCCGTTGCGGGCGTGGTCGCCATGGCCGTGGGTGATCACCGCACGTTCAACGGGGCGCCACGGGTCGATGTAGAAATCCCCGGGTGGGCAGTACAATCCTTCGGGTCGTGCAATCACCAGGTCCATGCCAAGGCCGCTGCGCTGGGGGTTTAACCTAGGAGCGCGGCCGGGCCGGTGAAGTTCGATCCGAAAGCGTCGCCGGCGTGCTGCCGGCGACGTTGCAGGGGGGGCTGCTTCAATAGCGCGCGTCTACCGGGCGCCCGCCGTTGGGCCAGTCCTTGACCTTGTCGGGGAAGTCCGGGCGTGGCTGGCTGGAGAACCAGGCCGCCACGTCCACCGCGTCCTGGTCGGACAAGCCGCCCTGGCCGAGCGGGAACTTCTCGTGCATGCCGATCGGCATGTTGCGTTTGACGAAGGCGGCCGCAGTGTAGGTGCGCGCCATGCCGGCACCGATGTTGAACGACTGCTCGCCCCACAGCGGCGGGAAGATCCAGGTGCCGTCGGCGCGGGTCAGGCCTTCGCCGTCGTTGCCATGGCACACCGCGCACTGCTGGGCATACACCTGCTTGCCGTTGTCCAGGTCGGGCTTGATCGACGGGTCGACCTTGCCTACGCCGCGCCCTGGTACCTTGTCCTCGGGCTTGGTGTTGTTCTTCATCCACTCGAAGTACGCCACCATCGCCTGCATGTCGGCCCCTTGCGGTGGCAGCGGCGAGCCGCTCATCGAGCGCCGGAAGCAGCCGTTGATGCGCTCCTCCAGGGTGATCACCTTGCCCGCCCGTGGCGCATAGCCGGGGAAGAAGGCCGATACCCCGACGAACGGCGAACCGTCGGCCACGGTGCCGGCGTTCAGGTGGCAACTGGTGCAGTTGAGCGCGTTGCCGACGTTGTCGGGCAGCAGGTCACGGGTCTGCAGGTGCAGGCGCATGCCGCGCACCACCTGATCGGCATTGCTGGCCGCCAGCAGGTCGGCCAGGCGCGGGGTCTCGAAGGTCGAGGCGTCGCGATCCTGGGGCTTGAGCTGCTGGCGCAACTTGGCCACCTGCGCTGCGCTGATCGCCGAGCCGTCGTTGCCCCAGCTGCTGCGCACGAACGTGAGGATCTCGGCGATCTCGGTGTCGGTCAGGCGCGAGAACCCGGGCATGGTGTACACCCGCGGGTGGGCGACGGTTTCGGCGGTCTGCCAGCCGGTCAGCGTGATGTGCAGCAGCGAGGTCGGGTTGGCCGAGGCCACGCTGGGGTTGTGCGCCAGTGGCGGGAACATGCCCGCCACGCCGGCGCCGTCCGGGCGGTGGCAGTCGCTGCAGAACTGCGTGTAGCCCAGCCCGCCGCGGCTGGTGAACAGGTTGTCCGGCGCTGGGGCAGGAGTTCGTTCCACCATCGGCATCGGCAGGTCGTCCTTGCCCGGCGGCAACGACTTGAGGTAGCGCGCGATGGCGGTGAGGTCGGCGTCGGTGAAGTGCTGGGTACTGTGGGAGATCACCTCGGCCATGTTGCCCGACACCGTGGCAAAGCGGTTCTGTCCGGTCTTGAGCAACTGCACGGTGTCTTCCACCGTCCACAGGTTGCGCAGGCTCAGGGCGCGCCAGTGCTCCACGGTCTCGCCTGCCAGGAAGTGCTGGCCGCCGCTGCCGGCGTCGTCCATGGCCTTTTCCTGGAAGGCCACGCCGCGCGGGGTATGGCAGGCGCCGCAGTGGCCCAGGCCCTGTACCAGGTAGGCGCCGCGGTTGAGCTCGTCGCTGCGGGCCGGGTCGGCCACGAAGGGCTGCTTGTCGAGAAACACCAGGTTCCACAGCGACAGGCCCCAGCGCTGGCTGAACGGAAACTTCATGTCCGCTTCCAGGTTGGGCTGGTTGACCGGCTTCACGTCCTCCATCAGGTAGGCGTACAGGTCGCGCATGTCGCCTTCGGTCATTTTCGCGTAGGAGGGGTAGGGCATGGCCGGGTACAGGTTGGTGCCGGCCGCGTTCACCCCTTCGCGCATGGCGCGGTCGAACTGCTCGAAGGTGTAGCGGCCGATGCCGGTGACCTTGTCGGGGGTGATGTTGCTGGAGTAGATGGTGCCCATCGGCGTGGTCAGTTCGAGGCCGCCGGCCATCAACTCGCCGCCCTTGGCAGTGTGGCAGGCCACGCAGTCGCCCAGACGGGCAATGTAGGCGCCGCGTTCGGCTGCCGTTGCCGGGGGCGGCTCACTGGCAGAGGCGGGGTACGCAAACAGCAGCGTCGAGCCAAGCATGGCCAGACGCGATACAAGAGAAGCCATCGCAATCGTCCTTTGGATGCGGCCGCAGGTGGTCCTGTAGGCACGTATCCGCAATCGTTTTTATAGGGTCATCAGACAAACCCGGTTATAGCCGATGGACGAGGGTGGCACTTTGATATGGATCAGCGCGGGGTGAGAAAGGGGCTCGCCGCCAGGGCGACGGCGAGCCGAAGGGTTTACTTGCCGGGCACCAGGGTCAGGCGCTTGCTGCCGTAGGCGCGTTCGAAGTTCTGCGGCTGCATCGGGAAGGTCACGTAGCTGCCCTTGAACCAGGCATCCAGCCCGTCGGCGAAATGCGCGCTGGCCGGGTTGCCCGACTGCCCGCTGCTGCTCACCCCCTGCAGCGGCTCGGCCAGGCCGAAGTCGACCACCATGCGCATCGACGGCATCAGGCGGGCATCGAAGTCCTGGCCCCAGGCATAGGCCGAGGCGTTGAGTGTGGTGTGGTCGCCGCCGGTGGCCAGCGGGCCGCGCTTGAGCGTGTCGCCCAGGCCATAGGGTGCGCTGACGGGCCAGTGGTACTGGTGCAGCTTGCCCCATTGCCAGGCCCGGCGGTCGGTGCCCATCTGCGCTTCGCCGGCGCTGATGGCCGCGGCCAGGCTCCGGGCCAGGATCGTCGGCTTGTCCTGCTTGCCCGGGCTGTTGCGGTCGTCCCAGAACGGGCTGTCGTCGCGGCCCAGCAGGTGATCGGCCTGGGCCGAGTACGACAGCCGCGCATTGGCGACGAAGGCCTGCCAGCTCGGGCTGGTTTCGGGCCCCAGCTCATCGAGGAAGATCTGCCGGGCGCTTTGCTGCAGGAACAGCTCGTACACCGCGGCATCCGCCGATTGCGGGCTCAGGCGCCCGTCGAACGCCATCAGCCGGGTGTAGGCCTCGCGGGCGCGGGCCTTCTGCTCGGCGGGCAGGGCGTCGATGGCCTGCTTGAGCGGCTGGGCCATGCCGGGTGCTTCGAACATGGCCTTGAGCTTGGCGGCGAACAGGGTGGTCTGGTCGTACTGCATGGCGATCAGGCTGCGGCTGTCGTGCTTGCCGTTGCCGGCCAGCTGCGCCAGGCGTTCGGCACGCTCGGGGTAGTACCAGCTGTTGGACAGTTGCAGGCCATAGCCCTTGGGAATGCTGCGCTGGTTGGCATTGCCCAGCCAGCCTTGCGGCGGGTCCTGATCGTAGGGGTGGAGCATGGCGTCGGCGTAGCCATCCCAGTCATAGCGCCCGTCGGCACCTGGGGAGGGCAGCAGGCCCTGGCCTTCGCGGCGGTTGGGGTAGCGGCCGGTAACCTGCCAGCCCACGTTGGCGGCGTCGGCGAACACCAGGTTCAGCGCGGCGGCGCCGATTTCGCGGCTGGCGTCGAAGGCACGTTCGACGCTCTGTGCCCGCGACAGGTCGAAGAACGCATCGAGGCTCTTGTCGCCCTTGAGTTCGGGCATCTTCAGAGCCAGGCCGAGGCTGCCCTGGGTGCCGGTCAGCAGGGCGCCGTGGCGGGTTTCGTACAGGGTTTCGCGTTGCGGGCGCTGGCCCTTGACGAAGTAGGTCTCGTTGCGCGCCTGCACCGGCTGCCAGCGGCCGTCGGCTTCATAGAGCACGCGGTTGCCTTCGCGCTTGAGTTTTTCCAGGTACAGGTCCTGGTTGTCGCCCATTGCCGCGCTGCTGCTCCAGGCCAGCTTGCCGTTGAAGCCGGACAGCACGAACGGCAGGCCGGCCAGGCTGAAGCCGGCGGCCTGGTATTTGGTGGTGCGAACCTGCACCGGGCTCAAGGCCCAGGCGCCCTGGCTGTCGCTGGCCAGCAGGCTGCGGCCGCTGCGGCTGCGCTGCGGGGCGATGGCCCAGTTGCTCGACGCCGGGGTGCCCAGCAGGTTGAGCGCGGCCAGTTGCTCGCTGACCTTGTTCAGTGTGGCCAGGCCCGGCAGCAGGCTGCCCGGGTTCAAACCCTTGAGCTTGTCGGCTTCGGCCATGGCCAGCGGTTCGTCCGGGTAGCTGGGCAGCAGCCACGGCAGTGTGTCGGCACCGACTTTCTGCGCCAGGGTCAGTGCGGCGATTTCTTCCTGCAGGTTCACCGACTGGCTGAAGCTGTACAGGCTGAAGATCAGCGCCGAATCTTCAGGCTTCCAGTACTCGGGGCGGTAGCCGCTCTGGGCCAACGGGGCCGGCAGGCGGTCGCGGTAGCGGAACAGGTAGGCGTTGACCCCGCGTGCGTACACCTCGAAGAAGCGCTTGAGGCGCGGCGAGGCGTCGGCGTAGAGGTCGCTGGCGTTCTTTTTCAGGTTGACCGCGCGCATGAAGCGGTCGACCTCCAGCGCATCCGGGCCGGCCATCTCGGCCAGGCGCCCCTGGGCCAGCAGACGCATGCCGACCATCTGCCCGATGCGATCGCCCGCGTGCACATAGCCCAGGGTGAACAGCGCATCGTGGAAGCTGCTGCTCTCGATCAGCGGCATGCCCAGGGCGTTGCGCCGCACCGAGACGTTCTGTGCCAGCCCCTTGAGCGGTTGCACGCCGCTGGTGGGGATGACGCTGTCCTGATGGTTGCCCAGTTGGCAACCGCCCAGGCTGAGCAGCCCGAGCAGGGTCGCGGCGACGCCGAACCGGGGTAGAACGGGGGAAAGGGCTGGCGAGGCCATGGGCAAGGCTCCTGCAGGGGATGGCGCTAAAAGGCGCTACGTTAGTGAGCGCGATCACGCCATGCAAGCGGGGGCGCGGGCTTTATTTTCAAAGTACCGCGCGGCCTTGTCGTGGTTCAGGCTGGCGGCGGGTTGATCTGCTCGACCAGGGCGTAGGCGCGCTGTGTGGCGGGGCGTGCCTGGATGCGCTGGAACCAGCCTTTGAGGGCCGGGAAGTCGTCCAGGTTCTGCTGCTGCCAGGTGTGCGAAACGATCCACGGGTAGATCGCCATGTCGGCGATGCTGTAGTCGTTGCCGGCGACGAATGGTCGGTCGGCCAGGCGCTTGTTCAGTACCCCGTACAGGCGCGCGGTTTCGTCCACGTAGCGCTTGATGGCGTAGGGGATCTTCTCGGGGGCGAAGCGGTTGAAGTGGTGGTTCTGCCCGGCCATCGGGCCCAGGCCGCCCATTTGCCAGAACAGCCATTGCAGGGCCTCCTGGCGGCCGCGCAGCTCCTTGGGGATGAACTGCCCGGTTTTTTCGGCAAGGTAGAGCAGGATGGCCCCGGACTCGAACAGCGACAGCGGCTGGCCGTCGGCGGTGTCGTGGTCGACGATGGCCGGGATGCGGTTGTTGGGGGCGATTTTCAGAAAGTCTTCGGCAAATTGCTCGCCCTTGCCGATGTTGATCGGGTGAAGGGTGTAGGGCAGGCCGGTCTCTTCGAGAAACAGGGTGATCTTGTGGCCGTTGGGGGTGGTCCAGTAATACAGGTCGATCATGGTCACGCTCCGTTTGATGGTCGTCTGCTGGAACTGTGCTTGATGTCGAGGCGCAACGTGTGTGGGAGCGGGTCAGGCCCGCTCCCACAGGGGAGGCATCAGGCCCCGTGGCACTTCTTGAACTTCTTGCCGTTGCCGCATGGGCAAGGGTCGTTGCGGCCAACGTCCTTCAGGGCATTGCGCGCAGGTTCCTGAGGGGCATGGTTGCAGTGCGGGCCATGCACATGGCCGTGGTCATGATCATGCGCGTGATGGTCATGATCGTGATTGCAGTCGGGGCCATGAACGTGGGGTTGCTGGGTCATCGAGGGTTACTCCGGAATGAGATCGGCGGGAATTATCTCACCCTTGCGCAACAAGTGCAGGTCGTGGGCAAAGAATAATCCGGTGCTCAGCTCACCCTCCAGGCGATAGGGGATGGCCTGATCGGGGCGCTTGAGCAGCTTGGCGATGGGCTTGAGCTGGCGCCACAGGTTGGTACGCACCGGTACCTGGATGGTGCGCCGACTGTGCGCGTCCACCCGAAACCACTGGCCGTGGTCGCCTTCGACCAGCAACAGGTCGGCCAGGTACACCGCGTAATGCAGGTTGCGCACCTGCAGGGTGCTGTCGTTGGGATTGTCGATGCGAAAGTGCAGGATGAACTCCTGCTGCATCAGCCGCGCCTTTACTGTCTCGACCCGCACCAGGTGCACGCCGGGGTCCTGGTAGCTGCCGCCCCACCAGCTGGCGCAGCCCGCCAGATTCATCAGCAGCAGGCCGATGAGCAGCCGACGGGCGCAGGTGGTCATGACTAATGGCTCATGTAGCTGGCGCAGCACTTCTTGAACTTCTGCCCGCTGGCGCATGGGCAGGCGTCGTTGCGCCCGGCCTTGAGGCCCACCGTGGGGTCGATGAAGTACCAGTGCCCGCCGTTGTGCACGAAGGCCGAGCGCTCGCGGTGGCTGTGCTCGCCGTCGTTGTCGTGCCAGCGCGCCGTGAAGGTGACGAACGCGTGATCGGGCTGGCCGCCGAACACCTCGGCGCTCTCGACCTCCAGGCCCAGCCAGGTGCTTTGCGCGCTCCAGGCGGCAATGCCGGCGCGATCCAGCCCGGCCTGCTGCACCGGCAGGGTGGTCTTGATCAGGTAATCCACCAGCCCCAGCACATAGGCGCTGTAGCGCGAGCGCATCAGCGTCTGTGCATCGGGCGCCGGGTGGCCGGCATGATAATGCCCGCAGCAGGCATCGAGCAGGTTACCGCTGCCGCACGGGCAAACCGAGACACTCATTGCATCACCACCAGTACTTTCCAAAATTTTGCGGGTTGGCCCAGAACTTGGCGTTGAGCCAGTCGGGTACCTGTTTGTAGTCACGTAGATCATAGGTGAACAGGTTCAATACCTGCTCGTCACGTTGAAAACGCTCGCTGTCCTGCAGCGCCAGTGCGTAGAAGTCGGTGTCGCGCCAGCCGCTGGCCGCAAGGTCGACCAGCACCGCCACGCGGCTGGCGTTGAGGTTGCGAATGCCGCCGAGCAGTTGCAGGCCCTGCTGGTTGCTCAGGTGTTCCAGGCAGTCCACCAGCACCGCCAGGTCGAAACGCTGCGCGGCAAGCTCGGCCGGCAGCGCGCCGGGGCGGGCCACGGCGATCTGCGCCTGCGGGTGCGCGGCGGCGAAGGCCTCCAGTGCCGGAAACGACGTGCCCACCAGCAACAGGCGTTGCGGGGCATGGTGCTCCAGCAGGGCGGCGAGGGCCTGCTGGGGCGTGCGCGAAGAAAAACGGTCAGTCATCGAAGCTCCTCGTTAATGCGTCAAGACTAGCCGGCCCGCGACGCAAGGCATAGAGGCACGCGCAAAGCGCCATGGCTTATTGCTGGCGCAGATGGAATCACCGGTCTTTACTCCCAGAGCATCGGTTTTGCACCGATTCCCCCTAGGAGACGCGACAAAATGAGCATAGTTCGCACAGCATTGCCTCTGGTTCTGCTAACCAGCGTATTGACTGGTTGTGCAGGTTTGCAAAAAACCGACTGGCCGAAGTGTGCCGCCGTCGGGGGCGTTGGCGGTGCCGCCCTGGGCGCCATCGAAAGCTCCAGCTGGGCCGGCTGGGGCGCGCTGCTCGGCGGCGGTCTGGCGGCCGGTTACTGCTGGGCCCATGGCGACGGCGACGAAGACGGTGATGGCGTACCGGACAGCCGCGACAAGTGCCCGGGCACCCCGCGTGGCGTTCAGGTCGATGCCAACGGCTGCCCGCCGGAGCCGGTCGCGGTGGTCGAGGAAGTCGTGGTGGTCAAGGAAGAGGTCATCGTGATCCGCGATGTGCTGTTCGAGTTCGACTCGGCCAGGCTCACCACGGCCGACAAACTGCGCCTGGACAAGATCGCCACGCGCCTCAAGGCCGAAGCCCCGAGCGCACGCCTGAGCGTCACCGGGCACACCGACAGCCGCGGCAGCGATGCCTACAACCAGAAACTCTCGGAGCGCCGCGCCCATTCGGTGACCGACTACCTGGTCGAGAGCGGCATTGCGCGCAGCAGTTTCGTTTCGGTGCAGGGCGCCGGTGAAACCCAGCCGGTGGCAGACAACAACACCGCCGACGGACGCGCGATGAACCGCCGCGTGGAAATTCGCATCGATCGCTGAAGCCCTTGCGCCCCGCGGCTTGTGAAGTGTCGCGGGCGCGTCTTTACTCCTGTGTGACCGGTACTGGCCGGTGACACAGGAGCATTCCCCATGAATGTAATCACCAAGGCTGCGCTGCCCGTGCTCGTGGTCGCCAGCCTGCTGTCCGGTTGCGCCACCCACAGCGATGGCAGCGCCCCGTTGAACCAAAGAACCTGGCCCCTATGCAGCCTGCTGGGCGGCGCCGTGGGTGGCGGCCTGGGCGCCATCGAAAGCTCTGCCTGGGCCGGTGGCGGCGCGGCGCTGGGTGCCATCGCCGGTGGCCTGATCTGCTTTGCCCAGGACGGTGACGAAGACGGCGATGGCGTGTTCGACCGCCGCGACCGGTGCCCCGATACCCCGCCCAACACCCCGGTGAGCCACAACGGTTGCCCGTTGCCCCAATACCCGCCGAGCGAGAAGGCCCCGGCGCCTGAGCCCGAGGTGATCACCCTCAACGACCAGGGCAGCGTGATGTTCGCCTACGACTCGGCCGAACTCACCCCGGCCGCCCAGCAGCAGTTGCGTACCCTGACCGGCAAGCTCAATGACCCGAGCGTGGCCAGCATCAAGGTGATCGGACACACCGACAGCCGTGGCAGCGATACCTACAACCAGGCGTTGTCCGAGCGGCGTGCCAGCAGCGTGGCCGAGTACCTGATCAGCCAGGGCCTGGCACCGCAGAAAATCACCAGCCAGGGGCGTGGCGAGCGCGAGCCGATTGCCGACAACGAAACCGATGCGGGCCGCGCGCAGAATCGCCGGGTCGAATTGCACCTCAATTGATCGACAGCGGGGCTGGCATCCGGAGGGTGCCAGCCGGTAATGTGGCGTGCAGTGCCTGTGTCGCGTAAGCGGGCCGCCAAACAAGAAAACGCAACAACAAGGGGCGCGGGTATGAAGGCGTTGTGGGGGCTGGGCAAGGCCCTGACGGTAGTGTTCTGGTGGGTGGTACTGGTGAATCTGCTGATGCCGGCAGACAAGCCGTTCCACCAGCTGATCAACCTCGCGGGGGCCATGCTGCTGGTGCTGCACGTGCTCGAGGTGCTGATGTTCAACGGACGGTTGCGTGAGCGCAGCCATCGCTGGTTCGACCGTTTGCAGATTCTGCTGGTCGGCATCTTTCATATCCAATCGATACCGGCCCCGCGCCAGGAGGCTGGTCATGCGTAAGGTCGTGTTGTTGGCAGCACTGTTCAGCCCGTTGGCCCTGGCCGATGCAATCAGCGTGGCGGCGCACTCGGTGCTGCGCCTGCCGAACAAGGCCAGCGTGGTGCACCTGCAGCGCCTGGAGGTGGCGGATTCGGCCACCCTGGTGCTACCGGCGAGCCTGGTGGAATTGAAGGTGGATGAGCTGCACCTGGGCAACCAGGCGCGCATTGCCATCGTGCCGGCCGAGCATGCGCTGAGCATGGAAGTGGCCCAGGCGCAATTGGGCCAGGGCAGTGAGATTGCTGCCCACGGTGCGCCGGGTACCTATGAGCGGGTCGCCAGGCCCGGACGTGACCTGAGCTTGCGCATTCAGGCGCTGGAGGCTTCAGAACTGGCCATCGACGCCCGTGGCGGCGCGGGGGCACCGGGGTATGTGGGGCTCGATGGCGGCAACGGCAAGGCGGGTGGTTGCACCTGGGGCCAGGCCAGCCGTGGCGCCAATGGCGACAACGGTGGCGATGGCCATGACGGGGCGCCCGGAGGCCGGGTGCGCCTGGCACTGCCGGCCAGCTTCCCGGCCGAGCAGATCAAGGTCAGGCTCGACGGCGGTGCGCCGGGGCTGGCAGGTGCGCCGGGCAAGCCGGGCGCAGGCGGGGCCAGCAAGGGTTGCCTGGTGTACCGCACCGATGCAGGGGCGACGGGAAGACCCGGGCAGCCCGGGCAACCGGGGGCGGCCGGGGCTGACGGGGAGCTGATTCTTCAGCGCCTCTGATCTTCAGGGCCGCTTCGCCGGCCAGGTCGGCTCCTACAGGCAAACGTGGCCTTTGCAGGAGCCCGCCTTGCTGGCGAAGCGATCACCTCACACCAGCAGCCGGCTCGACGCCACCAGCACCACCGCAATACCCAGCAGCAGGTTGATCCCCACCAGGCGCCGAATGCGCCCGAGCACTGCGGCCCCGGCGGGCCAGTCCTGCGCCTTCACTGCCTTGCGCAACTCTGGCAGCAGCAGCGCCTGGATTCTCAGAAACAGCGCAAACATCGCAATCCCTGCGCCAATCATCACCTGCACATAACGTGGCGCAGTCTCGAACCCCGAGAAGCGCATGTGCATCATGCCCACGCCGGTGATCGCCAGCACCGCGACCGCCACCCAGACCCACACGAAAAAACGTTGAAACACTTCTACCCACAGCGTCAGCCGTGAAGGGCCGTCAAGCGCGGCCACCATGGCCGGGCGCAGGATCAGCCAGGCGAAGAACATGCCGCCCACCCAGATCAGGGCGGCCAGCAAATGCAGGCTGTAGGGGATGGCAAAGGCGGTCATCGGGAACTCCATTCGGCGCAAGGGGCAATAGCGGGGTATGATAGCGACCCATTCGAAACACTGAAAATTTATCCAGCCCTCCGGGCGCCCCGACACCATGATCAGCAACGAACTCAAATCCCAGATTCAGGGCGCCTATTCGCGTTTTCTCGAAGCCAAGAGCCTCAAGCCCCGCTACGGCCAGCGTCTGATGATCGCCGAAGTGGCCAAGGTGCTGGGCGACATCGCCGTGGACGACGAAGGCCGCCGCAGCGGCGAGCCCGCCGTGGTCGCGGTCGAGGCCGGCACCGGTACCGGCAAGACGGTGGCCTACAGCCTGGCCTCGATTCCCGCGGCCAAGGCTGCTGGCAAGCGCCTGGTGATCGCCACCGCCACCGTGGCCCTGCAGGAACAGATCGTGTTCAAGGACCTGCCGGACCTGATGCGCAACAGCGGCCTGAACTTCAGCTTCGCCCTGGCCAAGGGGCGTGGTCGCTACCTGTGCCTGTCCAAGCTCGACCTGCTGCTGCAGGAAGGCCACGCCCAGACCGCCACCGCGCAGCTGTTCGAGGAGGAGGGCTTTCGCATCGAGGTGGACGAGGCCAGTCAGAAGCTGTTCACCAGCATGATCGAGAAGCTGGCCGGCAACAAATGGGACGGCGACCGCGACAGCTGGCCACAGGCCCTGGAAGACCAGGACTGGTCGCGCCTGACCACCGACCACAGCCAGTGCACCGGCCGCCACTGCCCCAACTTCGGGCAGTGCACCTTCTACAAGGCCCGCGAGGGCATGGGCAAGGTCGACGTGATCGTCACCAACCACGACATGGTGCTGGCCGACCTGGCCCTGGGCGGCGGCGCTGTGCTGCCCGACCCGCGCGACACCATCTACGTGTTCGACGAAGGCCATCACCTGCCCGACAAGGCCATCGGCCATTTCGCCCATTACACCCGCCTGCGCTCGACCGCCGACTGGCTCGAGCAGACCGCCAAGAACCTGGCCAAGCTGCTGGCGCAGAACCCGCTGCCGGGCGACCTGGGCAAGTACATCGAGCAGGTGCCGGAACTGGCCCGCGAGATCAAGGCCCAGCAGCAGTTCATGTTCAGCGCCTGCGAGCAGGTGGCGGAGTTTCGCCCGGGCGAAGACATGGAAGGCCGCGAACGCCCGCGCTATCGCTTCGTCGGCGGCGTGGTGCCCGAGCACATGCGCGAGATGGGCATCGAACTGAAAAAGGGCTTTTCGCGCCTGACCGACCTGTTCACCCGACTCACCGACCTGCTCAAGGAAGGCATGGACGCCGAAGTCAGCATCGGCATCCCCAGCCACCAGGCCGAGGAGTGGTACCCGTTGTTCGGCAGCCTGCAGACCCGTGCCCAG
The DNA here is from genome assembly GCF_002478435.1 of Pseudomonas sp. UBA7500. Classification (NCBI taxonomy): domain Bacteria; kingdom Pseudomonadati; phylum Pseudomonadota; class Gammaproteobacteria; order Pseudomonadales; family Pseudomonadaceae; genus Pseudomonas; species Pseudomonas sp. UBA7500. The sequence goes on along the minus strand of NZ_DLNW01000027.1, from coordinate 152,542 downwards.
GGCAACTGGGAGCTGTGGACCGCCTTTACCGCCGAAGACCCGGAAGACAGCCCGCCGATGGCGCGCTGGCTGACCCTGGCCGAAAGCGGTGCGCTGTTCGATATCGAGGTCAACGCCAGCCCGATCCTGGCGGCCGAGATGCTGCGCCGCAACCTGTGGAACGTCGCCCATGGCGCCCTGGTGACCTCGGCCACCCTGACCGCGCTGGGCAAGTTCGATCGCTTTCGCATGCGCGCCGGGCTGCCCAAGCTGGCCGTCACGGCGGTGGTGCCCAGCCCGTTCCACCACGTGGATGCGGGCGTGCTGCGCGTGCCGGACCTGCGCGCCGACCCGCGCGATGCTCCGGCGCATACCGCCGCGATCATCCGTGACCTGCCCGAGCTGGTGGAAGGCTCGCGTGGCTCGCTGGTGCTGTTCTCGTCGCGCAAGCAGATGCAGGACGTGTTCGACGGCCTGGACCGCGACTGGCGCAAGCAGGTGTTCATCCAGGGCAACCTGTCCAAGCAGGAAACCCTCAACAAGCACAAGGCGCGCGTCGACGGCGGGGACTCCAGCGTGCTGTTCGGCCTGGCCAGCTTTGCCGAAGGGGTCGACCTGCCGGGTGCGTATTGCGAGCACGTGGTCATCGCCAAGATTCCCTTCGCGGTGCCGGACGACCCGGTCGAGGCGGCCCTGGCCGAGTGGATCGAGGCCCGTGGCGGCAACCCGTTCATGGAGATCGCCGTGCCGGATGCCTCGCTGCGCCTGATCCAGGCCTGCGGGCGCCTGCTGCGTACCGAACAGGACCGCGGCACCATCACCCTGCTTGACCGGCGCGTGGTCACCCAGCGCTACGGCAAGGCTATCCTCAATGCGCTGCCGCCGTTTCGCCGGGAAATTTCCTGAGCGGCACAGCGCTTTGCAGTGCCCCGTTGTCTATTGCACAGATCAAGGCCCGCAAGGGCCATCAAGGAGAACTCCAGCCCTATGTTGCGCCGTACCCTGCCTGCCGTGATTGCACTGTTGTTCAGCTCGCCGCTGCTGGCCGGGCAACAGACGCTGTTCAACTTCGTTCGCCCGGCCGCGGTGGTCAATGTGGTGACCGAAGATGCCAGCCTGCCGCAGTACAACGCGGAGCAGACAGCCGAGGGCGAGGTACTGCGGCGCGTGGTGTTCAACCCCGTGGAGCGCCCGAGCCTGCGCCTTAGCCCGCAGACCGGGGTGTGGGACTGGACGGGCGCTACCGCGCTGACCTTGCGCATGCAGAGCGCCATGGACTGGGCGCTGAGCGTCGACGTGACGGTGCTCAGCAGCGACGGCAGCACCCTCACCAGCCGCATCGACCTGCCGGCCGGCCCGGCACAGACCGTGATGGTACCGCTGACCGCCAGCTCGCCGCTCACCCAGGGCATGCGCGTCGGCCCGCCGATGCCGTTCCGTCATCAGGGCCAGCGGGTGCTGCTGACCAGCAGCGAGGGCAAGGCCGACCTCAAGCAGGTGGTATCGGTCACGCTGTCGATGCCCAGGCCCAAGGTGGCGCAGAGCCTGCTGATCGAGCGCTTTGGCGTGCAGGACGACGACGTGCTGCAAAAGGCCGCCTATGCCGGCCTCATCGACGGTTATGGGCAGTCCACCCGTGGTCGCTGGCCCGAAAAGATCAGCAGTGACGACCAGCTCAAGGCGGCTGCCCAGCGCGAGCAGCAGCAGCTCAAGGGCTGGCTGGACGAGCGCAGCAAGCTCAAGCTGGACACGTTCGGCGGCCTGCTTGGCGCTGAGGCATTCGAGGCCAAGGGGTTCTTTCGCACCGAAAAGCGTGAGGGTCGCTGGTTTCTGGTCACGCCGCTGGGGCATCCGTTCTACTCGCTGGGGGTCAATGCCGTGGCGGCCGATGGCGGTCGCACCTACGTGGAAGGGCGCGAGTCGATGTTCACCGCCTTGCCCGAGGCGCAGACCCCGCTGGCGCAGTACTACGGCCAGGGCGACAACCTGGACGGCAACGGTTCTTCCCAGGGGCGCGGTTTCGGCAAGGGGCGCTGGTTCGACTTCTACGCCGCCAACCTGGGCCGTGGCCACGCCACGCCGACGTTCGACCAGGCGCGCTGGCAGGGCCAGAGCCTGGATCGCCTGCAGGCCTGGGGTTTCAACACCCTGGGCAACTGGAGCGACAACGGCCTGCAGAGCCAACGCCTGGCCTACACCCTGCCGTTGTCCATCGGCGGCGACTACACCAGCATCAGCACGGGGGTGGACTGGTGGGGTGCGATGCCCGACCCGTTCGACCCGCGCTTTGCCATGGCCACCGAACGTGCTGTGGCGATTGCCGCGCGCGACCATCGCGACGATCCGTGGCTGATTGGCTATTTTGCCGACAACGAGCTGGCCTGGGCGGTGCCGGGTAATGAACCGAAGCAGCGTTATGCGCTGGCCTATGGCACCTTGCGCCTGACCACCGACTCGCCGGCCAAGCGTGCCTTTCTCAAGCAGCTGCGCGACAAGTACCGCAACCAGGAAGGCCTGTCCAAGGCGTGGGGCATCGAACTGACGGCGTGGGAACTGATGGAGGACCCGGGTTTCGAGCCGCCGCTGCCCGACCCCGCGCACCCGGAAATCGAGGCCGACTTCAAGTATTTCCAGCGGGTGTTTGCCGAGACCTACTTCAAGACCATCTCCGACTCGCTGAAATGGCATGCGCCCAATCACCTGCTGCTGGGTGGGCGGTTTGCGGTCAGTACGCCTGAAGCGGTGGCGGCGTGTGCCAAGTACTGTGATGTGGTGAGCTTCAATGTGTATGCACCCACGCCGCAGGATGGCTACGACTTTGCCCAGCTCAATGCGCTGGACAAGCCGGTGCTGGTGTCGGAGTTCCAGTTTGGCTCGCGTGATCGTGGGCCGTTCGGGCCGGGGCCGATGGAAGTGGCGCGTGAGGAGGACCGTGGGCCGGCCTATGCGAACTTCGTCAAGGCGGCCTTGAAGGAGCCTTCGATTGTGGGGGTGCACTGGTTCCAGTACCTGGATCAGCCGGCCAGCGGGCGTTTGCTCGATGGCGAGAATGGGCATTTCGGCTTGGTGGGGATTACCGACGTGCCGTTTCAGGGGTTTGTGGAGAGTGTGCGCAAGAGCAATCTTGAGGTGGTGGAGCAACTGAACAAGCCGCTGGTGATGCCGGCACGGTAAGCGCCTGAGAGCGCAAGGGGACCGCCTGGCTTTGCGGTGTTCCCAAAAACCTCCAGTGCTGGAACAATGCCAGCCATTTTGTGGTGCAGTACGGCGGGGTAATTACGGGTGCAGATTCAAGGTCATTACGAACTCCAGTTCGAGGCGGTACGCGAAGCCTTCGCAGCACTTTTCGATGATCCCCAGGAACGCGGCGCCGCACTGTGCATCCAGGTCGGTGGCGAAACGGTCCTCGACCTGTGGGCCGGCACCGCCGACAAGGACGGCCAGCAAGTCTGGCACAGCGATACCATCGCCAACCTGTTCTCCTGCACAAAAACCTTCACCGCCGTCACCGCCCTGCAACTGGTGGCCGAAGGCAAGCTGGCGCTGGATGCACCGGTCGCTCGCTACTGGCCAGAATTTGCCCAGGCCGGCAAGAGCTCGGTAACCCTGCGCCAACTGCTGTGCCACCAGGCCGGCCTGCCGGCGATCCGCCAGTTGCTGCCCGCCGAAGCCCTGTACGACTGGCAGACCATGGTCGACACCCTGGCCGCCGAATCCCCCTGGTGGACCCCCGGCACCGCCCACGGCTACGCCGCGATCACCTACGGCTGGCTGCTGGGCGAGCTGATTCGCCGCGCCGACGGCCGCGGCCCGGGCGAGTCGATCGTGGCGCGCACCGCCAGGCCCCTGGGGCTGGATTTCCATGTGGGACTGGACGATGAAGAGTTCTACCGTGTCGCGCACATCGCCCGGGGCAAAGGCAACCCGGGTGACGAGGCAGCCAAGCGGCTGCTGCAGGTGACGATGCGTGAGCCCGAGGCGTTGTCCACCCGCGCCTTCACCAACCCGCCAGCCATCCTGACCAGTACCAACAAGCCTGAGTGGCGACGCATGCAGCAACCGGCGGCCAACGGCCACGGCAACGCACGCAGCCTGGCCGGGTTCTATGCCGGGCTGCTTGACGGCAGCCTGCTGGAATCGGAACTGCTCGACGAACTGACCCGCGAACACAGCCTGGGCCAGGACATGACCCTGCTGACCCAGACCCGCTTCGGCCTGGGCTGCATGCTTGATCAGCCACAGGTGCCCAACGCCACGTTCGGGCTGGGCGCCAAGGCTTTCGGGCACCCGGGGGCCGGCGGCTCGGTCGGTTTTGCCGATCCGGAGCACGACGTGGCCTTTGGCTTTGTCACCAATACCCTGGGCCCGTATGTCCTGATGGACCCGCGGGCACAGAAACTGGTTCGGGTGCTGGCCGGCTGCCTTTGATCGGGTAAGTCCCTGCAACCGGAACCCATTGTCTATTCTGGATTCCAACAGCCTGCGCTGTCGGGTCAAATTTCTTTCATTTTCATGGTGTATCGCTGATGTCTTCACATAAAACCTTAGCTCTCGCCCTGTGCCTGGCCGTGACCGGTTGCGCACAGCACCCTCAGAACGGCTCGGCCGATGGCGGCCATGGTTGGTGGCCCTTCGGCTCCGACAAGGTGGCCGAAAAGGACGTGAAGGATGTGGTCACCGAGAAGGTCGCCCAGGCTGATGCCAAGTCTGAAAGCAGCAGCCGCTGGTGGTGGCCGTTCGGAAACAGCGACAAGGCCCAGAGCCAGGCCCAGGCGGTACCCAAGATCGACGTCAAGGCCACCCAGGCCTGGCTCGACGACTACGAGCCCAAGCTGCGCGAAGCGATCAAGGACAGCAAGTTCGAGCTCGAGCGCCGCGAAGACGTGCTGGTGGTGACCGTACCGGTCGACTCTTCGTATAACCCTGACCGCCCCGCCATGCTGTTGCCGGCCACCCTCGGCCCGATCACGCGCGTGGCCAAGGTGATCGAGACCGACTCCAAGACCGCCGTGCTGGTACTCGGCCATGCCGACAGCAGCGGCGCAGCTGCTGCCAACCAGAAGCTGAGCCAGGAGCGCGCCCAGTCGGTATCGGCGATTTTCCGCCTCAGCGGCCTGCAGCGTGATCGCCTGATGCTGCGTGGCATGGGGTCGGTGGCGCCGCGCGCCGCCAACGACAGTGTGCAGGGCCGAGCCCTGAACCGCCGCGTCGAGCTGCTGTTGACGCCACAGAACACCATGCTGGCGCTGGTGGCCAAGTACCAACAGCCGACCCCTAGCCCGGCCGAACTGGTTGCCGTGCAGGACGTCAAGGCACCGGTCAAGGCCGCTGCCAAGCCCGCCACCAAACCAGCGGCGAAAGCCACTGCGAAAAAAGCCCCGGCCGCCAAGCCGGTGGCCAAGAAGAAGCCGGCTGCAGCCGCTGCCAAGCCGGCCGCCAAGAAAGCCGCCCCGGCCGCGAAGAAAGTCGTTGCCAGCAGCACCAGCCCTGCGAAGACCAACTGATCGTCAAGGAAACGCAGCATGACCCAGACCCTGGCCGATATGCGCCGCGACTACACTCGCGACGGCCTGACCGAAACCCAGGCGCCGGCAGAGCCGTTCGCGTTGTTTCACCAATGGTTCGAGGATGCCGTCAAGACCGAGCAGCCGCCCGTCGAAGCCAACGCCATGACGTTGGCAACGGTGGACGGCGAGGGGCGTCCGCATTGCCGTATCCTGCTGCTCAAGGGGCTGGATGAGCAGGGCTTCACCTTCTTCACCAACTACGAAAGTGCCAAGGGCCATCACCTGCGCGCCAACCCGTTCGCCGCCATGACCTTCTTCTGGCCCACCCTGGAACGCCAGGTGCGCATCGAAGGCAAGGTGGTGAAGGTCACGGCGCAGGAATCCGATGCGTATTACCAGGTACGCCCGCTGGGTAGCCGCCTGGGCGCCTGGGCATCGCCGCAGAGCCGGGTGATCGCCAACCGTGAAGAGCTGCAGGATCTGGTCAAGGCCACCGAGCAGCGCTTCAGCGATACCCAGCCGCACTGCCCCGAGCACTGGGGTGGCTACCGCCTGCTGCCGGAACGCATCGAGTTCTGGCAGGGCCGCCCGAGCCGCCTGCATGATCGTCTCAACTACCGGCTCAAACAGGGCCTGTGGCTGCGCGAGCGCCTGGCCCCTTAACCGGCGCGGTATTCGGCGGCCGCGCGTTCCAGCCAGGCCGCCAATTCCTTGCGTTTGACCTTTTGCGCCCTGGCGCTGTCCAGACGTTGTAGCATGAAGACGCGTTTGTGCTCGTCGTCCCCGGCCAGCGACAGGGCCAGGTCGCGGTCCATCCAGCGCTTGATGCGTACATACAGCCACCCGTGAAAATACAGACCCGCCAGGGTGGTTACGGCGATGATGAAGTAATCCATGTCTATCCTTGCCTGTTGAGTGTTGGGGTCATGGCGGGGATCAAGTGCCTGTACCGACGCTGAATGGAAGCAATTTTATACACCGTGTGTCGTGACAGTGGTCAACGCGCGGAGTCTAATGACTACCTGTCTTCTGGAGATGATCCTATGCGTAAATCAGTTTTGTTGGTGGCGTCGTTCACCACGATGTCGCTGCTGCTTGGCGGCTGTACCTCCAACCTGACCGGCGATTCCTATTCCCGCGATGAAGCCCGTCGCGTGCAACAAGTGCGCATGGGTACCATCGAGTCGCTGCGTCCGGTCAAGATCGAAGGCACCAAGACCCCGATCGGCGGCGGCGCCGGTGCCATCGTGGGTGGCGTGGCCGGCAGCGCGGTAGGCGGCGGTCGTGGCAGTATCGTCGCGGCAGTCATCGGTGCGGTAGCCGGCGGCCTGGCAGGTTCTGCAGCCGAGGAAGGCCTGACCCGCACCCAGGGTGTGGAAATCACCGTGCGTGAAGACGATGGCAGCATGCGCGCCTATGTCCAGCAGGTTCAGCAGAACGAAATCTTCCGGGTGGGCGAGCGCGTTCGCATCATGACCGTGGATGGCACCAGCCGGGTTTCTCACTGAACCTTGTCCTGCAGCCCTCTGGCTATGAGGGCGTGCAAACAAAACCCCGACTCGGCACCGCCGGTCGGGGTTTTTCATTGCCGGTTCGGCATCAACTGCCGACGGCCTTGCGGCTGGCCATGGCGGTTACCGCGTAGCCGATCACCGCTGCCAGGATGGAACCGGTGAGAATGCCCATGCGGTCCATGCCGGCGTACTCGCTGCTGCCCGGCACGAAGGCCAGCGAGCCGACGAACAGGCTCATGGTGAAGCCGATGCCGCACAGGATCGCCACCCCCAGCACCTGGCCCCAGTTGGCGCCACTGGGCAGGGCGGCCAGGCCCAGCTTGATCGCCAGCCAGGTCAGGCCGAACACCCCGACGGTCTTGCCCAGCAGCAGGCCGACCGCGATGCCCATCGGCACATGGTGGGTAAAGCTCTCGGCGGTGACGCCAGCCAGCGACACGCCGGCATTGGCGAAGGCGAACAGAGGCAGGATACCGAACGCCACCCAGGGGTGAAGGGCGTGCTCCAGCGCCAGCAGGGGTGACGGCTCGGCGTTGCGAGTGCGCAGCGGGATGGTCAGCGCCAGGGTGACACCGGCCAGCGTGGCATGCACGCCGCTCTTGAGTACGCACACCCACAGGATCAACCCGATCACCATGTACGGCCCCAGCTTCACCACACCCATCCGGTTCATCGCCACCAGCGCTACCAGGCAGGCGGCGGCCAGCATCAGCGACAGGGTGGACAGGGCGCCGGAGTAGAACAGGGCGATGACGATGATCGCGCCCAGGTCGTCGATGATCGCCAGGGTCATCAGGAACAGCTTGAGCGACACCGGTACACGCTTGCCGAGCAGGGCCAGCACGCCGAGGGCGAAGGCGATATCGGTGGCGGTGGGGATCGCCCAGCCGGCCACGGCGGCGGGGTTGTCCTTGTTGAGGAAGTAGTAGATCAGTGCCGGAACCACCATGCCGCCGATGGCGGCTGCGCCGGGCAGCACGATCTGCGAGGGCCTGGACAGGTGGCCGTCGATGATCTCGCGCTTGACCTCCAGGCCGATGAGCAGAAAGAACAGTGCCATCAGGCCGTCGTTGATCCACAGCAGCAGGGGCTTGGCGATTTGCAGCGCGCCCACCTGGGCCACCACGGGCACGTCGAGCAGGCCGTTGTAGAGGTAGGAGAGGGGGGAGTTGTTGATGATCAGCGCAAGGGCAGCCGCGGCAATCAGCAGCAGGCCGCTGGCTGATTCGAGCTGGAAGAAACGCGTGAATGTGCTGCGTAGAGGCAAGGGTGCTCCTCCATCCTGAAATTCGAAGAGGAACACCCTACCCTGTGGGGATATGCTTTAGAACAAAAACTATATTCTTTTTTGTTATATGCTATTGCGGCTTTTCCGCCAGCAAGGCCAACCCCTGCAGGGGCCGATCTTGCCGGCGAAACGGCCCGCAAGCCCTACCTCACGCTTCCAGGTCCAGCCCCAGCATGTTGCGCGCCACCGCCTCGGCCACACGAATTCCGTCCACGCCCGCCGACAGAATCCCGCCTGCATACCCAGCCCCCTCACCGGCGGGGAACAGTCCCTTCAGGTTCAGGCTCTGCAAGCTGGCATCACGGGTGATGCGCAGCGGCGAGGAGGTACGCGTCTCGATGCCGGTCAACACCGCATCGGGCAGGTTGTAACCCTTGATCTGCCGGTCGAACGCCGGCAGTGCCTCACGGATCGCCTCGATGGCGAAGGCCGGCAGGCTCAGCGCCAGGTCGCCCAGGCTCACGCCCGGCTTGTACGAGGGTTCCACGCTGCCCAGGGCGGTGGATGGCTTGCCGGCGACAAAGTCGCCCACCAGTTGCGCCGGTGCCTGGTAGTTGCTGCCACCCAGCTCATAGGCCAGGCTCTCCAGGCGTTCCTGCAGTTCGATGCCGGCCAGCGGGCCGCCCGGGTAGTCCTGCTCGGGGGTGATGCCGACCACGATGCCAGAGTTGGCATTGCGCTCGTTGCGCGAGTACTGGCTCATGCCGTTGGTGACCACGCGGCCCGGTTCGCTGGTGGCAGCTACCACCGTGCCGCCCGGACACATGCAGAAGCTGTACACCGAACGTCCGTTCTTGGCGTGGTACACCAGCTTGTAGTCGGCCGCGCCGAGTTTCGGGTGTCCGGCATACTTGCCCAGGCGGGCCTTGTCGATCAGGGTCTGCGGGTGCTCGATGCGAAAGCCGATGGAGAACGGCTTGGCTTCCATGAACACGCCCCGCGCATGCAGCATGCGGAAGGTGTCGCGGGCGCTGTGCCCCAGGGCCAGGATCACGTGGCGCGAATGCAGCTGTTCGCCACTTTCGAGTACCACGCCGGTCAGTTGCTCGCCCTCGCTGATCAGGTCGGTGACCTTCTGCTCGAAACGCACCTCGCCGCCCATGGCTTCGATCTGCTGGCGCATGTTCTCGACCATGCCGGTCAGGCGGAAGGTACCGATGTGCGGCTTGTTGACGTACAGGATCTCGTCCGGCGCACCGGCCTTGACGAACTCGTGCAGCACCTTGCGGCCGTGATGCTTCGGGTCCTTGATCTGGCTGTACAGCTTGCCGTCGGAGAAGGTGCCGGCACCGCCTTCGCCAAACTGCACGTTGGACTCGGGGTTGAGCAAGCTCTTGCGCCACAGGCCCCAGGTGTCCTTGGTGCGTTGGCGCACCTCCTTGCCGCGTTCGAGGATGATCGGCTTGAAGCCCATCTGTGCCAGCAGCAGGCCGGCGAAGATCCCGCACGGGCCGAAGCCGACCACGATCGGGCGTTCGGCAAGCTCGGCCGGCGCCTGGCCGACCGGCTTGTAGCTGACGTCCGGGGCCGGGGTGATGTTGTGATCGTCGGCGAACTTCTGCAGCAGCTCAGCTTCGTTGCTGGCTGTCAGGTCGATGGTGTAGATGAACAGCAGTTCGGTGTTCTTCTTGCGCGCATCGTAGCTGCGCTTGAACAGCGTGAAGTCCAGCAGCTGGTCGTCGCTGATCCCCAGGCGCTGCACGATGGCTTCGCGCAGGGCTTCGTCCGGGTGATCCAGCGGCAACTTCAGTTCAGTGATTCGTAGCATGACAGGGTCCAGTATCCCGGCCATCAAAGGGCCGGCGGCTTTGCACAAACCGCCAAGTATAAGCTGTTCGCAGGCGCTTAAGGCAGCTTAAACGCGTGCGGCCGGTCAGTCGTTGCGCGAGCCGCCGTAGTAGCCGCAGCCACGCAGGGTCTGGCCGTCGATGCGCAGTTCGGCGCTCAGGTGGCTGACCGCGCCGGTGGCGATGTCCACGCAGCGCTGCGGGGCGACCCACAGGTCGATGCGCTGGCCATTGGCTTCGGTGCTCAGTGACAGGCGCCCGTCGGGCATCTGTTCTTCCAGGTACGGCACCGCCAACGAGGGCTTGCCAGGGCGGTCGAGCACCATGCCCTGGCCGCTGGCCTTGATGTTCCAGTCTGGCTCATGGCCGCTGGCGCGCAGGATCAGGCGCTTGAAGTTCGGGTCGCTGCAGGCGCTGGAGGAGTGCTCGACGCGGTACAGCTGTTGCACGTCGAGCTGGCCATCGTTGCCGGCCTGCTGGCTGCCGGCCAGCTTGCCGCGCACGTCGGCGAACAGGGTGCCGGGGGTTGCCGCCAGTGCCGAAGCTTCCTGCAGCAGGCCGGTGTTGCCGGTGTCGCGGACCACGAAGCGGCGGCTCTCCTCGCACGGCTTGAACAGCAACTGGCCGCCAGCGGCGGACAGCTCGCCCTGCAGGCGAGTCATGCCGACGGTGGACACCGTCTCGGGTTTGTCTGCCAGCATCTGGCAACCGGCGAACAGGGGCAGCAGGGCGGCTAACAGCAGCGAAGGGGCGGCACGCATCGGGGGGCTCCAGCATCGGGTCCAGAAAAGTGCCGTCACGTTACGCAGCCTGGGGCGCAATCACAAGGCCCTAGCCCACGTGATAGGTCTGCCCGGTCTGCAGCCCCTCCACGCTCTTGGCGTAGGCCAGCGCCACGTCGGCCGCCGGTACCGGCTTGAAGCCGCGAAAGTAGGGGGCATAGTCGGGCATGGCCTCGAGCAGCACGGTCGGACTGATGGCGTTGACCCGCAGCCCGCGTGGCAGCTCGATGGCGGCGGCGCGCACGAAGGCGTCGATGGCACCGTTGACCAGGCTGGCCGAAGTGCCGGTACGGATCGGGTCGTGGCTGGTGACGCCGGTGGTGAAGGTGAACGAGCCGCCGTCATTGATGAACTCGCGACCGATCAGCAGCAGGTTGACCTGGCCCATCAGCTTGTCGTTCAGGCCCAGGGCAAACCCCTGTTCGTCCAGTTCGTCCAGGGGCGCGAACACCACGTTGCCGGCGGCGCACACCAGGGCATCGAAGCGCCCGGTCTGCTCGAACAGGCGGCGAATCGAGGCACTGTCGCTGATATCGGCCTGCAGGTCGCCGCTGTTGCGACCGACCCGGATCACCTCGTGGCGCTGTTCCAGTTCACGGGCCACGGCCGAACCGATGGTACCGCCGGCGCCGATCAGAATGATTTTCATGGGGCTGTTCCTCGCGTGTGGGGTGAGGTTTCAGTCTAGGGTGGATTTTTGCGTGAATAAGCCTGCTAATAGGCAACCTTTGGTTTTCATGCGGAAACAATCCATGAGCGAGCTGGACGATCTGGCGGCCTTTGCGGTGTTGATGGATGCGGGCAGTTTTACCCTGGCCGCGGAGCAGCTGGGCTGGAGCAAGGGGCAGTTGTCCAAGCGCATCAGCCAGCTGGAGAGCAGCCATTCGGTCAAGCTGCTGCACCGCACCACGCGGCGCCTGAGCCTGACCGCCGCGGGCGCAGCGCTGCTGCCCCAGGCCCAGGCGCTGGTGCGCCAGGTGACCCAGGCGCGCCAGGCGCTGTCGCGGCTCAAGGATGACCTGTCGGGCCCGGTGCGGGTGACGGTGCCGGTGTCGCTGGGTGAAACCTTCTTCGAAGGCCTGCTGCTGGAGCTGGGCAACCAGTACCCGCAGTTGCAGATCGAACTGGAACTGGACAATGCCTACCGCGACCTGCTGCGCGACGGCTTCGACCTGGCCATCCGACAGATCCCGGGCAATGACGAGCGCCTGGTGGCGCGGCCGCTGCTGGCCATGCAGGAGCTGACCTGCGCCAGCCCGGCGTACCTGGAGCGCCACGGCACGCCGACCACGCCGCAGGCGCTGGCCGAGCATCGCTGCCTGCTCAACAGTCATTACAGCGGACGCGAGGAATGGCTGTACCACCAGCAGCATGAATTGCTGCGGGTGCAGGTGGCGGGGAATTTTGCCAGCAATCACTACAGCCTGTTGAAGAAGGCGGTGCTGGTGGGGGCGGGGGTGGCGCGGCTGCCGTCCTACATGTTGCATGCCGAGCTGGCGGACGGGCGCTTGTGCTGGTTGCTGCGCGATTACCAGACACGCAGTACGCCGTTGTTCCTGGTGCACCCGTATCAGGGCGGGATGCCCAAACGCGTGCAGGTGGTGGCCGATTACCTGGTGCGCTGGTTCAAGCGTGGCAGCCAGGCGCTGGGTGCGTTGCCGGTACCGGCCCCTTCACCGACAACGCCGGCTCCTGCACTGTAGGAGCCGGCGTTGCCGGCGAAGGGGCCGTCTGGTTCAGCCCCCCAGGTACGCGTCGCGTACTTTCGGGTCGGTCAGCAGCGCTTCACCGGTGCCCTGCATCACCACCCGGCCGTTCTCCAGCACATAGGCACGGTCGGCGATCTTCAGGGCCTGGTTGGCGTTCTGCTCCACCAGGAACACCGTTACACCATCCTTGCGCAGCTGTTCGATGATGTCGAAGATCTGCTGGATGATGATCGGCGCCAGCCCCAGTGACGGTTCGTCGAGCAGCAACAGCTTGGGCTTGCTCATCAGCGCACGGCCGATGGCGAGCATCTGCTGCTCGCCCCCGGACATGGTGCCGCCACGCTGGCTGAAGCGCTCCTTGAGCCGCGGGAACAGGTGCAGCACCTTGTCCATCTGCTCTTGGTAGTCGCCCTTGTCGGTGAAGAACCCGCCCATGGCCAGGTTCTCCTCCACGGTCAGGCGTGCGAACACGCGCCGACCCTCGGGCACCACGGCAATGCTCTTGCGCATGATCTGCGCCGAACTTTGCCCCACCAGCTCCTCGCCCATGTAGCGGATGCTGCCGCTGTGGGCCTGCGGCGACCCGCACAGGGTCATCAGCAGGGTCGACTTGCCTGCGCCGTTGGCGCCGATCAGGGTGACGATCTCGCCCTGGCGAATCTCCACGTTGACGCTGTGAAGCGCCTGGATCTTGCCGTAGAAGGTGGAAACGTTTTCGAACTGCAGCATTTACGCTTCCCCCAGGTAGGCTTTGATCACTTCAGGGTTGTCCCGGATCTGTTGCGGGGTGCCATCGGCCAGCGGCGTGCCCTGGTTGATCACCACGATATGGTCGGAAATGCTCATGACCAGCTTCATGTCGTGCTCGATCAGCAGCACGGTCACCCCGTGTTCCTCACGCAAGGTGCCGATCAGCGCCTTGAGGTCTTCGGTCTCTTTCGGGTTCAGGCCTGCCGCCGGCTCGTCGAGCATGAGGATCCGCGGGCGGGTCATCATGCAGCGGGCGATTTCCAGCCGGCGTTGCTGACCATAGGCCAGGGTGCCGGCGTTACGGTTGGCGAACTCGACCAGGTCGACCTTTTCCAGCCAGTACTGCGCGTACTCCATCGCCTCGTGCTCGCTGCGACGAAAGCCCGGGGTCTTGAACAGGCCGGCGAAGAAGTTGGTGTTCAGGTGACGGTGCTGGGCGATCAGCAGGTTTTCCAGCGCGGTCATTTCCTTGAACAGGCGCACGTTCTGGAAGGTACGCACCACGCCCTTGCGGGCGATCTCGTGGCCGGCCAGGCCCTGGATGGGCTGGCCGTCGAGCAGGATGCTGCCGCCACTGGGCTTGTAGAAGCCGGTCAGGCAGTTGAACACGGTGGTCTTGCCGGCGCCGTTGGGGCCGATCAGTGCCACCACTTGTTTTTCCTTGACGGACAGGGCCACGCCGTTGACCGCCAACAGGCCGCCGAAGCGCATGCTCAGGCCGCTCACTTGCAGAATTTCGCGGCTCATCGACGCAGCTCCATGTGTGGACGTTGCATAGGCAGCAGGCCCTGCGGACGCCAGATCATCATCAATACCATCAGGGCACCGAACATCAGCATCCGGTATTCACTGAAGTCGCGCATCAGTTCGGGCAGCAGGATCATCACGATGGCCGCGAGGATCACGCCCAGCTGAGAGCCCATGCCGCCGAGCACGACAATGGCGAGGATGATCGCCGACTCGATGAAGGTGAACGACTCCGGCGTCACCAGGCCCTGGCGCGCGGCGAAGAAGCTGCCGGCAAAACCGGCGAAGCAGGCACCGAGGGTGAAGGCCGAGAGCTTGATGATGGTCGGGTTCAGGCCCAGCGCACGGCAGGCGATCTCGTCTTCGCGCAGCGCTTCCCAGGCACGCCCGATCGGCATGCGCAGCAGGCGGTTGATCACGAACAGCGCGAGCAGGGCCAGCAGCAGTGCCACCAGGTACAGGAAGATCACCTTGTTGATCGAGTTGTATTCCACCCCGAAGAACTCGTGGAAGGTCTGCATGCCTTCAGCCGCCCTGCGCTCGAAGCTCAGGCCGAAGAACGACGGCTTGGGAATGTTGCTGATGCCGTTCGGGCCGCCGGTGAGGTCGGTCAGGTTACGCAGGAACAGCCGGATGATCTCGCCGAAACCCAGGGTCACGATGGCCAGGTAGTCACCGCGCAGGCGCAGCACCGGGAAGCCCAGCAGGAAGCCGAACGTGGCCGCCATCATCCCCGCGATCGGCAGGCACACCCAGAAGCTCAGGCCGAAGTAGTGCGACAGCAGCGCATAGCTGTAGGCGCCCACGGCGTAGAAGCCCACGTAGCCCAGGTCGAGCAGGCCCGCCAGGCCGACCACGATGTTCAGGCCAAGGCCCAGCATCACGTAGATCAGGATGAGCGTGGCGATGTCGACCGCACCGCGCGAACCGAAGAACGGCCACACCAGGGCAACCGCGATCAGGCCCAGGATGATGTAGCGCTGGGTGCGCGGCAGGGTCAGGAAGTTGCTGACCTTGGGCGATATCAGTGCACCCCGGGGGGCGGACCGCATCATCGCGCTCCATTGCTTGTCGAACAGCACGCGCAGGAACATCAGCACCGAGCACACCACAATCACGCTCAGGGCCAGGGGCCCCTGGCCATGCACCTGCAGGCTGATACCGACGATGCTGAGTTTCAGGCCCAGTACCGGGAATGCCACGGCCCAGACCAGCAAGGCGCTGAAAAACGCCGATTTGAGATTTCTGCTCATACTTTCTCGACCTCCGGACGGCCCAGGATGCCGGTCGGACGGAACAACAACACCAGAACCAGAAGACCGAATGCCACCACGTCCTTGTACTGGTCACCGAAGATATCGGCGCCAAAGGCCTCGGCCACGCCCAGCACCAGCCCGCCGAGCATGGCGCCCGGAATGCTGCCGATGCCGCCCAGTACCGCCGCGGTAAAGGCCTTCAGGCCTACCAGGAAGCCGGCGTTGGGGTTGATCACGCCGTACTGCATGCTCAGCAGTACCGCTGCCACGGCCGCCAGGGCCGCACCGATCACGAAGGTCAGGGCGATGATGTTGTTGGTGTTGATACCCAGCAGGTTGGCCATCTTGATGTCTTCGGCACAGGCGCGACAGGCGCGGCCCAGGCGTGAACGCGAGATGAACAGGGTCAGCCCGGTCATGGCCACCAGGGTGACGACGAAGACCAGGATCTGCATGTAGGAAATCAGGACTTCCTCGGCGCCGCCCGGCCCGAAGGAGATGCTCCCCGGAATCAGGTTGGGGATCGACTTGTCCTTGGAATCCTGGGCAAGCAAGACAGTGTTCTGCAGGAAAATCGACATGCCGATGGCAGAGATCAGCGGGATCAGCCGGTTGCTGTTGCGCAAGGGGCGGTAGGCGACCCGTTCGATGCTGTAGCCATAGGCGCTGGTGACCACGATGGTCGCGATGAACGCGGCGGTCATCAGTATCGGCAGTGAGTCGATGCCCATCATGGCCAGCCCGGCAAGGGCGATGAAGGCCACGTAGGAACCGATCATGTACACCTCGCCGTGGGCGAAGTTGATCATTCCAATGATGCCGTAAACCATTGTGTAGCCAATGGCTATCAAGGCATAGGTGCTGCCAATGGTCAGGCCATTAACCAGCTGTTGGAAGAAGTGATAGATCTCAGGCATTACAGCGCTCCTAAAAACCCGATACGCATTTCACTGGTGGGCTTGCGCCCGTCCCGGCTTGTGGTCTGAGGCCACTTCGCACGGGCACTGCCAGCGAACCGCTGGTGACGGTTTTAAGATTTTCAGGTGAACCTGCTCCCGGATCGCGGGAATCAGGCCCATGAACCTCGTAAAACAAAGCCCACTGCTCGCACAGTGGGCTTGTAGTCATGGAGTGACGGGATTACTGAGGGGAAACTTCGGTTTTAGGTTTGCCGAAATGCCATTCGTAGACGACGAACTTGAAGTCCTTCAGGTCGCCGTTCTTGTCATAGGACAAGTCGCCGGTAGGGGTCTTGAAGGTGCCGGTGTGCAGGGCCTGTGCGACCTTGTCGGTGTCTTCGCTCTTGGCCGCCTTGATGCCTTCGGCGATCAGTTCCACCGCCGAGTAGGCCGGGAACACGAACGGACCGCTCGGGTCCTTGCCGTCAGCCTTGATGGCGTCGACGATGGCCTTGTTCGCAGGGTCGGCGTCGAACGACTTGGGCAGGGTTACCAGCAGGCCTTCGGAAGCGCCCTGGGCGATCTGCGAGATCGAGTCGTTGCCAACGCCCTCTGGGCCCATGAACTTGGCCTTCAGGCCTTTTTCCTGAGCCTGGCGCAGGATCAGGCCCAGCTCTGGGTGGTAGCCGCCGTAGTACACGAAGTCGACGTTGGCTTGCTTGAGCTTCTGGATGATCGAGGAGAAGTCCTTGTCGCCGGCGTTCAGGCCTTCGAACACGGCAACCTTGGTGCCTTTGCCTTCCAGGGTCTGCTTGACCGCGGTGGCGATGCCTTCACCGTACTGCTGCTTGTCGTGCAGTACCGCAACCACCTTGGGCTTGACGTGGTCGGCGATGTAGTTGCCGGCGGCCGGGCCCTGGGCGCTGTCCAGGCCGATGGTGCGGAAGATCAGCTTGTAGCCGCGGGAGGTGATTTCCGGGCTGGTGGCAGCCGGGGTGATCATGATCACGCCTTCATCTTCATAGATGTCGGACGCTGGTTGAGTGGAGCTGGAGCACAGGTGGCCGACCACGAACTTGACGCCATCGTTGACCACTTTGTTGGCGACTGCCACGGCCTGTTTAGGGTCGCAGGCGTCGTCGTATTCCTTGGCTTCGAGCATCTTGCCGTCAACGCCGCCCTTGGCGTTGATGTCCTTGATGGCCTGTTTTGCACCGATGAACTGCATGTCACCGTATTGAGTAACCGGACCGGTCTTCGGGCCGGCGATGCCGATCTTGATGGTATCGGCGGCAACTGCATGGCTGGCAACCCCGGCCAGAACCATTGCGGCGAACAGCTTGGAAATCTGCTTACTCATAGTGCTCCACTCATTCTGTTGTAATTTTTATAGTCCTGGTGCCCAGGGCTACGGACCGGGATACCGTGACGGCCACGCCGTCCCGCCTTTCCCGTGTTCCCCCGCAAAATGCCCTGGCAACTGTACCGGTACAGTGTAGAGCGCCGCTTGATCGATTGAAAAGCGGGCTTTTCGGGGCAAAATCCGGGGGTGTCGCCTAATCGACAGAAAGTTACATAAAGGCGCCGCCAATTTGCCAGCATGCTGCGGCGGGGCGTGATCTTCATGGCCTTGTCGATCAATTACTTATTTGAAACTGGGTTTTTCTGCAAAAATAGCGACCTTTCAGTGGTCGAATTATTTCTGGTAGGAACCCATGACAGATCAACCAAGCACCCTCTATGCCAAATTGCTCGGCGAGACTGCAATCATCGAGTGGAAAGCGCTGGAGCGTTTTTGGGCCAAGGGTGACCTGATTTGGGTCGAACCGTCGCTGGACCTGATCGAGGTGGCGTCGGCAATGGCCGAAAACCGCAGTGAAACCGTGGAAAAATGGCGAAATGATGGCACGGTCGTGCCGGTGACTGCCGAGCAGGCGCTAGACCTTTCGCACACGATTGCGCCGATCTGGGCAGTGGTGGTTTCGCCGTTTATCGTGATTCAGAAAAAGCCCGCGCCCTGATCTGGTGCGCAAAAACGAACAGCCGGAAGATTTTGGTGCGCGAGGGCGTTCAGGCGGGGTGGTTGTTGGTAACAGTGGGGCAGGGGTTCAAAAAACGCGGTAACAGTTCTTGCCTCATCGCGGGTCAAGCCCGCTCCCACAGGTTGGTGGAGACCTTGTGGGAGCGGGCTTGACCCGCGATGGCCGCAAAGCCGCCGCGCAGATTACTCGTAGTCTGTCTTGCCCGTATGGCTGTTGAGCGAAATCACCCGCGTCTTGCCGATGCGGTGACGGTAGATCTCGCGCAGGTACTTCACCGCCTTCTTCACGCACTCGCGTGACAGGCGGATATCGTTGATCGACACGAACTTGCTCTTGTCGTTGATCAGCTCGCGGTACTTCTTCTCGTACATCGGCTTGATCGCGTACCAGTTGGTATCGAGGATCTTGGCCGGGTTCTCGAACTCGTTGAGCAGGTCGTCGATACGGTCCTCGTCGAATTCCTCACGGGTGATGAAGTCGAGGATGGCGTTGTCCAGCGTGTCGTCGAAACGGTACGGGGTGCGCGCGAAACAGCGCTTGATGAACGCCACGATCAGGGTCAGGAAGTCGTCCGACAGGCACGGGCTCTTGGCGATCAGGGTGGTCAGCGAAAGGTTGGCCGAGGCGCCGATCACCAGCGCGTAGCGCTTGAGCGTGGTGTTGGGGAACAGGCTGTTGAGGTGGGTCTTGAGCCGGTTCAGGTCCATGTACGAGAGCTTGTAGTCCTTGGGCAGGGACACGATCGACACCACCGACGAGCAGTTCTTGAAGAAGTGCAGGTCATGCAGCGCCGCGGCGTCGTAGCCGGAGGTCTTGTACTGCTCCAGGGCCGCGCGATAGCGCTTGGACTCGATCGGCAGCAGGCTGATGCCCTCGATCGCCTGGGTCACCTTGTTGAAGTGCGGCAGGTCGATGGAGCGGAAGAACAGGTCGTCGATGTTGAGCTGCGGCTTCTCTTTCTCGAACACCTTGAACTTGTCGTTGCCTGGCGTCGGCTGCTCGGGCACTACCGATTCGGCGTAGGCGATGGCCACCGGGCCGGCCAGGCTCATGAACAGGTCGTTGGCATCCAGGCGGATGGTCTCGCCGATGTCGATGCCGGCGCGCCGGAAGTAGTTCTGGTCGTAGTCGGTGGTCACCGCCTGGGCGGTGAGGATGTTGAAGATCTGCTGCGAGATGTACTGGTTGGCGTGCTTCTCCATGGCATTGACGTCAATGTCCTGGATGTTGCCGTCATCGTTCTCCTCGGCATAGCGCATGATGTCGTTGGAGATCAGCATCATCGCGTTCCACGGACGGATACGCCCCATCACGCTGGCTTCGCTGCTGTCCTCGTTGTCGAAGTTGTACGAGAAGTCCCATTCCTCCGACAGGTACTTGCACAGCAGGCGGCCGGCGTTGATGTGCAGTGCCTCGGACATCTCGCTGCGGTGGTCGGAGATGTTCGGCAGCACGCAGATGCCGCTGGTGAAGATCGGCTCGAAGACGAAGGAGTGCCCGCTCTTGGTGTCGTTCTCGTCGGCCGGCTTGGTGTCGAACGTCTTGTTCATGTACGAGAACTGCTGGGCCAGGCCGAACTCCGAAGCCATGCCCGAGCCGGTACCGCCACCGGCGCTGAAGATGTAGAAGTACAGGCGCGACTGGTTGGCCTTGATGCCGCACGAGTCGATCAGGTACGAGTGGATCAGCTTCCAGTCGGCACTGGAGAAGCGCTGGGTTTCCTTGTTGAGGATGATCTTGGCCAGGTACTGGCCCAGGATCGGCGCGTTGCCGGCGCCGCCCGCATGCACCTCGGACAGGTCCATGATCTTCATCTTGCTGTAGTCGCGCAGAAAGCCGCTCTTCTCGCCCTTGCGCGAAAAACGGATGCGCCCGGCGATGTCCTTGTCCAGGTCGCCCAGCATCACCAGCGGTTCCACCAGGAACACCGGCTTGGCGCCCTTATTCTGCACCAGGCGCAGGTTGTTGCGGATCCAGCGGCCCGGGCTGTAGGGCTGCTCGCCGGCGTGGCGGTCTTCGTTGTTGAATTCGTTGAGGTAGAAGGTGCGGGCGTTGTACACCAGCTCCGCCACATCCAGGGCAATGTTCGAACCGCAACGACCCAGGCCGATCAGGCACACCGAAGGGAACTGCTGGTCCAGGCGCAACTGGGTATCATCTTCGACATGCACACTGGGCGGGAACACCAGGTCGCGCAGGCCGTCGAGGTTGTCCAGGATGCGCTGGATATCGGTCTCGGTGTAATACAGGTACTGCTGCGGCGTAGCCGCGCGCGGGCTGTAGTATTCTCGAGGCGCCGGGGCGGTGAGCGCGGTGGAGGATGACATCAGCTCGGAAACCGCGGTGGCAGAAGTATTCTTTGAGGTCATTTTGCGCCATTTGCCTGGGTGGACGGCTGGTAAAAGTCGATATCATCGAGCCATCACGGGATAAGTTTCGCGACTGTATCAGTGCGCCTTTGGCGTGAGCGATAGGGTCCTGCCCTATAACCCTCTAAGGGTTTTCCTGTCACGTCTGAGAACTGAATCGTCCGCATCGCCAACTTCTTTAATTTGCCAGGAGCTGTCATGAGCATTGCACTACCTTCGCTGGGGTTCGCCGGTATCGGTCTGATGGGGTTGCCCATGTGTCGGCGGCTGCTGGCGGCCGGTTTTCCGTTGACCGTGTGGAACCGTTCATCGGACAAGTGCGCGCCACTGGTGGCCGCCGGGGCAAGCCAGGCGAACAGCCCGGCAGAGCTCTGCGCGGCGGCGGACGTGGTGATGCTGTGCCTGGCCGACACCCAGGTGGTGCACGAGGTGGTGTTCGGTGACGACGGTATCGCCGCAGGCGGCGCGGCCGGGCAGCTGCTGGTGGATTTTTCCAGCCTGGAGCCCGGCGCCACGCGGCAAATGGCCGCACAGCTGAGGCAGGCCTGCGGCATGCACTGGCTGGATGCACCGGTGTCGGGCGGCACCCCGGGCGCCGAGGCCGGTAGCCTGGCGATCATGGTCGGCGGCGAGGCGGCCGATCTTGAGCGGGTGCGCCCGGTGCTCCAGGTGCTGGGGCAGCGGGTCACGCACATGGGGGCGGTGGGGGCAGGGCAGGTGACCAAGGCCTGCAACCAGATGATCGTGGCCTGCAACGCACTGGTGATTGCCGAGGTGGTGGCCCTGGCCGAACAGTCAGGGGTGGATGCCAGCCTGATCGCCGAAGCCCTGGCGGGCGGTTTCGCCGATTCCAGGCCGCTGCAGATCCTGGCCCCGCAAATGGCCGAGCAGCGTTACGAGCCGGTGAAGTGGCACGTGCGCACCTTGCTCAAGGACCTGGATACGGCGGTCAAGTTTTCCCGCGAGCAGGGCTCGGCCACCCCGATCAGCGGCCTGGCGGCGCAGCTGATGCGCTTGCACGGCAGCCAGGGTTACCTGGAAAAGGATCCCGCAACCCTGGTCGAGCTGTTTCGCCGCAAGCCATAGGCAGGTCGCTGCACTGGTTGAGGCTGCCGAGCACCGCGTGCAGCTCGCCCATCGGTACCGGGCGGCTGAACAGGTAGCCCTGCAGAAAGTCGCAGCCCTGCTGGCGCAGGAACTGGTACTGCTCGACGGTTTCCACTCCCTCGGTCACCACCTTCAGGTGCAGAGTGTGGGCCATGATGATGATGGCCTGCACGATGTCCATGTCCTGCTCGGAGTGGGGGATGTCCTGGATGAACGAGCGGTCGATCTTCAGCGTGTCCAGCGGCAGGCGCTTGAGGTAGGCCAGCGATGAGTAGCCGGTGCCGAAGTCGTCGATCGAGAGTGAAACGCCCTTGGCCCGGATACGCTTGAGCAGGGCGATGGTGTTGTGGATGTTGCCCATCAGCGCGTTTTCGGTCACCTCCATTTCCAGGCGCCAGGCCGGCAGCCCCGCGCTGAACAGCGCATCTTCCACTTCGCTGACGAGTTCTTCGCGGCCCAGGGTCAGCGCCGAGCAGTTGACGGTGACCTTGAGTTGGTCGAAGCCATGGCGGCTCAACTGCGCCAGGTCCTGGCAGGCGCGGCGCAACACCCACAGGTCGAGCTCGCCGATCAGGCCGTTGGCTTCGGCAATGCCGATGAAGCGGTCGGGGCTGAGCAGGCCGTGCTGCGGGTGCTGCCAGCGGATCAGCGCTTCGAGCTTGGCCACCTGGCCGCTGGCCAGGTCGAAGATCGGCTGGTAGTGGATGCGCAGCCCGCGTTCTTCGAGCAGGGCCACGCGCAGCTCCTCCTCCAGTTGCAGCTCCAGGGTGGCGCGGGTTTTCAGGTTGCTGCTGAAGAAGTTCAGGTTGTTGCGCCCGCAGCCCTTGGACTGATACAGCGCCAGGTCCGCGTGCTTGAGCAGCTCGTCGCAGCTTTCGCCATCGTCGGGGAACACGCTGATGCCGATGCTGGTGGTCATCACCATGCGCCGGCCGCTCAGGTCGATCGGTTCCTTGACCTTGTGCATGATGCGCTGCGCCAGGTGGCGGGCCTCGTCGCGGTTGTGCAGGCCGATCAGAATGCAGAACTCGTCGCCGCCGAAGCGGGCCACCACGTCGTGGCTGCGGGTGGCGCTCTTGATCTGCGCGGCGATCACCTGCAGCAGCTGATCCCCCGCGTCATGGCCCAGGCTGTCGTTGATGCGCTTGAAGTGGTCGATGTCCAGGAACATCACCGCCAGCATGCCGCCGCTGGCCGCCTGTTCGGCCAGGCGCTCGGCGAACAGCTGGTTGAAACCGCGACGGTTGACCAGGTTGGTCAGTGCATCGTAGTGCGCCGCCTGTTGCAGCGAGACCCGTGCCTGGTCCAGCTGGCTGAGCAGCATGTTGACCCGGCGCAGGTCGTGCTCCTTGCTCTGCAGCTTCTTGTCCGACAGGGCGGCGCTGATGCAACTGGCGCTGATCAGCAGGGCGACGAAGGCGATGGCCAGGCTCAGGTGCAGGCTGTTGTCGGTGATCGGCAACTGCAGCGGCGCGTCCACGGGCAGCACCAGGGTCAAGGCCCACATGCCGGTGAAATGGGTAGCAATGATGCCGGTGGCCATCACCAGGCTGGCGACGTACTTGGGCCAGTTGCTCTGGGCCGGGCGGTAGCGGGTCAGCAGCAACGCCAGCAGGCTGACGCCGAAGGCGACCACCACCGAACTTGCCAGCAGGTCGGCGCGGTAGAACTGCGAGGCGTTGGAGCGCATGGCTGCCATGCCGGTGTAATGCATGGCGCCAATGCCCAGGCCGATGGCGATGGCCGCCAGCACATGCTGGTGCAGGCGCGGCTGGGGTGTGCCGAGCAGGTTCATCGCACTCCAGGCGGCGAGCAGCATCAGCAGCAGCGATACGGCCGTCAGGGCCAGGTCGTAGTGCACCTCGAGGGGGGCCTGGAAGGCGAGCATGCCGATGAAGTGCATGCCCCACACGCTGCAGGCCAGGCAGAAGGTGCCGAGCAGGCGCCATTGACGTTGGGCGGCGCTGTGCTCGGCATTGCCCACGCGTTCGATGATGTCGAGGGTGGCGAAACTGCCCGCGCAGGCGACCAGGTAGGCAAGTGCCACCAGGTAAGGGTTGTGCCGGCAATCGAGAAGCAATTGTCCGGTTGCGGGAAGTTCGGCGAGTACATGCAGCCCCTGCCACTCCATAGCATGCCTCTTGGTCCGGTGTGCACGCGGCCTCCAGCGGAGTGGAGACGGTTTTGGCTGAGTATAGGAAGAGAGCATTAACCCATCGGGATTAATGGCAGATTGACTTGTATGGATTGGAGATTGGGGCGATAGCGTTTGGTTCTAAAACCGAGTCGCGCCCTTGGCCGGCAAGGCCGGCTCCTGCATCGATCATGCAGGAGCCGGGCAGTGGGTCAGCCGGCGACCAGTACCCGAATTGCCTCAAGGCGCAGTGCGGCCTTCTCCAGCATCGCCAGGCCCTGCTCGCGTTGCGCACGCAAGGCCTGGATTTCGGTGTCGCGCACGGTCGGGTTGACCGCCTGCAACGCGGTCAGGCGCGCCAGTTCTTCATCGGTTTCGGCTGCCAGGCGGCGCTGCGCCTCGGCCACACGCTCGGCGTGGCGCGGCATGATCTTGGCCTCGCCGGCATTGATGCGCGGGGTCAGGACATCGCGCTGGGCCTGGATGAACTTGTTGGCGCTGGCCTTGGGCACGCTTTCGAGCTGGTCGTTGAGGGTCTCGAACGACACCCGCGCCGCCAGGTCGTTGCCGTTGGTGTCGAGCAGGCAGCGCAGCGCTGCCGGCGGCAGGTAGCGGCCCAGTTGCAGGGCGCGCGGGGCTACCACTTCGCTGACGTACAGCAGTTCGAGCAGCACGGTGCCCGGCTTGAGCGCCTTGTTCTTGATCAGCGCCACCGCGGTATTGCCCATCGAGCCGCTGAGCACCAGGTCCATGCCGCCCTGCACCATGGGGTGTTCCCAGGTGATGAACTGCATGTCCTCGCGCGACAGCGCCTGGTTGCGGTCGTAGGTGATGGTCACGCCTTCGTCGTCGCCCAGCGGGAAGCTGGCGTCGAGCATCTTCTCGCTCGGCTTGAGGATCAGGGCGTTTTCCGAGTGGTCCTCGCTGTCGATACCGAAGGCGTCGAACAGGGTTTCCATGTAGATCGGCAGGGCGAACTGGTCGTCCTGCTCGAGGATCGCCTCCACCAGCGCCTGGCCTTCGCCGGCACCACCGGAGTTGAGCTCCAGCAGGCGGTCGCGGCCGCTGTGCAGCTCCGACTCCAGGCGCTGGCGCTCGGCGCAGGCTTCGTTGACCAGCGCTTCCCATTCGCCGTCGTCGCCGCTTTCCAGCAGCGGCAGCAGGCGCGGGCCGAACTGGTGCTGCAGGGCGTTGCCGGTAGGGCAGGTATTGAGGAAGGCATTGAGTGCCTGGTGATACCACTGGAACAGGCGCTCCTGCGGGCTGTTCTGCAGGTGCGGCACATGCAGCTCGATGGTGTGTTTCTGCCCGATACGGTCCAGGCGGCCGATGCGCTGTTCCAGCAGGTCGGGGTGGGCCGGCAGGTCGAACAGCACCAGGTGGTGGGCGAACTGGAAGTTGCGGCCTTCGCTGCCGATTTCCGAGCAGATCAGCACCTGCGCGCCGAACTCTTCGTCGGCAAAGTAGGCGGCGGCGCGGTCGCGCTCCAGGATGCTCATGCCCTCATGGAACACCGTGGCCGGAATGCCCGAGCGCACGCGCAGGGCGTCTTCCAGGTCCATCGCGGTTTCGGCGTGGGCGCAGATCACCAGCACCTTGACCCGCTTGAGCATCTTGAGGGTGTCGATCAGCCATTCGACCCGTGGGTCGAAGCGCCACCAGCGGCTCTCTTCGTCGCTGTCGCCCTGGGCCTGGAAGCTGACTTCCGGGTACAGGTCGGCATGCTCGCCCACCGGCAGTTCCATGTACTCGTCGGGGCACGGCAGCGGGTAGGCGTGCAGCTGGCGCTGCGGGAAGCCCTGCACCGCAGCGCGGGTGTTGCGAAACAGCACGCGGCCGGTGCCGTGGCGGTCCAGCAGCTCGCGGATCAGGCGTGCGCTGGCCTGGGTGTCGCCATCGTTGACTGCGGCCAGCAGCGCCTCGCCTTCGGCACCCAGGAAGCCCTGGATGGTGGCGTGGGCCTTGGGCGACAGGCGGCCTTCATCGAGCAGCTCCTGCACCGCCTCGGCCACCGGGCGATAGTTGTCGCTCTCGGCGCGGAACGCGGCCAGGTCGTGGAAACGGTTGGGGTCGAGCAGGCGCAGGCGTGCGAAGTGGCTGTCCTGGCCCAGTTGCTCGGGGGTGGCGGTCAGCAGCAGTACGCCGGGGATGACCTCGGCCAGTTGCTCGACCAGCGCGTACTCCGGGCTGACCTGGTCTTCGTGCCACACCAGGTGGTGCGCCTCGTCGACCACCAGCAGGTCCCAGCCGGCGGCGAACAGCGCGTCCTGGGCCTTTTCATCCTCGGTCAGCCACTCCAGCGCCACCAGCGCCAGTTGCGCATCCTCGAACGGGTTGCTGGCATCGCTTTCGATGAAGCGCTCGGCGTCGAACAGAGCCACCTGCAGGTTGAAACGGCGGCGCATTTCCACCAGCCACTGGTGCTGCAGGTTCTCCGGCACCAGGATCAGCACGCGGCTGGCGCGACCCGTGAGCAGCTGGCGATGGATCACCAGGCCGGCTTCGATGGTCTTGCCCAGGCCCACTTCGTCGGCCAGCAGTACGCGCGGGGCGATACGGTCGGCCACTTCGCGGGCAATGTGCAACTGGTGGGCGATAGGCTGGGCACGGGTGCCGCCCAGGCCCCACAGCGACGACTGCAACTGGCGGCTGGTGTGTTCCAGGGTGTTGTAGCGCAGCGAGAACCACGCCAGCGGGTCGATCTGCCCGGCGAACAGGCGGTCGCTGGCCAGGCGGAACTGGATGAAGTTCGACAGCTGGGTTTCAGGCAGGGTGCAGGCCTGGTTCTGGGCATCGAGGCCGTGGTAGACCATCAGGCCGTCGATGACCTCGACTTCGCGCACGGTCAGCTTCCAGCCTTCGAAGTGGGTGATCTGGTCGCCCGGCGAGAAACGCACGCGGGTCAGGGGCGCATTGCGCAGGGAGTACTGGCGGGTGTCGCCAGTGGCCGGGTAGAGCACGGTCAACAAGCGGCCGTCCTGTGCCAGAACGGTCCCTAGACCCAGCTCGGCTTCGCTGTCGCTGATCCAGCGTTGCCCCGGTTGATACTGCTGCGCCATACTGCCTGACTCCCGCCATTCAAAAGGCGACTATCTTAACGGATAGGGCTGCACAGACCAAAGCGTCTGGCGATTTCATCGACGAAAGCCGTCTTTGCCACCACAGGCCTCGACCCATGCTCCGACACCCTCTGCTGTCCCTCCCGTTACGCCACTGCATCGTACTGGCCAGCCTGGCCTCGCTCGGCGCCTGCGACCAGCAGGGTTTCGAACTGCTGCCACCACTGGAGCCCCCGGCGCTGGCGGCGCTGGGCGTGCAGGTGCCGGTGCAGAACGTGCACTTTCGCGACCGCGACGGCGAGGCGGTGCTGGTGCTCAGCCGTCTGGACGACCAGGTCAGCGACGAGGAAACCCAGCAGGAGGTCGACCGGGTGGTGCTCACCGCCACCCTGTATGGCCGCAGCCACGACGCCCAAACCTACAAGGCGCGCTGGACCATCGAGAATGAAACCACCTGCCCGGGGCTGGACCTGGACGTGGGCTTCTATACCGACGTCAGCGGCGCCAGCGACCTGAACAACGATGGTGTGGCCGAACTGACCGTTGCCAGCCATTCCTTTTGCGGCGGCGGTGTCGACCCGCAGGACCTGCATGTGGAACTGCGCGAAGGGGCCGCCAGCTACGTGATCAACGGCCAGTCGTTGATCGCCCCGGAAGGCGAGGATGCCTTTGGTGGTGAACGCGAAGACGGCCCCACCCTCAAGGACGCACCGCCGGTGCTGCGCGAACACCTGGAGAAGGTCTGGAACAGCGTGCTCAAGCGCCCGTGGAGCGAAGCGGCGCCCGAACCGGACGATGACGACCCCGATCAGTAGGGCACGTCAGTAGGTGGCGACGGGGACTTCCACCGTATAGCGGTGCTGCGGGTTGCGTGTGTCAGTCAGGGTGTACCGGCTCATCGAGCCGTTGTCGTTGGCCATCGGCTGGGTATCGATGTCGACGGTGAACGTCTGGCCACCGGTGTGCAGCGTGCCCTGGGGTGTGATTCGCGCATCGGCCGGGACGAGCAGGCCCCCCAGGTGGCCGTAGCCATTTTCATCGAAGTGATAGTCGACCAGGGCGTCGCGTCGTTGCAGGGCGAACACCTCGGGCAGGTAGGGCCGGTGGTCGATGTTCCAGTCATTGCGCAGGTCGCTCACCCAGACGCCCGGCAGGTCGAAACGGTGGCGCAGCAGGCTGTCTTCAAGCGGCACGCTGACCACCTCCAGGCAACACACGGTCTGCTTGCGCTGCTCGTCCAGCACGGCCATGCGCGTGCCGCGGGCAACCACTGCCGGCAGCATGGCAAATGCCATGTTCTCTTCGATATACCCGGCATCGGCCGCCGTGGCGAGGTTGCGCCAGCCACCGAACAGCACCGGGGCCGGGTCGGCCATGGCCGCAAGGCCGGCCGTGGCCAGGCCGATACTCGCCAGGAGGCGATAGGGGATACGCATCGTAGGCTCCTGCCTTATAGGGCGAAAAACGGGAAGCGCAGCGTACTATACTCAGGCACACCCCTGGCTGTGACGGGTGCCACACTTTTGCCATCGGCGCTCAAGGCTGCCGTTTGGCAGCCGACACATTGGCGACAGGAGAACAACAACCATGCTGCCGCCCATCATTCCCCTCAGTGCCGCCCCGGTCACCACGCAACACGACCCGGTCAAGCAGCCGCCGACCATCGCCCCCGTGGTGCCGGCCCAGCCCAGCGCCACCGACAGCAATATCGATTTCAAGAAGCGCGACCCGCAGGAGTCGGGGGTACTGCTGCGTGACGAGCAGCGCCGCCGCCAGGGCAAACGCCGCAAGGCCCCGGACGAAGAGCTGTACCAGGCCCTGCCGGGCGACGAGGTCAACGCCGACAACACCGTGCCGGTGGCGCCGTTGATGGGCGAACAGCCGCGCCAGGGCCTGCTGGTGGACATCGAAGTCTGAGCGGGGCTGTTCAGTGCGGGCGCGAGCCCTCATCATGGCGACTTCCGCAGTCCGTTCCACGAGCCTGAACATGAGCCAAGACGACAACCTGATCGATTTCGGCGCCGAGCGCGCCCGTCGCGTGCACGACCTCAAGGAAAAGCGCCTGAACGAAGTGCGTCAGGCGTTCGAGCAGGCAATGCCCCTGGGCAAGGGCAAGAAAAAGCCCAAGGGCAAGCCGAAGAAGCGCTGATTCTTGATGCAGGTCAACCCTGCACCCGCCTCGCGCGTCCGTTGATGGGCGCCATTGACCTCGGTCAATTTCCTCTCCCGCCCCATTCGCTACTGTTACCCCATCAGACAGGTGCAGGCGAATGGAGGCCGATATGTTCTTCGATAATGTGGTTATCGCTGGCGTTGTGACAGTCGGCCTGATGCTGCTGTTTTTCGCAGGCCTGGGTATTTTCATCTGGAAGGACTCGAACAAGCGCAAGCAGGGCTGATCCTTTCCGATACACGAGCACGCAAGGCATTTAGGGCAACTTCGGTTGCCCATTTTTTTTGCCTGAAATTTGGGGTGGCAGTAACGGGGCCTGCCGGGATGGGCCCTGTAGGCACGGCCTTGCCGGCGCGGGAAGGCAGAAAAATTCTGGACTATAAGTAGTTAGCTAGCTAATAATTCGCATCTGACCTTTCCCGCGTATCTGTGTCTATCTTTACTTCATCGCTTCCCAAGGTTCGATCCGTGCCCATCACTCTGCAGGCCCTGCTGGCGCCCAACCGACTCGCTGTGCAATTTGCCGTGAAAACCCTGCTTGGCGGCGGGTTGGCGCTGTGGCTGGCGTTGCGCTGGGGGCTGGAGCAACCGGCCTGGGCGTTGATGACGGCCTTCATCGTGGCCCAGCCGCTGTCGGGCATGGTGCTGCAGAAGGGCCTGGCACGCCTGTTCGGCACGCTGGTCGGGACGATCATGTCAGTGGTATTCATGGGCCTGTTCGCCCAGACGCCGTGGCTGTTTCTGCTGGCGCTGGCCCTGTGGCTGGCGCTGTGCACGGCCTGCTCGACCCTGCTGCGCAGCGCCTGGGCGTATTCCTTCGTGCTGGCCGGCTATACCGTGGCGATCATCGCCTTGCCGGCCATCAATCACCCGCTGCTGGTGTTCGACCAGGCGGTGGCACGCTGCACCGAGATCAGCCTGGGCATCATCTGCGCCACCTTGGTCAGCGCCTTGCTCTGGCCGATGCGGGTCGAGCAGCAGCTCAGCGGGCAGGCTCGCCAGGCCTGGCAAAGCGGCCTGCAGGCGGCCAGTGCGACCCTGACCGGCGAGGAGCAGGGGCGCAAGGGCCTTCTGGAGATTCTGGGGCGCATCGTTGCGGTGGATGCCCAGCGCGAACACGCCTGGTTCGAAGGCAGCCTGGGTCGCCAGCGTGCCCGGGCGATTCGCGGGCTCAGCCAGAAGCTGCTGATCCTGTTGCGCATCGCCCGTTCTGTACGCCGTCAGTGGCGCCAGCTCGACGACGAACAGGCGCAGCACATGGCCCCGTGGCTGAGCGAGGTGCAGGCCGCCCTGGCCGAGCCCGATCAGGCCGCACTGCTGGTGCTGCGCCAGCGCGTGTGGGATGCCGCCCATGACGAGCACAACAGCCCCGCGCAGCATTACTGCCTGGCGCGTCTGACCCTGCTGCTGGACAACGCCATGGCGGCGACCCTGGCCCTGCGTGCGGTGGAGGAGGGCAAGGCACCGGCCGACCTGCCCGACAGCCTGGCGGTGCACCGCGACGTGCCGCTGGCACTGCTGTTCGGCTCGCGCAGTGCGCTGGCGTTCCTGGCCATGGCCAGCTTCTGGCTGGCCACCGCCTGGTCGGCGGCGCCCGGCGGCCTGGTGCTCACCTGCGTGGTGTGCAGCCTGTTCGCCAGTCGCGAGAACGGCGCGCAGATCGGCATGAGTTTTTTGCGCGGCATCCTGCTGGCGGTGCCCGTGGCGTTCTTCGTCGGGCAGATCCTGCTGCCGCAGTGGAGCGGTTTCGCCTTGCTGTGCATGGGCATGGGGGTGCCGCTGTTCCTGGGCGCGCTGGGCATGGCCAACCCGAAAATCGGCGCCACAGCCACTTCGTACTGCCTGCACTTCATCGTGCTGGTGGCACCGCTCAATACCATGACGTTCGATGTGGCCAACTTTCTCAACAGTGCCCAGGCCATGCTGCTGGGGGTGGGCGCAGCGGTGCTGGCGTTCAAGCTGCTGGTGTTGCGCAACCCCGCATGGCACGGCCGGCGCCTGCGCGCCGCCACCCAGAACGACCTGGTACGCCTGACCCGGCGCGACCTGCGCGGCGCCGAAACCTGGTTTGGCGGGCGCATGGCCGACCGCCTGCTGCAGCTGGCGCGCCATTACACCGCGCTGCCCGAGCAGGAGCGCGGCCACTGGGACGATGGCCTGCACGGGCTGGACATCGGCGACGAACTGCTGCACCTGCGCATGTGCCTGGCGGTCGCCCAGGTGCCACCGGACGCGGCGCAGCGTGCGTATTTCCAGCAGCTGGAAAACGTGCTGGCACAGGGCCCGGGTGCCGGGCGCGGGCAGCGCCTGGATGCTGCCAGTGAAGCCTTCATCGCGGCGTTGCAGCAACGCCCCGACAGCGACCCGCTGCGTCTTGCCGTGGGCGCGGTACTGCAACTTCGACACAGCTGGGCCAAATGGTGCCGGCGACAGGAGGAACTCCATGGGGTTGCGTGAGTGGGCAATGGGCGGGGTACTGCTCAGCCCGTTTCTGATCTATGCGGTGCTGGCGCTGCTGCTGACTTTCGCGGTGCGGCTGCTGCTGCGTCTGACCCCGCTGGGGCGCTGGGTGTGGCATGAAGCCCTGTTCGACACTGCACTGTTCGTTTGTATTCTGGCCCTGGTCACCCGCGTACTGGGGCCCCTGTAAGGAGTTTGACCATGCGTACCTATGTGCGTGTTGCCGTAACCCTGTGCCTGGTGGTGGTGGCGGTGTTCGCCGGCCTCGAACTGTGGCGCTACTACATGCTCACCCCCTGGACCCGCGACGCGAAGATCCGCGCCGACGTGGTGATCGTCGCCCCGGATGTGTCGGGCTGGGTGCGCGAGCTCAAGGTGCACGACAACCAGGAGGTCAAGGCGGGGGACTTGCTGATGTCCATCGACAAGGACCGCTTCGAGGCCGCGCTGGATAAAGCCAATGCCGTGGCCGAGACCCGCCAGCAGCAACTGCGCCTGCGCGAACACGAGGCCTCGCGCCGCGCTGCACTGGGCCCGCAGGCGATCAGCGCCGAGCTGCGCGAAAATGCCCAGATCAACGCCGCCGTGGCCCGTGGCGAGCTGCGCCAGGCATTGGCCGAGGTCAAGGTGGCCGCGCTCAACCTGGCGCGCAGCCAGGTCAAGGCACCGCGGGACGGGCACATCACCAACCTGCGCCTGGCCGAGGGCAATTATGTGAATGCCGGGCAGCCGGTGATGGCGCTGGTGGACGACTCGACCTTCTATGTGCAGGCTTATTTCGAAGAAACCAAGCTGCCGCGCATCAAGGTCGGTGCGCCGGTCAAGGTGTGGCTGATGAGCGCCGGCGAGCCGATGCAGGGCCATGTGCAGAGCATCAGCCGCGGCATCACCGATCGCAACGCCACCCCCGACAGCCAGTTGCTGGCCGAAGTGGAGCCGACCTTCAACTGGGTGCGCCTGGCCCAGCGCATTCCGGTGCGCATCCGGCTCGACGAGGTGCCGGCGGGGGTCAACCTCAGTGCAGGCATGACCGCCAGCGTGCAGGTGCGCGAGGACTGAGGCGGCGCCTATAATCGCGCCCATCGATTCGGCACGTGGGCGAGGGAAGTACATGAGCATCACCAACAGCCCCACCTGGGCGCAACTCGAAGCACGCTGGGGTCACGGTTTCGACACCTTGCTGGCGCAGGAGCAGGAAGCCATCGCGCTGTGGTGGCTGGAGGCCGAAACCATGAACGGGCGGCTGGACCAGTATTTCTGGAACAGTGCCGGCGACCAGGCCCTGATCGCCTTGCGCGGCCTGCATGCCCTGCATATGCCGGTCACTGCCAAGGCGTTCGGTGATGCCCTGGCGCTGTTCGGCCCGCACTACCCCGAGCGTCGTGACGCGCGCATGGAGGTGCTCGAGGCGCTTGAGGCAGCGCACGGCGAGGACCTGTTCGAGGCCCCGTCGCGATTGATCCAGGACCTGCCCGAGGACTTCGTGCAGGCCGCACTGGACCGCCTCACCGAGCTGTACAGGCACCTCTGAGGTTTCAGAGGAACATCCCGCCCGACACCTCCACCCGCTGGCCGTTGATCCAGCTGCCACCGTCGCCGAGCAGCACAGCCACCGCCGCGCCGATATCATCCGGCAGGCCCACGCGGCCCAGGGCGGTGTTGCTGGCGATAAAGCCGTTCACCTGGTCATTGTCGCGCACCACACCGCCACCAAAGTCGGTCTCGATGGCACCGGGGGCCAGGATGTTCACGCGAATGCCACGCGCACCGAGCTCCTTGGCCTGGTAGCGGGTCAGCACCTCCATCGCCCCCTTCATCGCCGCGTAGGCGGCAAAGCCGGGCAGGGCAAAGCGGGTCAGCCCGGTGGAGATGTTGACGATGCGGCCCTGGTCGGCAAGCAGCGGCAGCAGCCGCTGGGTGAGAAAGAACGGGCCCTTGAGCTGGATGTTGAGCAGGGTATCGAACTGCGCTTCGGTGGTTTCGCTGAAGCTTGCGTTGATGCCGATGCCGGCGTTGTTCACCAGAAAGTCGAACTGCCGACGGCCGAAGGTACGCAGCAAGGTGTCATCGAGGGTGGCGGCGAACGCTTCGAAGCTGGCGCTGTTGCTCACGTCCAGTTGCAGCATGGTGGCGCGCACGCCTTTTTGCTCAAGCTCGGCCACCAGCGCGTGGGCCTCGTCGGCCTTGCTGTGGTAGGTGCCGATGATGTCGATGCCCTGGGCTGCCAGGTGCAACGCGGTGTTCCTGCCCAGGCCACGGCTGGCGCCGGTAATCAGTGCGATCTTGCGGGTCATGGTCGGTTCCTCGGGGTGGCTGAAGTCGAGCACAGTCTATTGGTCGCTCCGGTACTGATAAATCCGCTGGATTCGGAAATACTGTTCGGCAGGGTCGAACAATGGAGGGGCTGGATGAACACGCTGGAGCTGTTGCGCACCTTTGTGCGGGTTGCCGAACTGTCGAGCTTCACCCTGGCCGGTGAGAGCCTGGGGCTGCCGCGTTCTACCGTCTCGGAACAGGTGCGCCTGCTTGAGAGGCACCTGGGCACGCGCCTGCTCAACCGCACCACGCGGCGTGTACAGGCCACCCAGGATGGCCTGCAACTGTACGAGCGTAGCAAAGACCTGCTGTCGCGAATGGACGAGCTCGAAGGGCTGTTTCGGCCCGACCCGGCCCAGTTGCACGGTCGCCTGCGCATCGACCTGCCGACGCTGATGGCACGGCGCATCATTCTGCCGGCCTTGCCGGCGTTCATGCAGCAGCACCCGGGGCTGGCGCTGGAGATCAGTTGCACCGATCGCCAGGTCGATCTGGTGCGCGAGGGCTTCGACTGCGTGCTGCGCATTGGTGCGCTCAGTGACCTTGCGCTGGTCGCCCGGCCCCTGGGCAGCCTGCGCATGGTCAACTGCGCCAGCCCTGCCTACCTGCAGCGCATGGGGGTGCCGACACGGCTGGAGGCCCTGCGCGACCACCAGTTGATCCACTACGTACAGAACCTGGGGGCGCGCTGCCCGGGGTTCGAGTACCGACAGGGCGCCACGACGCGGTATCAGCCCATGGGCGGTGCAGTCACGGTGAACAATACCGATGCCTACGAAAGCGCCTGCCTGGCCGGGTTGGGCATCATCCAGGCGCCCTTTGCCGGTGTGCGCGAGTACCTGGAGAGCGGGCAACTGGTCAGCGTGCTGGACCAGCAGGTGCCCGAGCCGATGCCGGTGTCATTGCTGTTCGCTCGGCAGGTGCACCTGCCATTGCGGGTGGCGGCGTTCATGGGGTGGCTGGAGCAGGTTCTGGCGGGGCAACTCGATCCAGTGGCAGACGCAGGCTGAACAGCGTGCCGGCCTCGCGGCTGGACACCACTTCCATGCGCCCGCCATGGGCCAGGGCAATCTGGTTGGCGATGTACAGGCCCAGCCCCAGGCCGCTTTGCGGGGTGCCGTCGAGCGGGCGCGAAAACGGCTGGAACAGTTGCGCCATCACCGCCGGGGCAATCGGCGCGCCCTGGTTGTGCACGCCCAGGGTGAACACCTGCTGCTCGATACGCGCCGATACATCTACCGGGCTGTTGGCGTCGCCATGGTTCAGGGCGTTGGCCAGCAGGTTGGAGAGCAGCTGGGTGATCCGCTCGCGGTCGCAGCACATGCCGCTGAGGTCATCGATATGCAGGCGTATCACCCGCTGCGGGTAGACCCGTTGCAGCTCGGAGGCCACCTGACGCAGGGCGGTGTCCAGGTCGGGGCAGGGCTGGATGTTCACCATGATGCCGTTGCCCAGGCGCCCGCGGGCGAAATCCAGCACATCGCGCACCAGTTCGGTGGCACGGCGCCCGGAGGCGAGGATGTGCTCGGCGATGGTTCGCGAGCGTGCATCGCCCAGGCGCTTGACCAGCAGCTCGGCGCCGGCGGTGATGGCGAACAGCGGGTTGCGCAGGTCGTGGCCGAGCACCGCGATGAACTGTTCGCGCAGCTCGGCGATGGCCAGCTCCTTCTTCAGCGCCGCCTCGGTCTGCTGGGCGGCTTCCTCGCTCTCGATCTGGATCGTCAACAGCCGCGCGAAGGACTCCATCATCGGCTGGATGGCACTGCCGGTGAGGGCGGCCGGGGCCGGATCGAGCGCGCAGATGGTGCCGAAAAAGCTGCCGTTGGTACGGAACACCGGCACCGAGATATAGCTTTCGAAGCGGTACAGGCGCGGGGTGGGGTGGTGGCAGTAG
The DNA here is from genome assembly GCF_002478435.1 of Pseudomonas sp. UBA7500. Lineage (NCBI taxonomy): Bacteria > Pseudomonadati > Pseudomonadota > Gammaproteobacteria > Pseudomonadales > Pseudomonadaceae > Pseudomonas > Pseudomonas sp. UBA7500. The sequence continues at coordinate 116,770 of NZ_DLNW01000027.1, read as the reverse complement.
CGGGCGTCCTCGCTGGCCTTGTCGATCACGATGGTCTGGTGGCTGCCGCGAATCTCGTGGCATAGCGTGGTGGCCACGTCCAGCTCGCCGCCCACTCCCAGGCCAAAGCCCAGGTTGTCGAGCACGGCGCAGGCGGTCCAGTTGTTCTCGGTGACACGGGCCACGGCCGCAAAGCGCATGCCAGTGGTTTCGCAGATCACCTGGAGGATGGCCGGCACGGCGTTGATCCGCGCAATCGTGGCAAGGTCGGCGGTGATGGCAGTACTCATGGAACGTCCACGTGGCTGGCGGCAAGGTGAGGATGTCTGGCAGTTTAGCGAAAAAAAGGGTGTCAGGCGCAGGCGGGTTTTTAGTAACCTCTGCCTGTCGAGCTTCTCCGTCAGAGAGGGCCGCAGACGACCCGCCCCGCGTGCCAATTCCATTCACCCCGCATCTTCGACGATGCTTCAGTGAGGTTTGACATGCACATCACTTCCCAGGATATCTGCGCCGCGGCCGACCAGCTCAAGGGCTTCGTAGGCTTCAACCACAAGCTGGGCCGGCATATCGTGCGCTTCAGCGAAGACTCGTTCGGCATGGACGTGGCCGACGACAGCATCATCCCCAGCCATGAATTCGTGTGGCAGGCGAGTGGCGGCGAGGTGATGACCTTGCGCCGCGAACTGATCGAGGTGCTGCTGGCGCAGAATGTCGACGAGCGGTTGAACATCACCGAGCCGTTGCGGGTGTACCTGCGTCGCAACGACCTGCCGGAGATCGCGGCCCAGCGCCGCTTGCGGGCGTGACACAGGGCCGCAAGCCCTAGCTGCAGGAGCCGGCCATGCCGGCGAAGGCGCCGGAACGTGGTGCCTGCATTTCAGTCCGGGTAGGCCAGGCGCAGCGGCACCACCTCGCCGCGGGCCACATTGACCTTGTTGCGGCCACTCTGCTTGGCCGCATACAGCGCCTTGTCCGCCTCGTTCAGCCACACCATGGAGTCTGCGAAGCCTGGCTGGAAGCTGGCCAGGCCGATGCTCAGGCTGATGCGCAATTGCGGGAGCTGCTCGTTGCGGTACTCGTTGACCCGCTGGCGCAGGCGCTCCATGACCTGGCTGGCATGCTCCAGGCTGCACCCGGGCAGGATCACGCCGAATTCATCCCCGCCGTAGCGCCCCGGCACGTCGTCCTCGCGCAGGTTGCGCTTGAGCTCGACGCTCAGCTGGCGCAGCACGCAGTCACCCACCACATGGCCATACACATCGTTGATGGTCTTGAAGTGGTCGATGTCGATGATCGCGATCACGGCCTGGGCCGGGGCCTGCTGGCACAGCTGAAAACGCAGTTGCAGCAGGTCTTTCCATGAGCCGTGGTTGAACAGGCCGGTGAGGCTGTCGGTGCGGCTCAGCGCACTGAGGCTGCGCTTGTGCTCGGCCAGCTTGATCGCCAGGCGGTAGCACACCCAGCCCAGCGCCAGCGGATAGAGGGTCAGCATCGGCAGGCAGGCGTACACCTGCAGGGTGCTGACCTCCAGTTGCAGGCTCGGCCCGAACAGCACCACCGCCGCCACCATGCCCAGCCCCATGGCCAAAAGACCTTGCACAAACAGGCGCTGACCACCGGCGGCGACGTTGTTCATGCCCATCATGGCCAGGATGGTGACGCTGATCAGCGGGTTGAACTGCACGGTGCCGGCCCAGAAGCCACCCATCAGCGAGTCGACCATCAGGTTGCGCTGTTCGGCGCGATAGGGGGCTTGCGAGCGCAGGCCGAGCTGGTAGGCCAGGTGCGGCCAGCCCAGCCCGTTGAACACCAGCAGCGCTACGACCCAGTACGGCAGCTGCAGGGGCAGCACGCCGGAGAGCACGCTGAACAGGCCGATACCTGAGCCGATGATACGCGGCAGGTAAATTCTTCTGACAAATGATAGTCCCTTGCCGTTGCTGATTTGAGTCATGATTTGCCGATCTGCCTGACGCCGTTCATCGCATAATTTGCGTGAATATTGTTGAACAAGCCGGGCTGTTCAAGAATGGCCTTGCAGGCCATTTCACAGTTGGTACGGGCAATGGGCATGCACCTGAAACGGTTAGTCGGAGTATTTGCATTCATGGCTTCCCTTGCAGCACAAGCCACCGAAACCCCCGCGCAGCCGTCGCTGCAGCAGGACGGGCGGTACCGCAACCAGGCCCAGTTGCCCCGCGACGGGGTGCTGAAAAAACTGCGCATCGGTTTCAAGTTCCTGTTTCTGAGCAAGCCGGCCGACACCCGGCCAACCCTGCCGATACCGGTGCACCCCCTGAGCCAGGCCCAGGTGCTGGCCGCGCCGGACCGCAGCCTGTGGCGCCTGGGCCATTCCACGGTGCTGCTCAAGCTGCGCGATCGTTTCTTCATCACCGACCCGGTGTTCGCCGAGCGCGCCTCGCCGGTGCAGTGGGCCGGCCCGCAGCGCTTTCACCAGCCGCCGCTGGCGCTGGAGCAACTGCCGCCGATCACGGCGGTGATACTGTCCCACGACCATTACGACCATCTGGATGAACGGGCGGTGCTGGCCCTGGCCGAGCGCACCGAGGTGTTTCTTGCCCCGCTTGGGGTGGGCGACACCCTGGTCGGGTGGGGCGTGCCTGCGGCCAAGGTGCGCCAGCTCGACTGGTGGCAGGCCACGGAGGTTGCGGGCATCCAGTTCGTCGCCACCCCGGCGCAGCACTTCTCCGGGCGCGGGCTGTTCGACAGCAACCGCACCCTGTGGGCGTCATGGGTGGTGCTCGATGAGGACCTGCGCCTGTTCTTCAGCGGCGATACGGGCTATTTCGAGGGCTTCAGGCAGATCGGCGAACGTTATGGGCCATTCGACGTGACCCTGATGGAAACCGGCGCCTACAACGTCAACTGGCCCAATGTGCACATGCAGCCCGAGCAGAGCCTGCAGGCGCACCTGGACCTGCGCGGGCGCTGGTTGCTGCCGATCCACAACGGCACCTTCGACCTTTCCACCCACGCCTGGCATGAACCCTTCGACCGCATCATGGCCCTGGCGGCCAACGCACGGGTACCGCTGAGCACCCCGCAGATGGGGGAGCGGGTCAGCCTGGTGCAACCGCAGCGGGGTACCGCGTGGTGGCTTCCACTGGAGCAACAGCAGGCTCAGGCGGGCGTGTTGGCCACCGGGCAGCGCTAAGGTGCGTCGCTAGGGTCGCGCCGGCCGGGCAAGGGGCGCTCGCGGCCCTTGCTCAGGGTTTCATCGGGCAGGCCGGCGTCGCTTCGAATCTGCGCATGGCTGATCAGCGCGAAGATGAAGCTGCCACCCACGATGTTGCCCGCCAGGGTCGGCGCGGCAAAGTGCAGCCAGAACTGCTGCCAGCTCACTTCCCCGGCCCACACCAGGTACGACACCTCGACCGAGCCAACCACGATATGGGTGAAGTCACCCAGCGCCATTAGATAGGTGATCAGCAGGATGATCCAGATCTTGGCGTTCTCCATCGACGGGATCATCCACACCATGGTGGCGATCATCCAGCCCGAGATGATGCCTTTGGCAAACATCTGGCCCACCTCGTTTTCCATGACCTTGCGCCCCACTTCGAGAAAGGCGAGATCGGTCTTGGTGTCGAAGATCGGCAGGTGCAGCATCACGTATGACACCAGCACGGTGCCCACTAGGTTGCCGAACAGCACCACGCCCCACAGGCGCAACAGGCGCCCCACATTGTTGAACGTGGGTTTGGTCATCACCGGCAGCACGGCGGTCAGGGTATTTTCGGTAAACAGTTGCTGGCGCGCGAGAATCACCGCCAGAAAGCCCGCCGAATAGCCCAGGCTGGCGATCACCTGGCTGCTGTCGCCCTCGGGCAGGCGGGAATAGAACAGCCCCATCGCCATCAGCGACAGGCCCATGCTCAAGCCGGCCGCCAGTGCCGACCACCACAGCGCCGCGATGGTGCGCTGCAGTTCCTTGTCGCCCTGGGCGCGGATGATCTCGTGGAGCACAGCGGCACGTGGCGGCTGGTTGTGGCTGACCTCCTGCTCTTCGTCCGCTGACAGGCCCGGGGTCTTGCCGCTTTTCTGCTCGTTCATGGGGGAGGCTTCCGTGGTGGGCTCTGAGTAAAGATCCGCCGCCGTTCAATTAGTTGCCTAGTGCCGCAGGCTTTGTCGGCATAATTCACCCCTCTTGAATAGCGGACGTTTTTCCCATGAAACATGGATGTTGCGTCGCACTGCTGGCCGCGCAGGCCTTGACCGCAGCCATGCCCGCCCAGGCGGGCTTGGACAGCGACGTGTTCACCGGTACCCTGGGTACCCAGTCGATCGTGCTGGAGCTCGACCGCGCCGTGCCCGAGGATGTCAGTGGGCGTTACTTCTACGTAAAGCATCACCACGACCTGCAGCTCACCGGCAGCATCCAGGGCACGCGGATTCAACTGGTGGAGGGGCATGAGCCGGCTCCGGAGGCAGGCATCGACTCGCTGCCAACACTCGCGCTGTGGCCGGCTGCCCAAGGCGGCCTGCAAGGTGAGTGGCAAAGCGCCCAGGGCAAACGCCTGCCGATCACGCTGCTGCCGGCACGACTGCCGCAGGTACCGTCGGGTGCCGATCCGTTCCTGGCCCGCCAGTACACCGACTCACCCTATGAATACCTGAGGCTGATGCAACTGCCGTTGAAGCCGGGCGAGCTTGAACACTTTCAAGGCTACCCGCTGCGCTGGCTGAGCGAGCCGTCCTCGGGGATAAGCCTGTTCGTGATCGAGGACGGTTACCCTGCGCAGCAGCTCACACGCCTCAACCAGTTGCTGCGCGCGCGCCTGTCCAGTGATGTGGTGGCCTACCACCAGTGCATGCTGCTGGGGCGCCCTGGCGGGTACTACCGGCAGACGGTGACGCCGCGGTTCATGAGCAATGCGCTGCTCAGTGTCAGCATCGTGCAGGACTACAGCTGCGACGGCACGCCGATGCTGCCCACCGATGCGCCGCTCAACCTGGCGGTGGAGTCGGGCAAGGAGCTGACCCTGGACGATGTGCTGTGGGTGGGCGAGGGCAAGCCGTTTCACTACGAGTACCAGCCTGGCCCCAACCCCGAGCAGTTCGCCACCGTGAGTTTCGGTGCCTATGTGGACTACCGCTCGCGCACCTTTGCGCCGTGGTTGCTGGGCCAGCTCAAGCAGCTTTATCCGCAGCACATGTTGGGCGAGGTGGGCGAGGACGGCTGCGATTATGCACAGGCGCAGGTGTGGCAGATGCCCACATGGCGCTTTACCCCCGAAGGCATCCAGTTCGACCCGGTGTTCGACAGCGTGCAGCGCCATTGCCGTGGGGTGGGCTGGGCGGTGCTGCCGTATCGCATAGTGAGGCAGCATGCAGGTGGGGTGGCGCTCGAACTGCCGGAGTGAGGGCGTTCAACTATGTAGCACCGCTGCAGCCGGCAGCGACTTCAAGCTCTCTGCTCCGCCACTTCAAGCAGAGAGCAGCCCATGACTATCGGTTCCACCTACAACCATCCCGCTGATGTTGCGACCCCCTTGGCGGGTAATGCCGAAGGCTGGTCGGCGCGGTTCCCCAACCCGCCCGATCTGTGTTTCGACTACCGCAGGTTGCTCGAGCAGGTCGGTGGTATCGCCCAAGCCCGTCGCGCCGAGCACCGCATTTGCATCATCGGTGCCGGCGTTACCGGCTTGACTGCCGCCCGCGAGCTGCTGCGTTGCGGCTTCCAGCACATCACCCTGATCGAAAAGTCGCAACGGATCGGCGGTCGGCACATGACCATCGTCGACCCTGGCCCAGGCGACAGGGAGCCTTCGACGCCGTTCGAAATGGGCGCCATGCGCATGCCGTTGTTCAATCGCAGTGGCGAAGCGCCGAAAGAGGGGCGCTCGTTGATGGCGTACTACGCCAGTCAGTTCGATCTGCGCTTGTCCGATTTTCCCAACCCGGGTACGCCTGCCGTACGCTCGACAGGCATCTACCTGCGTGAAGGTCTGCTGGACGGCGAGGGCGAGCCGACGCTGTTGATCTGGGACAACGCTGACGGCCGGACACCGCCACCTACGGCCACCTTGCAACAGGTACATGAAAAGTGGCGGGTGTTTGCCGACCGGATGACCGAAACCGTGGCGCAAGCCTATGGCGGCGAGCAGTGGGAAGACCTGTGGGCCGCCATTGTTGAACGCTATCAGGCAATGTCGTTTCGGGACCTGGTCAGGTTGCCGGCAATTGATGTGTGGAACCCCGAAACGCCCGGCGACTTCGGCGGCCTGGGCATGAGCGCGGCAGAGTCCGCGGTGTTCTATGCCATCGGTATCGGCGACGGCAGTTGGGGGGCTTTCTATGATGTCTGCAGCCTGTATCCGCTGCGAACGGCGATCTTCGGCTTCAGCAGCCACCTGCAACTGGTGCATGGCCGCGTGGACGAGCAGGGTGACCCGCTGGACGCGCCGCTGGTTGCCAATCGGCCTGTATACGACAGCAGAGGTCTGCCGTTCGCGTCACCTACCTACCTGGGGCTGGCCGCTCTGGATGAATGCCTGTTGTTCATGCCGGTGGCGCCAACCGGTGCATCTCCCTACCAGCACCTCAGTGCCCTGCCCAACGGGCTGCTTACCGACAGCCCGGTTACTGGCCTGCGCAAGCTGGCGAACCAGCAGATTCGCGTGCAGTACCAGTGGCATGCCAGCGACCTGCAGTCGAGCACGTTGCAGAGCGAAGACTTCGACGCAGTGATCGTCACCTTGCCTTCCTGGCTGATCGAGACATCGGTGCGTCTTGAAGGCTTCACTGCAGCAATGCTGCCTCATCAGATCATCGATGCATACAAGACGGCGCACTGGGAAACCAGCTGCAAGGTGTATGCGCCATTGCAGAAAAGTTTTTTGCAACGTAATCAGGCCATCCCGCAAATTCTCGTTACTGACAGCTTTATCCACGATGTTTATGCCTATCGCTACAACGACCGCTATGCCAGCGACTGCATCCTGCTCAGCTACACCTGGGAGGACGACGCGACCAAGCTGGCCGCGTTCAGCGATGAGCAACTGGTGGAAAAGTGCGTGCAGGAGCTGGACCGGATCCTGTTGCGGTGCAGCAATGTGCAGGCACCGCTATCGCCGTATGTCGATACCCGCAATGCGCGGGTGCAGCGTTGGGTCACCGACCGCAATGCTCTGGGCTGCGCCAGGCTCTACCGGGCCGGCACCTACTACGATGCGTTGAGCCTGATGCGATACAGCCGTGAGCATGCCCGTCACAGCGGGTTGTACCTGGCAGGCGAGTCGTTCTCGGTGGATGCAGGCTGGACCGAGCCCTGCCTGCGCACCGCGATCGATGCAGTGATCAACCTGTGCAACGACACCGGGGCACTGTTCAACGGCGGTTTCAGCATGGCGGTCTATCCGCACTATCGCATTCAGCCCCAGGCGTCCCGGTAGGCCTTTCCTACAGGTGCAGAGCGGCCTTGCAGCATTGTCGGAAGGGGCCGACTTGTCCCTCTTGAGGGTTGTTTTGTCCACTGGAAAGCCTCCAAACGACAACTCGAACAACAAAAAGGACACTTCCATGCCTGCACCCTCTGTCCCGGTCAGCCCCGTGCGTATTGCCGTGATCCAGTTCGACCCGCAGGTCGGGCTGGACCAGTGCGACAACAACTTGTGCAAAGGTCTGCAGCTCGCCGAAGAGGCGGTGCATGACGGCGCCAACCTGATCGTGCTGCCCGAGCTTGCCAACACCGGCTACACCTTCGAGACCCGAGCAGAAGCCTATGCGCATGCCGAAACCCTCGATGAAGGTCCCAGTATCAAGACCTGGCGCGCCTTCGCCCGGGAGCATCAGGTGTACCTGGTGGCAGGATTTGCCGAGCGCGATGGCCTCAAGCTGTATGACAGCGCGGTGCTGTTCGGCCCCGACGGCCTGCTGGGGCATTACCGCAAGGCACACCTGTGGAACCAGGAAAAGCTCTGGTTCAGCCCCGGTGATCTGGGCTTTCCGGTGTTTGAAACCCCGATCGGCCGGATCGGCCTGATGATCTGCTGGGACGTATGGTTTCCCGAGGTGCCACGCCTGCTTGCGTTGCAGGGTGCAGACATCATCTGCAGCCTGAACAACTGGGTGTGGACACCGCCCCCGCTGTTCGATGCCAGCGGCAGGTGCATGGCCTCGTACCTCACCATCACCGCGGCCCACGTCAACAATGTCTACATTGCCGCCGCCAACCGCATCGGCAGCGAGCGTGGCGGGCGTTTTCTGGGGTGTTCGCTGATCGCGGGCACCAATGGCTGGCCGTTGGGCAAGGTGGGGGGCGCCGAGGACGAGTGCATCCTGTATGCCGATGTCGACCTCAGCACTGCACGCAGCGCGCCGGTCTGGAACAGCCTGAATGACCTGCCACGGGACCGTCGCACCGATTGCTATGGCGCGATGCTGGGTTATGACCAGCATCCAGCGCTGCCGCGCTGAGGAGTCGCCATGGACAAGTCAATCGACAAGGTGGAGGCAGGCTTTCTGCCTTTGCTGCTGATGTGCGTGTGCGTGTCGCTGGGCACCGGGGTGTTCATCGAGGTCATCAGCGGGCGTGCGGCATCCTGGGTCGGGGTATGGCCCGACTACGCGCACATGGTCGCCAACCTGCACGAGCCGCTGGCGCGGTTGCGCTGGATCGTCGGCGATATCAGCGAGGTAGCGTTCTACAAGCATGAGCTGCCGGCGATCGGGTTGCTGCTGGGCGCCGCGCTGGCCCATTGGGCACACCGCACGGGCCGGGCATGGCAGGGCTTTGCGATCTGCTATGGCACCGGGTTGTGGCCCTGGCTGGTGACCAGTTCGCTGCTGGGGCTGGTGTTCAGCCATGTGCTGTGGGGCTGGACGCTCAGCGCCAGCACCTGGCAACCCACCTTCGTCGCGTTTGTCTCGCTGCCGGCGGCGATGGTGCTGCTGTTCGGCGGCGGCTGGAAGGTCGCGATCAATGGCGCGTTGCTGGGTGCACTGCTGGTGACGCCAGCGAGCCTGCTGCTGGTCAACTACCTGTGCTACCCACTGGGCTTGCCGGTGGTGATCGGCAATGTTGGCGGCATGGCCGTGGCGAGCGTGCTGGCGTTCATGCTGTGCCGGCGGTTTGCAGGCCTGGTGCGCTCGACGCCGCCTGTCGATGCGCCGCCACCGGCACCGGTCGTCGAGAGAGCGACACCGCACCACGGCGTTGGCTGGACGCTGCGACGGGTGCTGGCCGACTTCAGCGAGGCGCCGTTCTTCGGCAATGAGCTGGCCAGCCTGGGCTTGTTGCTCGGCGTGCTGGCGGCCTACCTGCTGTCGCCGGCCGGGCCGGCCTACGGCTCCCAGCTGGTGCTGGAGATGGTGGGCGGGCAGGCGCTGGCGTCGCTGATCGGCGTGCTGTTGTGGCGCAGGCAATGGATACAGCGGGGGTGGTACCCGACCTACATCCCGATCGTGTCCGTGGTGCCGGCGGCGGTGCTGACATTGGGTGGCACGTGGGAGGTGGTGGTGCTCAGTGCCGGCCTGGGCGCGGTGATGGCACCGCCATTGGCGGTCGCAATCAGCCAGCGCCTGCCCAGCCATCTGCATGGGTACATTGGCAACGTGCTGTCGATGGCTGCCTGCACGCTGATGATCCTGCCACTTGTGGGGTGGCTGACGGGCGCCGGGTAAGCGCTGAAGGGCGGGGTGATGTAGTGTTACGGCAGGATCCCGCCTTGAGGCTATGCCATGACAGCTTTTGTACAGCCTTTGAACGATAAGGAAATGACCCGTCTTGATGGTTTTCTGCTCAAGTACGGTAACGATGAAGCCATCCTCACGCTCTCGGAGCTGGATGGCTTTCTGGTGGCGCTGGCCAGTTCGCCCGTGTTGTTGACGCCCAACGAATGGCTGCCCGAAGTGACCGGTGGCAGAGCGCCGCGGTTCAAGAAGCCGGCCGAGGCCGAGGCGTTTTCGGCGTTGTTGATGCGCTACATGAACAACGTGGCGGGCGAACTCAGTGAGGCGTGTGATGCCTTCGAGCCGTTGTTTCTCGAAGACGAGTCCGAGCCTGATCCGCAGGTGGTGGTCGAGGAGTGGTGCTTCGGCTATTTGCGGGGTGTGCAGGTAGCGCGCTGGCCGGCGCTGCCGCCGGTACAGGTACGGCACCTGGAGGCGATTGCGCTGCATGGGCTGGACGAGAACATCGAAAAAGTCGAGGCGTTGCAGCCGCAGGAGCATGCGGCTTCGGTCGAGGCCGTCGTGATCGGTTTGCGGGCGTTGTATCGGTTTTTCGATTCGCAGCGCGGGTAGCCATCGCGCGACCCTCTGATTTGCCGACGCCATCGCGGGTCAAGCCCGCTCCCACAAAGTGTTTGCGCCCTCCTGTGGGAGCGGGCTTGCCCCGCGATGGGCTGTCTGCCAACCCTAATCTTGTTGTAATTCCAGGTAATCAATGACACTGCATGTACTGTTCGTGTGTACTCAGAACCGCTTGCGCAGCCCCACGGCTGAACAGGTGTTTGCCGACTGGCCGGGGGTGGAGACGGCCTCTGCCGGTGTGGGCAATGATGCGGACGTGCCGGTGGGCAACGAGTTGCTGGCGTGGGCAGACCTGGTGATCGTGATGGAACAGGCGCACCGCAAGAAACTGTCGGCGCGATTCCGCTCGGTGCTGGGCGACAAGCGTATCGTTTGCCTGGGCATCCCGGACGACTATGGGTTCATGGCGCCGGAGTTGGTTGAACTGTTGAAGGCCAGGGTGCCGCAGTTTTTGCCGGATCAACTGTAGTAGTGCGCAAGGTCTGCTGGCCTCTTCGCCAGCAAGGCTGGCTCCTACCGGGTTCCAGCGTGACCCTGGCTGACAGACGCCAGCAGGCGCAGCGACCAACAGCATGCGAAAACCTCTGAAAAAAGCCAGGCACAAAAAAGGCCGCCTTGCGGCAGCCTCTTTTTGCAGCATCCACGCGCGGGAAATCAATCCCAGCTCAACGCGCCGCCAGTCTGATACTCGATAACCCGCGTCTCGAAGAAGTTCTTCTCTTTCTTCAAGTCCATGATTTCGCTCATCCATGGGAACGGGTTGGTGGTACCTGGGTACTCTTCCTTCAGGCCGATCTGCGACAGGCGACGGTTGGCGATGAACTTGAGGTAGTCCTCCATCATCGCCGCGTTCATGCCCAGCACGCCGCGTGGCATGGTGTCGCGTGCGTATTCGATTTCCAGCTGAGTACCCTGCAGGATCATCTGCGAGGCCTCTTCCTTCATCTCGGCATCCCACAGGTGCGGGTTTTCGATCTTGATCTGGTTGATCACGTCGATACCGAAGTTCAGGTGCATCGACTCGTCACGCAGGATGTACTGGAACTGCTCGGCAACGCCGGTCATCTTGTTGCGACGACCCATCGACAGGATCTGGGTGAAGCCGCAGTAGAAGAAGATGCCTTCGAGTACGCAGTAGTAGGCGATCAGGTTGCGCAGCAGCTCCTTGTCGGTCTCGACGGTGCCGGTGTCGAACTCCGGGTCCGAGATGGCACGGGTGTAGCGCAGGCCCCAGGCGGCCTTTTTCGCGACCGAAGGGATCTCGTGGTACATGTTGAAGATCTCGCCTTCATCCATGCCCAGCGATTCGATGCAGTACTGGTACGCGTGGGTGTGGATCGCCTCTTCGAACGCCTGGCGCAGGATGTACTGGCGGCACTCGGGGTTGGTGATCAAGCGGTACACGGCCAGTGCCAGGTTGTTGGCAACCAGCGAGTCGGCGGTGGAGAAGAAGCCCAGGTTGCGCATGACGATGCGACGCTCGTCGTCGGTCAGGCCTTCGGGGGTCTTCCACAGGGCGATGTCCGCGGTCATGTTGACCTCTTGCGGCATCCAGTGGTTGGCACAGCCATCCAGGTACTTCTGCCAGGCCCAGTCGTATTTGAACGGTACCAGCTGGTTGAGGTCGGCGCGGCAGTTGATCATGCGCTTCTCGTCGACCGCTACACGGGCAGCAGAGCCTTCCAGCTCGGCCAGGCCTTCGGCGATGTCGAGATCGTCCAGGGCGGCCTTGGCGCGCTTGACCGCGTCGGAGTCGGCGGCGGTCACTGCACGGGCTTCCTGCGCGGCCACACCGCCAGCGCTGTCGAGCTTGTCGATGCCCGCTTCAGCCACCTGAGAGGCGGTTTGACCTTTGGCGGCGACTTCGCCGTCTTCGTTTTCGAATTCGTCCCAGCTCAGCATGATGGGTCTCCTGCTTGAGGGCCATGAAAGAGTATGGCCGGTTGGATCTAGGGTTGCGCTGCTCGCGGTTAAGGTGTGCACGCAAAATCTTGGAATGCTTCCGGGGGCGCAGCCCCTCGGGGAGGGCGGGGTGACCCGCACCTGGGTGTTCGGCGATAGAGGCCGGTGGTTGTGCCGACCTCTTCGCTGGCAAGGCCAGCGCCTACAGGGTAGGCGCAAGGCGCCGCTTGCAAGCGGCGCCTTCAGGCCTTACTGGCAGGCTTCGCAGTCTGGCTCGTCGATCGCGCAGGCTTTTGGCACCGGGGCAGGGCCGGCTGGCGCTGCCGCCTGGACCGGGGCGCTGTCGCCACCGCTGGACACGGCGTTGAGCTTGCCGGTGCTGATGGTCGACTTCTCGGTGCTGGTGGCGGCCAGGGCACGGAGGTAGTAGGTGGTTTTCAGGCCACGGTACCAGGCCATGCGGTAGGTCACGTCCAGCTTCTTGCCCGAAGCGCCGGCAATGTACAGGTTCAGCGACTGGGCCTGGTCGATCCACTTCTGGCGACGGCTGGCTGCATCGACGATCCATTTGGTCTCGACTTCGAACGCGGTGGCGTACAGGTCCTTGAGCTCCTGCGGAATGCGCTCGATCTGCTGCACCGAACCATCGTAGTACTTCAGGTCGTTGATCATGACCGAGTCCCACAGGCCGCGGGCCTTCAGGTCGTGGACCAGGTACGGGTTGATCACGGTGAACTCGCCCGACAGGTTCGATTTCACGTACAGGTTCTGGTAGGTCGGCTCGATCGACTGCGAAACGCCGGTGATGTTGGCGATGGTCGCGGTCGGTGCGATGGCCATGATGTTCGAGTTGCGAATGCCTTTCTGCACACGGGCACGTACCGGTGCCCAGTCCAGGCTCTCGTTCAGGTCGACATCGATGTACTGCTGGCCACGTTGCTCGATCAGGATCTGTTGCGAGTCCAGCGGCAGGATGCCCTTGGACCACAGCGAACCCTGGAACGTCTCGTAGGCGCCACGCTCATCGGCCAGGTCGCAGGAGGCCTGGATCGCGTAGTAGCTGACCGCTTCCATCGACTTGTCGGCGAACTCGACCGCAGCGTCCGAACCGTACGGGATGTGCTGCAGGTACAGTGCGTCCTGGAAGCCCATGATGCCCAGGCCCACAGGGCGGTGCTTGAGGTTCGAGTTGCGCGCCTGCGGCACGGAGTAGTAGTTGATGTCGATCACGTTGTCGAGCATGCGCACGGCAGTGTTCACGGTGCGTTGCAGCTTGGCGGTGTCCAGCTTGCCGTCGACGATGTGGTTCGGCAGGTTGATCGAGCCCAGGTTGCAGACCGCGATCTCGTCCTTGTTGGTGTTCAGGGTGATCTCGGTGCACAGGTTCGAGCTGTGGACCACGCCCACGTGCTGCTGCGGCGAACGCAGGTTGCACGGGTCCTTGAAGGTCAGCCACGGGTGGCCGGTCTCGAACAGCATCGACAGCATCTTGCGCCACAGGTCTTTGGCCTGGACGGTCTTGAACACCTTGATCTTGTTGTACTCGGTCAGGGCTTCGTAGTACTCGTAGCGCTCTTCGAAGGCCTTGCCGGTCAGGTCGTGCAGGTCTGGTACTTCGCTTGGCGAGAACAGGGTCCACTTGCCGTCATCGAAGACACGCTTCATGAACAGGTCGGGGATCCAGTTGGCGGTGTTCATGTCGTGGGTACGACGACGGTCATCACCGGTGTTCTTGCGCAGCTCGATGAATTCTTCGATATCCAGGTGCCAGGTTTCCAGGTAGGCACAGACCGCGCCCTTGCGTTTGCCGCCCTGGTTGACCGCAACAGCGGTGTCGTTGACCACCTTGAGGAAGGGCACGACGCCCTGGGACTTGCCGTTGGTGCCCTTGATGTAGGAGCCCAGTGCACGCACAGGGGTCCAGTCGTTGCCCAGGCCACCGGCGAATTTCGACAGCATGGCGTTGTCGTGGATCGCGTGGTAGATGCCCGACAGGTCGTCCGGCACGGTGGTCAGGTAGCAGCTCGACAGCTGCGGACGCAGGGTGCCGGCGTTGAACAGGGTCGGGGTCGAGGCCATGTAGTCGAACGACGACAACAGGTTGTAGAACTCGATCGCACGGGCTTCCTTGTCTTGCTCTTCCAGCGCCAGGCCCATGGCTACGCGCATGAAGAACACCTGTGGCAGCTCGAAGCGCACGCCATCCTTGTGGATGAAGTAGCGGTCGTAGAGGGTCTGCAGGCCCAGGTAGGTGAACTGCTGGTCGCGCTCGTGGTTGATCGCCTTGCCCAGACGCTCCAGGTCGAAGTCGGCCAGGGCAGGGTTGAGCAGTTCGAACTGCACGCCCTTGGCTACGTAGGCAGGCAGCGCCTTGGCGTACAGCTCGGCCATTTCGTGGTGGGTGGCGCTGTCGGCCACTTCGAGGAAGCTCAGGCCTTCGGCACGCAGGGTGTCCATCAGCAGGCGGGCGGTGACGAACGAGTAGTTCGGCTCGCGCTCTACCAGGGTACGGGCGGTCATCACCAGGGCGGTGTTGACGTCCTTGATGGCCACGCCGTCGTACAGGTTCTTCAGGGTTTCGCGCTGGATCAGCTCGCCATCGACTTCGGCCAGGCCTTCGCAGGCCTCGGTGATGATGGTGTTCAGGCGGTTCATGTCCAGCGGCGCGAAGCTGCCGTCGGCCAGGCTGATGCGGATGCTCGGGTGCGGCTGTACCGAGGCGTCGGCCGGAGTGCGGGTGGCACGCTCCTTGGCACGCTGGTCACGGTAGATCACGTAGTCACGGGCGACTTTCTGCTCGCCGGCGCGCATCAGGGCCAGTTCGACCTGGTCCTGGATCTCTTCGATATGGATGGTGCCGCCCGAAGGCATGCGACGCTTGAAGGTGGCGGTGACCTGCTCGGTCAGGCGGGCGACGGTGTCGTGGATGCGCGACGAGGCGGCAGCGGTGCCGCCTTCAACTGCGAGGAACGCTTTGGTGATGGCCACGGTGATCTTGTCGTCGGTGTAGGCGACGACAGTGCCGTTACGCTTGATCACGCGCAGTTGGCCGGGGGCGGTGGCAGCCAGATCCTGGTTCGAATCAGCGGCCTGCGGCGCCAGCGCCTGCGGGTTCTCGCGAGTTGTGTCGGTTTGCATGGGTGTCTCCACGTTCTCTATGTTTGTTCAGATGCCTTTTGGGCACCTACCGTTCCGTCCGAAAGCTCGCCAACTTGCCCACCGGCGCATGCGCGCCTGGCCGGGCAGGGTCTACCGACTTCGGGACAGATCAGGAAAAAAAGGGGCAATCGCTTGCCGCTCCCTGGCCGAAGTCAAAGGTTCTGGGCCACGGCCCAAAAACTGTTGCTGACGGGGTTGCACTTGCAACACCCGTACCCGAAACAAGGCCCGTCGCGGGCTTGCACCGGTCGCCTTCCGCAGGAGCGGTTTGGCTGCGAATTTCAATCAAAGTTCAAGCAAAAAAAGCGCCTCTGAAGGCTTGAGTTCTCTGCTCCACTTGTGCTTGGATTTTTGTTCAAAACCCAACATGTAGTGTTTTGTCGCGCTGGGGATACAAGATAATGCGGTATCGGGGGTATTGCAAGGCAGTGGCCTGTGGATAACGTGTGGGTAGATTGTGCGTGATTATGGGCAAAGCCTTGTAGGCCGCGTCCCACCGCCATTCCACCGCTCGTCACTCTTTTTTTGCCCGGGCAAAGCGTCGCAGGGGCATTTTTGAGGGCGCGAACCCTATCACAAAAAACGCACTTGTCCAGCGACTTTGGCGCGGCTTTTTCCGGCGCCCGGCAGTGGTAGTATCGCGGGCCAATGTTGCCCTTTATTGAAGGGCTTCACTCCAACAATAAAAAGCCCAGCCGAGGTGATCCGTGCAGCAGCCCAACAGTCAGGTGTTGATCGTCGAGGATGACGAGCGTCTAGCCGAGCTGACCCGTGACTACCTGCAAGCCAATGGCTTCGACGTGGCGGTGGAGGGCGATGGGGCGAAGGCGGCGGCGCGCATCGTGGCCGAGCAGCCAGACCTGGTGATCCTCGACCTGATGCTGCCCGGCGAGGACGGCCTGAGCATCTGCCGCAAGGTGCGCACGCAGTACAACGGGGTCATCCTGATGCTCACCGCGCGCAGCGAGGACCTGGACCAGGTGCAGGGCCTGGACCTGGGCGCCGACGATTACGTGTGCAAGCCGGTGCGCCCGCGCCTGTTGCTGGCGCGGATCAACGCCTTGCTGCGTCGCACCGAGGTGCCGGCCACCACGGGCGAGCGCCAGAGCCTGCAGTTCGGCCCGCTGCGGGTGGACAACACCCTGCGCGAAGCCTGGCTCGGCGACAACGGCATCGAGCTGACCGCTGCCGAGTTCGACCTGCTGTGGCTGCTGGTGAGCAACGCGGGGCGCATCCTGTCCCGCGAAGAGATCTTTACCTCCCTGCGCGGGGTGGGCTATGACGGCCAGGACCGCTCCATCGATGTGCGCATCTCGCGCATCCGCCCCAAGATAGGCGACGACCCCGACCACCCGCGCATGATCAAGACGGTGCGCAGCAAAGGCTACCTGTTCGTGGGCGAGGCTGCCCAGGCGCTGGGCCTGGTTGAATGAACTCGATCTTCCTGCGCATCTACGGCGGCATGCTGGCCGCCCTGGTGCTGGTGGCGTTGCTGGGCGCGCTCAGCCTGCACCTGCTCAACGAGGTGCGTGCCGAGCAGTACCGCGAGCGCCTGGCCCACGGCACCTTTACCCTGATGGCCGACAACCTGGCCCCCATGAGCGATGTGGAGCGTACCCGGGCGCTGGCGATATGGGGGCGCCTGCTGGGCATTCCGCTGGCCCTCACCTCGATCGATCAGGCCGCCCTCGACGGTAGCCAGCGCACCCGCCTGCAACGCGGGCATGTGCTGGTGCAGCGCACCGGCCCCCATGCGGCGCGAGTGCTGCGCCAGGTGCGCGGGCAGAACCTGTTGCTGACCGGCGAGGTGCAGCAGATCAGCGAGCAACTGGCCCGCGCCACCATCTACCTGCTGGCCGACGAACTGGTGCGCTACCCGGTGGGCGAGCAGCCGCAGCGCCTGGCCGAACTCAAGCAGAGCAAGGGGTTCGGCTTCGACCTGCGCCTGCTCAGCCTCGACCAGACCGACATGGACGGCGACCAGCGCCGTCGCGTCGACGAAGGCGACACCGTGATGGCGCTGGGCAAGGACGGCAACTCGATCCGCGTGTTCGCCGGCATGGTGGCCACGCCCTGGGTGCTGGAGATCGGGCCGCTGTATCAGATGAACCCGTATCCACCGCAGATGCTGCTGGTGATCGCGGCGCTGGGGCTGTGCCTGATCGGCCTGATCGTGTACCTGCTGGTGCGCCAGCTGGAGCGGCGTCTGTCGGGCCTGGAGGCGGCGGCCACACAGATTGCCCAGGGTAGCCTGGACGTGCGGGTGGCAGCGGACGACGCCGACTCGGTGGGGCGCCTGGCCGCGGCGTTCAACCATATGGCCGGGCACCTGCAGCAATCGCTGAACATGCAGCGCGAACTGGTGCGGGCGGTGTCCCATGAGCTGCGCACCCCGGTGGCGCGCCTGCGCTTTGGCCTGGAGATGGTCGAGAACGCCAGCAGCGAGCACGCCCGCGAGAAATACCTGCTGGGCATGGACAACGACATTCAGGACCTCGACCGACTGGTCGACGAGATGCTCACCTACGCACGCCTTGAGCAAGGGGCGCCGGCCCTGAACTTCCAGCGTATCGACCTGGACGCCTTGCTCGACCAGGTGATTGCCGAACTGGCGCCGCTGCGCCGCGAGGTGCGGGTGCTGCGCGGGCCTTGCCAGGGTGGCGAGCAGGGGGCGTGGGTCGAGGCCGAGCCGCGCTACCTGCACCGCGCCCTGCAGAACCTGGTGAGCAATGCGATGCGCCACGCCGAGTCGCAGGTCAGCCTGAGCTATCAACTGGGCGCCCAGCGCTGTCGCATCGACGTCGAGGACGATGGGCCGGGGGTGCCGCAAAGCGCCTGGTCGCGCATCTTCACGCCCTTTACCCGCCTGGACGACAGCCGTACCCGCGCCTCTGGCGGGCACGGGCTGGGCTTGTCGATCGTGCGGCGGATCATCTACTGGCATGCCGGGCGCGCCCTGATCGGCAAGAGCGAGCGCCTGGGTGGTGCCTGCTTCAGCCTGAGCTGGCCACGCGCGCATGACGCGGAGCAGGCGCAGGAGGACGGCCTTGAGGCTCGCTGAGCTGTTGCGCCCCGACGCCTTCGATGCCCTGCTGCTGGGGCTGTACGGCCCCGAGCTGATGCCGGCGCAACGGCCGGTGCTGGTGTCGCAATGGTCCAAGTACTACTTCGCCGTGCTGTGGCGTGCGGCCCTGGTCGGGCGCGCCCCGTTGCAGGTTCAGGCGCTGGCGGTGACGCTGGATGGGCGCGGCCTGCCAACCGACCTGTCGACGTCCGCGGCGGTGGGCGGTGTGGTGGCGGTACTGGAACGGCACCTGCCAGCCATCGTCGAGCAACTGGTCGTGCTGGGCAGCGTGCCGGCGGCGGTGTTGTGGGGCAATGCCGGTGACTGCCTGGAGCAGATTGCAGGTGAGCGGCCCGAGGTCCAGCGGTTGCTGGAGACGCCCGGCAACCCGCTGTACGGCGCGGTGCGCTACACCCCTGACGGGCGGCGGGTCAGGCGCACCTGTTGCCTGAGCTACAAGGTCGAGTGGGTAGGGCGCTGCGCGCAGTGCCCGCTGTAAGCCTGCGGCTTACACGCTGACCAGGCTCAGCAGCTGATCGCCCTGCAGGCTGAACTGCCCCTGGATTTCCCGGCCGTGGCACCACAGCGGCGACAGGTCGGTGAGCAGGCGCAGGCGGGCGTGGCCATCGGCGGACCACTCCAGCAGTTCGGCGTGCTCGAAATAGAAGCGCTTGCGCACGATGGGGTACAGCGCCTTGAACAGGCTTTCCTTGAGGGAGAAGGTCAGCGTGGTGGTCAGGCTCAGCTGGCTGCGGTCCATGCGCTGCAGCTCATCGGCAGTGAGGATTTCGCCCATCAGGCGTTCGGCGCGTTCGGTCTCCAGCAGGTTTTCCTGGTCCAGGCCCAGGCCCTGGCAGTCGCTGCTGCGGGCCACCACGGCGGCCGCCCAGCCCTTGCCGTGGGTGATCGAGCCGCTGATGCCGGCCGGCCATAGGGGGGCGCGGTCGTCGCCGGTGGCGGGCAGGTAGTCGCGCCCGTCCAGGCGCTGCAGGGCGGCGCGGGCGCACACGCGGCCGGCCAGGTACTCGGCCTGGCGCTTGGCCACCGAGCGTTGCAGGCTGGGGGTGGGTTCGATGGCGGCGCGCCGGAAGTCATCGGCGGCGAGGTTGGCCGGGTCGAAGGCGCAGCTGACCAGCACCGCACCGGGGACCGGGTGGGGCAGGGGCCAGTGGTGCTGGAGCGGGGCGCAGCAGTGCGGGAGTCGATTCATGGGCGCTATTGTGCCGTGGCCCACGAGCCTTCGCCAGCAACGCTGGCGCCTGCAGGTTCACGCGGCTTGCCGCAGGAGCCAGCGTTGCCGCCAGGCGGGCTTCAGTCAAACACCTTCTTCAAGAACACCTGCAGGTCTGCCCACGAGCTTTCATCGGCGGCCTTGTCATAGCCGATATCCGGCCCGCCGTGCTCGCCGTGGCTCAGGCGGTCGGCATCCGGGTTGGTGAAGCCATGCTTGGCCCCCGGGATGCTCACGAACTTCAGGTCGGCGCCCGCTGCCTCCATCTCCTTCCTGAACGCAGCCACCTGCTCGGGCGTGACCATGCTGTCGCTGGCGCCATGCTCCACCAGCAACGGCGCCTTCACACTGCCGCTGGTTGCCGGCGTGGCCGTCACCAGCGCTCCGTGAAAGCTCGCCACCCCCGCCAGCGGCTCACTGCGCCGCGCAGCGTCCAGCACCACCTTGCCGCCGAAGCAGTAGCCGATGGCGGCGATCTTGTCGGGGTTGGTCTGCGGCTGGATCTTCAGCAACTCGACCCCGGCATCGAAGCGTGTTGCCGCCGTCTTCGGGTCTTTCAGGGCCGCCGCCATGAACGCCTGCGCATCGGCCGGGTGCTCGGTGTTCTTGCCGTCGCCATACATGTCGATGGCCAGCGCGCTGTAGCCCAGCCCGGCCAGGTCGCGGGCACGGCGCTTGGCATAGTCGTTCAGCCCCCACCATTCGTGCACCACCACCACCCCGGGACGTTCGCCCTTCACGGCGTCGTCATAGGCGTAGTAGCCCACCAGGCGCTTGCCGTCGGCGTCCTGGTAGTCGATCTGGCGGGTTTGCACCGCGGCCTGGGCCAGGCCAGTGGCGCCGATCAGGGCAAGTGCGAGCAGGTAACGCATGGTCAGTCTCCTTTTTTCCGTTGATGCCCGCTCGTTCAGCCGGGGTTCAGCCAGCATTCAGCGGCGGTTCAGGGCGCCCTGCTTACTCTAGCTCCCACACAAACACCGCGCATCACTCTGGAGTACACACTCATGAAAAGCCTCAATACCGTACTGATCGCCATCACCATGCTGGGTGCCAGCTCCCTGGTACAGGCTGCCGACACCACCTTCGCCGGCCTCACCTACGGCCAGACCAGCGACAAGATCAAGAAGTCCGGCCTGCTCAGCAGCAACACCGACCACCTCAACACCGACGGCATCATCAGCAAGGACGGCACCTGGGGTGCGCGCATTGGTCAGCAGAACGACCAGGGCCGCTACTACCTCACCTACGACAACGTCTCCAACAACCACAGCGGCCTGAAAATGCGCCAGGAAAACCTGCTGGGCAGCTACGACGTGTTCTATCCGCTGGGTAGCAGCACCAAGGCATTCGGCGGTGCGAGCCTGGGCGTGACCAAGCTCAGCCAGGAATCCTCCGGCTACAGCCGCGACACCGACACCGGCTACGCCTACGGCCTGCAGGCTGGCGTACTGCAACAGGTCAGCAGCAATGCTTCGGTCGAACTGGGCTACCGCTACCTGCGCAGCAACGCCACCACCGAACTGTCCGAGCACGACGGCGACAAGCTCGGTGCCCTGCGCCTGAAAAGCAGCGCGCAAACCTACCTGTCGGCCAACTACCTGTTCTGAACCCCCGCGCAATACCCGAACCGGCCTTCACTCTGGCCGGTTCGCTGTTATTCTGCCGTTATGTAGCGAGATGCCCGGCCAAGCAGGCCGGGCCTGGTTATGGAGGAGCGTATGAAACTGCTGGTGGTCGAGGATGAAGCCCTGTTGCGGCATCACCTGTTCAGCCGTCTGAGCGAAAGCGGGCATGTGGTCGAAGCGGTGGCCAATGCCGAGGAGGCGCTGTACCAGGCCGAACAGTTCAATCACGACCTGGCCATCGTCGACCTGGGCCTGCCGGGCATGAGCGGGCTGGACCTGATCCGCCAACTGCGCAGTCAGGGCAAGACATTTCCTATCCTGATTCTCACCGCCCGTGGCAACTGGCAGGACAAGGTCGAAGGCCTGGCCGCCGGTGCCGACGACTACGTGGTCAAGCCGTTCCAGTTCGAAGAGCTGGAGGCGCGCCTGAATGCGCTGCTGCGCCGCTCCAGCGGCTTCACCCAGTCGACCATCATCGCAGGCCCCCTGCGCCTGGACCTCAACCGCAAGCAGGCGCTGCTCGATGACCAGCCCCTGGCATTGACCGCCTACGAATACCGCATCCTCGAATACCTGATGCGCCATCACCAGCAGGTGGTGGCCAAGGACCGTCTGATGGAGCAGCTGTACCCCGACGACGGCGAGCGTGACCCCAACGTGATAGAAGTGCTGATCGGCCGCCTGCGCCGCAAGCTCGAGGGCGACAACGGCTTCAAGCCCATCGACACGGTACGTGGCCTGGGCTACCTGTTCACCGAGCGCTGCCTGTGATTCGTTCGCTGCGCCTGCGTCTGATGCTGGCCGCAGCGGTGCTGGCGCTGCTGTTCATGCTGGCCCTGTTGCCGGCCCTGCAGAAGGCCTTCAGCCTGGCCCTGCAGGAGTCCATCGAGCAGCGCCTGGCCTCGGACGTGACCACGCTGATCTCGGCGGCGCGCATAGACGGCGGCAAGCTGCAGATGCCCGATCTGCTGCCGGACGAGAAATTCAACCTGCCCGACAGCCGCCTGCTCGGCTACATCTACGACCGCCAGGGCAACCTGGTGTGGCGTTCGCGTGCCACCAACGACGAGAACATCAACTACACACCCCGCTACGACGGGCGCGGCAACGAGTTCGCGCGCATCCGCCAGGACCACGGCGAGGAGTTCTTCGTCTATGACGTGGAGGTCAAGCTGCTGGGCGGCAAGAGCGCGGCCTTCAGCATCGTTGCCCTGCAACCGGTGCGCGAGTACCAGCAAACCCTCAACGGCCTGCAAGAGAAGCTCTACCTGGGCTTTGGCGCGGCGCTGCTGGCCCTGATGCTGCTGCTGTGGGCCGGGCTGACCTGGGGCCTGCGCTCGCTGCGGCGCATGAGCGTGGAGCTGGACGACGTGGAGTCCGGCGCCCGCGAGGGCCTCAGTGCCGAACACCCACGCGAGCTGTTGCGCCTGACCGGCTCGCTCAACCGCCTGCTGCGCAGCGAGCGCGAGCAGCGCGGGCGCTACCGCGACTCGCTGGATGACCTGGCGCACAGCCTCAAGACCCCGCTGGCGGTGCTGCAAGGGGTCAGCGAAAGCATGGCCCAGCGCGAAGGCGAGCGCGAGCAGGCGCGGGTGCTGCAGAGCCAGATCGAGCGCATGAGCCAGCAGATCGACTACCAGTTGCAGCGCGCCAGCCTGCGCAAGAGCGGCCTGGTGCGCCACCAGGTGGCCTTGCACCCGCTGCTCGACAGCCTGTGCAGCACCCTGGCCAAGGTCTACCGCGACAAGCAGGTGCACATCACCTATGCAGTGCCCGACCAGGCACTGGTACCCATGGAGCAGGGCGCATTGCTCGAACTGCTCGGCAACCTGCTGGAAAACGCCTACCGTCTGTGCCTGGGGCAGATCCGCATCAGCCTGCGGGTCAGCGACACGGCGCTGGAGCTGTGTGTCGAGGACGACGGCCCGGGCGTGCCGGTGCACCAGCGCGAGCGTATCCTGCAGCGGGGCGAGCGCCTCGATCGCCAGTACCCGGGGCAGGGCATCGGCCTGGCGGTGGTCAAGGACATCATCGAGAGCTACGACGCCACCCTCACTCTCGACGATTCGCCCCTGGGCGGCGCTGCCTTCCGTATCCGCTTTCCGCTCGACTGAGCGCCTGCCACATTCCGCCCAGTGGGCGGATTACCGCCATCATCGGGTCTATTCTTTGAGTGCCGGGCGGAAATCCGCCAACTGGCGCGTCCTGCCTTGCTGCCTTGCGGTGCACGAAATGCCCTGAAACAGGGTGTTTGCACCGCCTTGGCACATCCTGGCATCAGCCTTGCTATTGACTCCGCAGAGCATTGCCACGCAGCTCGACACAACAAATCCCTCCAATGCAGGAGGGTTCGCGCTTTAGGTGCCGATCGCCTCCTGGGAAGGATGGGCCGGCACATTGAGGAAAATAGCCATGACGACGCGTCAGCCGCTGTACAAATCGCTGTATATCCAGGTGATCATCGCCATCACCATCGGTATCTTGCTGGGTCACTTCTATCCCGACACCGGTGTGGCGCTCAAGCCGCTGGGTGACGGTTTCGTCAAACTGATCAAGATGGTCATCGCCCCCATCATCTTCTGCACCGTGGTCAGCGGCATCGCCGGCATGCAGAGCATGAAATCGGTCGGCAAGACCGGCGGCTACGCGCTGCTCTACTTCGAAATCGTCTCGACCAT
This sequence comes from Pseudomonas sp. UBA7500, assembly GCF_002478435.1. Taxonomy (NCBI): domain Bacteria; kingdom Pseudomonadati; phylum Pseudomonadota; class Gammaproteobacteria; order Pseudomonadales; family Pseudomonadaceae; genus Pseudomonas; species Pseudomonas sp. UBA7500. The sequence continues at coordinate 92,857 of NZ_DLNW01000027.1, read as the reverse complement.
CGCGCTGATCATCGGCCTGGTCGTGGTCAACGTGGTCAAGCCGGGTGCCGGCATGCACATCGACGTGACCACCCTCAACGCCAGCAGCGTGGCTGCCTATGCCGCCGCCGGTGCGCAGCAGACCACCGTCGGCTTCCTGCTCAACATCATCCCCAACACCGTGGTCGGTGCCTTCGCCAACGGCGACATCCTGCAGGTGCTGATGTTCTCGGTGATCTTCGGTTTCGCCCTGCACCGCCTGGGTGCCTACGGCAAGCCGCTGCTGGACCTGATCGACCGCTTCGCCCACGTCATGTTCAACATCATCAACATGATCATGAAGCTGGCCCCGATCGGTGCCTTCGGTGCCATGGCCTTCACCATCGGCCAGTACGGCGTGGGTTCGCTGGTGCAGCTGGGCTACCTGATGGCCTGCTTCTACATCACCTGCCTGCTGTTCATCCTGGTGATTCTGGGCGGTATCGCCCGTGCCCACGGCTTCAGCGTACTCAAGCTGATCCGCTACATCCGTGAAGAGCTGATGATCGTGCTCGGCACCTCGTCGTCCGAGTCGGCCCTGCCGCGCATGCTGGCCAAGATGGAGCGTCTGGGCGCGAAAAAATCGGTGGTTGGCCTGGTGATCCCGACCGGCTACTCGTTCAACCTGGACGGCACCTCGATCTACCTGACCATGGCTGCGGTGTTCATCGCCCAGGCCACCGACACCACCATGGACATCACCCACCAGATCACCCTGCTGCTGGTGCTGCTGGTGGCCTCCAAGGGTGCTGCAGGCGTTACCGGCAGCGGCTTCATCGTGCTGGCCGCGACCCTGTCGGCGGTCGGCCACCTGCCGGTTGCCGGCCTGGCGCTGATCCTGGGTATCGACCGCTTCATGTCCGAAGCCCGCGCCCTGACCAACCTGATCGGCAACGCGGTGGCAACCGTGGTGGTGGCCAAGTGGGTCAACGAGCTTGACGAAGACAAGCTGCAAGCCGAGCTGGCTTCGGGTGGTTCGCCGCTGGTCGACACCCGTCCTACCGACGACCTGGGTGTCGCCGAAGGTGCGGTGCGCCAGGGCTGAGGTTAGCCAAACGCAAAAAGCCCATCTTCGGATGGGCTTTTTTTTGCGCCTGTGCAGGCGTCTTCGCCGCAAGGTCGGCTCCCGCAGGGCGCTGGCTTGCCGGCGAAGCGTCTACTCCACCCGCGTCTCGCCGGTGAACACCAGCGTCTGCCGACACCGCCGGCACAGATACCGCCGCCCCTGGCGCACCAGCCCGTGGCGCTGCGCCGAGAACGGAAAGTCACTGCCCGCACATGGGCACTTGTAGATGTAGCGGGTCACGCTGCGGCGCTTGACTGCATAGTTGTGGCAGCGGTTGGGTGGCAGCTCGTACACCCCGCGCATGATCAGCTGCCACTCCTCGCCATGGGGCTGGATGCGGTCGCCGAACAGTTGATGCGCCACCAGGTGCGCGACTTCGTGGGGCACGGTCTGGCGCAGGAAGTCTTCACTGTTCTCGCGGTACAGCTGCAGGTTGAAGCGCAGCAGGTTTTCGTGCAGGTGCGCGACACCGGCCTTCTGCCCGCGCAGCTTGAAGCTCACCTCGGGACGCAGGAAGGGGCGCTTGAAAAAACTTTCGGCTTGCTGGTAACAGCTTTCGACGCGGGAATTGAGCAGCTCTGGCATATCGGTTGGACACTCCTGGCCGGCAATTATGCCGCAACCCGGGCGGCGCTGCCGAGACCGCTGGTCCGCACAGCATCAAGCCGCCTTGCGGCGGCCTGATGGGTACAGCCCCTAGGTTGGCGTATTGTCTAGCTGGTATAGACGGGCCCCACGCCCAGTCCCCAGACGATCACGGTGAAGGCCATGATGGCGACAAGCACCACCAGCCCCACCGCCAGCACCGAACTCGAGAACAGAAAGCCCTCGTCGGACGGGATGTTCATGAAGGTCGGCAGGCCCACGTACAGCAGGTACACCGTGTAGCAGATGGCTGCCGTGCCGACGATCATTCCCAGCCACAGGTGCGGGTACAGCGCCGCCAGGCCGCCGATGAACAGCGGGGTGGCGGTGTAGGTGGCGAACGCGATGCATTGGGCCATGCTCGGGGTGGCGTCGTAGGTGCGCGCCATCCAGTGGATGAAGGCGCCCATCACCGCGACGCCGCCCAGCATGGCCAGGTAGGACATCACGGTCATCCAGATCGCACTGTCGACGGTGAGCATGACCGGTGCGCGGTTGCCGATCACCCAGCCCACCTGGGTGGTGCCGATGAACGCGGAAACGGCGGGTATCGCCGCCAGTATCAAGGTGTGGGTCAGGTACATGTGGCTGATGGTTTCGTCTTCGCCACGGATTTCTTTCCATTCCTGGTCAGGATGGGTGAACAGCCCCAGAACGTGATGGATCATGCCAGTCACTCCCTCGTTGTTGCCATCGCCCCCCAGCGGAGCGCTTGCGCGGCCCAGTGGCTGGGCCTGACGGGATCAGGTCACGCTTGCTGTGGCCTTATGACGCAGTATAGGAAGGGGTTCGCTGCACAAATCCGCTTTTTTAGAGCAAATTGCGCTGTAAGCGCGGCGCTTCATTTCCTTGCAGTCTTTATCGGATGGGCTACGCGAGCGTCAGGTTTGTGCGTAAAATGTGCCGCTTTTGTCACACCTTGCGGATTCAATCGCCATGGGCACCCTTTCGGTCAACCAGAACAAACTGCAAAAACGCCTGCGTCGCCTTGCCGGCGAAGCCGTCGCCGACTTCAACATGATCGAAGAGGGCGACAAGGTCATGGTCTGCCTGTCGGGCGGCAAAGACAGCTACACCATGCTCGATGTTCTGCTGCACCTGCAGAAAGTGGCGCCGATCAAGTTCGACATCGTCGCGGTCAACATGGACCAGAAGCAGCCAGGCTTCCCCGAGCACATCCTGCCGGCCTACCTCGCGACCCTGGGCATCGAGTACCACATCGTCGAGAAAGACACCTATTCGGTGGTCAAGGAACTGATCCCGGAAGGCAAGACCACCTGCTCGCTGTGCTCGCGCCTGCGTCGCGGCACGCTGTACACCTTCGCCGACGAGATCGGTGCGACCAAGATGGCCCTGGGGCATCACCGCGACGATATCGTCGAGACCTTCTTTCTCAACATGTTCTTCAACGGCACGCTCAAGGCCATGCCGCCCAAGCTGCGCGCCGACGACGGTCGCAACGTGGTGATCCGTCCGCTGGCCTACTGCGCCGAGAAGGACATCCAGGCCTACTCGGACATGAAGCAATTCCCGATCATCCCGTGCAACCTGTGCGGCTCGCAGGAAAACCTGCAGCGCCAGGTGGTCAAGGACATGCTGGTGGAGTGGGAGCGCAAGACCCCGGGACGCACCGAGAGCATCTTCCGCGGCCTGCAGAACGTGGTGCCGTCGCAGCTGGCGGACCGCAACCTGTTCGACTTCACCAACCTGCGCATCGATGAAACCGCCACCCCGCGGTTCGTCGATGTGCTGAACCTCTGACCGGCATGCGCGATTATCAGTGGCTGCATGAATTCTGCCTGAACCGCTTCGGTTCGGCGGCGGCCCTCGAGGCGCACCTGCCCGAGCCGTTGAGCCCGGCGCAGCTGCGCCAGATCAGCGACGACCGCTACCTCTCGACCATGGCCCTGCGGGTGTTTCGCGCCGGGCTCAAGCACAGCCTGGTGGACGCCAAGTGGCCGGCGTTCGAGCAGGTGTTCTTCGGCTTCGACCCAGAGAAGGTGGTGCTGATGGGCGCCGAGCACCTGGAGCGGCTGATGCAGGACACCCGCATCATCCGCCACCTGGGCAAGCTCAAGAGCGTGCCGCGCAATGCGCAGTTCATGCTCGACGTGGCCAGGGAGAGGGGCAGTTTCGGTGCGTTGATCGCCGACTGGCCGGTGACCGACATCGTCGGCCTGTGGAAGTACCTGGCCAAGCAGGGCAACCAGATGGGCGGGCTGTCGGCGCCGCGTTTTCTGCGCATGGTCGGCAAGGACACCTTCGTGCCGAGCAATGACGTGGTGGCGGCGCTGGTGGCGCAGGATGTGATCGACCGGCAGCCGACCAGCCAGCGCGACCTGGCCACCGTGCAGCAGGCGTTCAACCAGTGGCATGCCCAGAGCGGGCGGCCGATGTGCCAGTTGTCGATGATGCTGGCGTATACCGTCAACCATTGAGAACGACGGTGTCGCAATCGCGGGTCAAGCCCGCTCCCACAAGGACCGTGGTAATCCTGTGGGAGCGGGCTTGACCCGCGATAGGCGCGCCGCCTATCAGACGCCTTCCCCCGCCACCCGCCGCTCATACTGAAAGCGCCAGCGCACAAACAGCAGCGCACTCACGAACAGCACCAGGCTGATCCCCACTTCCAGCCACCCCAGCAGCGCCCGCGCCGGGTCGAACGCGGCCAGCACGCCCTTGATGAAGTACAGGTTCACCACGAAGCACGTCCACGCATGGGCCCGTGCACTGCCCATCAGCATGCCCGGCAGCACCAGCAGCAACGGCACCAGCTCGATGGCCAGGATCACCCCCACGCGCGCGCCGTGCAGGTTGGCGAACCACAGGTTGTTCACCGTCAGCAACGCCATCAGGCTGAAAAACGCCACCAGGCTCAGCACCCGGGTAGCGCGCACACGTGGCTCCAGCCACTCCAGCGGCGGCAGCACCTTGGGCTTCTTAGCCACGGCCGTTCTCCAGCAGTTTGGCAGTGCTCGCCAGGCGCTGGCCCAGGGCACGGCACAGGGCGATCTCGTCGGCGTCCAGGTCGCGCTTGCCATCGGCCCCGGCATGGTGGCTGGCGCCATACGGCGTGCCGCCGCCCCGGGTGTCGAGCAACGCCGATTCGCTGTAGGGCAGCCCCATGATCAGCATGCCGTGGTGCATCAGCGGCAGCAGCATCGACAGCAGGGTCGACTCCTGGCCGCCATGCAGGCTGGCCGTGGAGGTGAACGCCGCCGCCGGCTTGCCCACCAGCCCGCCACTCAGCCACAGGCTGCTGGTGCCGTCGATGAAATACTTGAGCGGCGCGGCCATGTTGCCGAAGCGCGTCGGGCTGCCCAGGGCCAGGCCCGAGCAATGGCGCAGGTCGTCGAGGGTGGCATACAGCGCGCCGTTCTCGGGGATGTCGGGGGCCACCGCTTCACACTCGGTGGAAATCGCCGGCACCGTGCGCAGGCGCGCCTCCAGCCCACCCAGTTCGACGCCACGGGCAATCTGCCGGGCCATTTCGCTGGTGGAGCCGTGGCGGCTGTAGAACAGGATCAGGATATAGGGCGCGCTCACGGCAGAATCTCCAGCACCTTCTCGGGCGGCCGGCCAATCACGGCCTTGTTGCCCGCCACCAGGATCGGGCGTTCGATCAGCTTGGGGTGCCGGGCCATGGCGTCGATCAACTGGTCGTCGCTCAGGGCCGGGTCGGCCAGGCCCAGGGTCTTGTATTCGTCTTCGCCACTGCGCAGCAGCTGGCGCGCGCCGATGCCCAGCTTGCCGAGCAGGGCCTTGAGGGTGGCGGCGTCGGGTGGGGTTTCCAGGTAGCGCACCACCTCCGGGGTCAGGCCACGGGCTTCGAGCAATTCCAGCGCGCCACGGGACTTGGAGCAGCGCGGGTTGTGATACAGGGTCAGTTCGGTCATGTTCGGGGTCGCATCCGGCAGGGGGTGGCGGCTATTCTAACCGCAGCGAATTGGCATTTTGCCTGAATCTTGAAGAAGGATTGACCCATGACAAGGCGATTGGCAGCAGCCCTGGCCATCACCGCGAGCCTGTTGCTCGGCGGATGCGGTGTGGACTACGGCCTCGACCAGAACGGCAATGCGGTGAAAGCCGAGCAGATCGAAGGGCGCTGGGTGGTGCTCAACTACTGGGCTGAATGGTGCGGGCCGTGCCGCACCGAGATCCCCGAACTGAACGCAGCCGCCAAGGACTGGCAGGCGCAGGGGATCACCGTACTGGGGGTGAATTTCGACGGCTTGCGCGGCGATGAGCTGAAAAAGGCCAGCCAGGCGCTGGGCATCGACTTCACCGTGCTGGCCGACGACCCGGCCGAGCGCTACGACCTGCCGCGCAGCGAGGCGCTGCCGGTGACATACATCATCGACGACAAGGGCAAGGTGCGTGAGCAGTTGATGGGCGAGCAGACGGCCGAGGGGCTGGCCGAGAAGATCAAGGTGCTAAAGGGCGCCTGATCGGCGGTGCGCCCATCGCGGGTCAAGCCCGCTCCCACAGCGCTGTGGGGGCGGGCCTGGGCCGCGATGCAGGCGATGCGGGCTGTCAGCCTTCCTCAGGCCAGAAGCGCAGCGGCTTGCCCTGTTCGGGCCAGAAGCGCACCTGCTCGATCGGCGAGATGTCCCAGCGTTGCACGGTCTCCAGCGCCTTCAGAAAGCGCTTTTCCTGCTCCATCAGCGCCGGCGCGCACTGCTTGCGCGTGCTGCCCACCGGGCCAAAGCTGAGTTTCTCGCCGTCCAGCGTATACGGCGCAAACCAGTGGTTGCAGCCGGCATTGCCATACGCCCGGCCATCCTCGGCCAGCGTCAGGGTCAGGTGGCTGTAGTCGATCAGCGGACGTTCGCCAATCCACTCCAGCACGTAGCTCTGTTCCTGTTGCAGCTTCATCGGCTCGGCTGCGCAACCGGCCAGGGTCGCGACCACCGCTGCACAGACCATCACGGGTTTCACTTTGCAGCCTCCTGGCATTTCGGGCACAGGTGCTTGTCGCCCTGTGTGCACCAACCCAATTCGGCGATGCGCGCCACGGCCGCCGGCTTCTGCGCCTTGGTGCCCAGCTTGGCATCCACGGCGAATTCGAAGTCCAGGGTGGCCTGGCAGCCATCGCAGTTGACCTGCCATGCATGAATCGCCAGCTCGCCGAACACCGGGCCCGCCGCTACCGCCACCCACTGGCCGGTGGGGTTGATCAGGTGGCGCACGGTCTCGACCGTCAGGCGCATCGACAGGGTCTTGCTGCCCTTGAGGGTCACCAGCAGTACGTCGCCTTTCTGGATCGAGCCACCGTTGCCGGTGACCTGATAGCGACCGGGTACCAGCGAGCGGCATTCGATCAGGGTGTGTTGCGGATTGAACAGGGTGTAGCGGAAATCGTGTTCGACCATGGGTCCTCCAAATATGGCGCGTATCCTAGCATCATCCCTCGACCAGATTCTGCGGATTGCCTGCCGCCCAGCGGGCAATGTTCTCCAGCGTGGTGGCGGCGATCGCCGCCAGTGCCTCGCGGGTCAGGAAGGCCTGGTGCGCGGTCACGATCACGTTGGGGAAGGTCAGCAGCCGCGCCAGCACGTCGTCCTGCAACGGCAGGTCGGAGCGGTCCTCGAAAAAGATCTGCGCCTCCTCCTCGTACACGTCCAGCCCCAGGTAGCCGAGCTGGCCGCTCTTGAGCGCGTCGATCAGCGCCGGTGTGTCGACCAGCGCGCCGCGCCCGGTATTGATCAGCATGGCGCCCGGCTGCAGGCTGGCCAGGCTCTGCGGGTTGATCAGGTGCCGGGTCTGCGGCGTGAGCGGGCAGTGCAGGCTGATGATGCGCGATTCGCGCAGCAGCTCCGGCAGGTCCAGGTAACGTGCACCCAGCGCCTCCACCTCGGGGTTGGGGTAGGGGTCGTACGCCAGCAGCTGGCAGCCGAAGCCTGCCATGATCCGCGCAAAAGCCAGGCCGATCTGGCCGGTGCCGACCACGCCGACGGTCTTGCCGTGCAGGTCGAAACCGGTCAGCCCGTGCAGGCTGAAATCGCCCTCGCGGGTGCGGTTGTAGGCACGGTGCAGGCGGCGATTGAGGGCAAGAATCAGGGCCACGGCGTGTTCGGCCACCGCATGCGGCGAGTAGGCCGGCACCCGCACCACCGTCAGCCCAAGGCGCTTGGCGGCGGCCAGGTCGACATGGTTGTAGCCGGCCGAGCGCAGCGCGATCAGGCGCGTGCCGCCGGCCTTGAGGCGGCTCAGCACCGGCGCCGAGAGGTCGTCGTTGATGAACGCGCACACCACCTCGTAGCCTTCGGCCAGTGCCGCGGTGTCTTCGGTCAGGCGCGCGCCTTGAAAGTGCAGCGCCAGTTGCGTGGCCCCTGGCGCGCTGCTGAAGCTGTCCTGGTCATAGTGTTGGCTGCTGAAGAGCAAGGCTTGCATGGCATGGTTCCCAAGGGTCGGATGCCGTCAGTGTAACCAACCGGCAAGGCCCGGGCCTTGCCAGAGATCAGGCGCTCTGGCGGGCCACGGTCGTCAGGCGGTTGATGGCCTGGTCCAGTTCGTCGAGGGCACGCTGGGCCTCGGGGTCGTCCTGCTTGAGCAGGGTTTCGCTGCGCTGGCAGGCGGCGCGCAGCTGCGGTACGCCGCAATAGCGCGTGGCGCCATTGAGGCGGTGCACGCGCTCGATGGTGGCGTGGCGGTCGTCGGCCTCGCGGGCGCAGCGGATAGCGTCGCGGTCGGCATCCAGCGAAGCCAGCAGCATGGCCAGCATGTCGGCGGCCAGGTCCGGCTTGCCTGCCGCCAGGCGCAGGCCTTCCTCAGGGTCCAGCACCTTCAGGTCGTTGCCGTCGACCGGCAGTTCGGCGCCGCGCTCGTTGGTCGGGCTGCCCAGTTGCAGGCCGGTCCACTTCAGCACCACCTGGGCCAGCTGGCGCTCACTGATCGGCTTGGTCAGGTAGTCGTCCATGCCGCTGTGCAGCAGGGCGCGCTTCTCGTTGGCCATGGCATGCGCGGTCAAGGCCACGATCGGCAAGGCCGGGGCGCTGCGCGTGGCCTCCCACTGGCGGATCTGTTCGGTGCATTCGCGCCCGTCCATCACCGGCATCTGTACGTCCATCAGCACCAGGTCGAAGTGCTCGTCCTGCACTGCGCTGATCGCCGCATGGCCGCTGTCCACCGCCAGCACATCGGCGCCGAGGTCTTCGAGCAGGGTCTGCACCAGCAGCAGGTTGGCCGGGTTGTCGTCCACGCACAGCACGCGGGGTTGGCGCTGGCCGCTGGGCACCTTGTATTCGCCGCTGGTACGCCTGGGCTGCACCAGCTCGAGCAGGGCCCGGCGCACCTTGCGCGTACACGCAGGCTTGGCGTGCAACTGGCCGTGGGCATTGGGCAGGTGCGGGTGGTACAGCGCCTGTTCGGTGGTGGGGCACAGCACCAGGGCCTGACAGGCAAAGTGCTCCAGGCGCTGGATGTACTGGCCCAAGCGCTCGGGCGCCAGCGATTGCAGGTTGACCCCCATGATCGCCAGCTCGAACGGCTGGCCGGCAAGGAAGGCGGCCTCGATGCCCTTGAGCAGCTGCTCGCTGGTGGTGAAGGTGGTCACGTCCAGGCCGCAGTCCTGCATCTGGTGCGCCAATGCCTGGCGGGCCAGTTCGTGGTCGTCCACGATTGCCATGCGCCGGCCTTGCAGCGCCTGGGGTGGCAGGTCCTCGGCGTCGTCGCGGGCCTTGGGCAGGTTGAGGCTGATCCAGAACTGCGACCCCTCGCCCGGGGTACTGTCGACGCCGATCTCGCCGCCCATCTGTTCGATCAGGCGCTTGGAGATTACCAGCCCCAGGCCGGTGCCGCCGGGCTGGCGCGACAGCGAGTTGTCGGCCTGACTGAAGGCCTGGAACAGGGCACGCACATCCTGGCTGGACAGGCCGATGCCGGTGTCCTGCACGCAGATGCGCAACTGCACGCTGTCTTCGGTTTCGTCATCGAGCATGGCGCGGGCAACGATGGTGCCTTCGCGGGTGAACTTGATCGCGTTGCTCACCAGGTTGGTGAGGATCTGCTTGAGCCGCAGCGGGTCGCCTACCAGCGACAGCGGGGTGTCGCGGTACACCAGGCTGACCAGTTCGAGCTGCTTGGCGTGGGCCGCCGGGGCGAGGATGGTCAGGGTGTCCTGGATCAGGTCGCGCAGGTTGAACGGGATGCTGTCGAGCACCAGCTTGCCGGCCTCGATCTTGGAGAAGTCGAGGATCTCGTTGATGATTCCCAGCAGGCTGTCGGCGGATTTTTCGATGGTACCCAGGTAGTCGAGCTGGCGCGGGGTCAGTTCGCTTTTCTGCAGCAGGTGGGTAAAGCCCAGGATGCCGTTGAGCGGCGTGCGGATCTCGTGGCTCATGTTGGCCAGGAATTCGGACTTGATGCGGCTGGCTTCCAGGGCTTCCTTGCGCGCCATGTCCAGCTCGATGTTCTGGATCTCGATGGTCTCAAGGTTCTGGCGCACGTCCTCGGTGGCCTGGTCGATGCTGTGCTGCAGCTCTTCATGGGCGTTGTGCAGGGTTTCGGCCATGCGGTTGATGCCATTGGCCAGTTCATCCAGCTCATGGCTGCCCAGGCTCGGCAGGCGCTGTTCGAGGTTGCCGTCCTTGAGCTGGTTGACCGCGAACTTGATCTGCCCGATGGGGCCGTTGATGGTGCGGCTCATGCGCAGCGCCAGCAGGGCGGTCGCGCCCAGGCCCACCAGAATCAGCAGCAGGCTGGCGAACAGGCTGCGGTAGCCGCGCAGCAGCGTGCCATCGTGGGACAGCTCGATCTCGACCCAGCCCAGCAGGCGGTCGGCTTCACCGGGAACCCGTTCGCCGGCCAGCTCGCGATGGCGGCCGAACACCGGCAACAGGTAGCGCGTGGCATCGTTGCCGCTGCGTTGCAGCAACTGGGTGCCGCCACCGCTGGGCTGTTGGTTGAGCATGCTCGGGCCGGCGTGGGCCAGGTGGCTGCGGTCGGGGTGCAGAAACGACACGGCGCGCACGTCGGCCTGCTCCAGCGCCTCGGCGGCGATGCGCTCGAGCTGCGCCGAATCGTTGCGGGCCAGCACCGGGGCCACCAGGGGCGCCAGTTGCTCGGCGATCATGCGACCGCGTTGCAGCAGCTGGGCCTGCAGTTCGCTTTGCTGCAACCAGGTGAAGTAACCACCCAGCACCAGCGCCATCATGCTGGCCGGGAGCAGGGCGAGCAGCAGTACGCGGCTTCTGATTCCCAATCGATTCAGCACGCCCACTCTCCTGTGCTCGGTTAGCGCTGTAGGACCTTCGTCGGCATGTTCCGACGACCCAACTCTGAAAATTACCGCGACTGTGTATCTAATGCACTCATTTGTATCTGTTTTTGTCGATTGTAGGAGGCGCAGGTGCTTTTGTCGGCGCGTGTTGCTTGCATGGGGGGAATGCTCAATAATCGAGCGATTGAGAATTGCTAGCACCCGCCAATGAATCCCGTCGCCATTAACGCCTCAAACATACTTGCCATCGAGGATGATCCGGTCCTGGGTGCCCACCTGCACGAGCAGCTCGAGCGCAGCGGGTTTCTGGTGACCTGGTGCCGCGATGGCCGCGAAGGGCTGCAGATGGCTCGCCAGCGCAGCTTCGATGTGGTGCTGATGGATATCCTGCTGCCCGGCCTGAACGGGCTGGATGCCCTGGCGCGGCTGCGCGAGAAGAGCTCGATACCGGTGATCCTGATGTCGGCGCTGGGCGCCGAAGGCGATCGCATCACCGGCTTCCAGCGCGGCGCCGACGACTACCTGCCCAAACCGTTCAGCATGGTCGAGCTGCGCGTGCGCATCGAGGCGATCCTGCGGCGGGTGGCGCTGGAGCGCCGGCACCAGCCGGGGGAGGGCACGCCCGCGGGCGAACTGGTGTTCGATGAACTGGCCTGCGATGTGCTCCACGGGCAGCAGCGGGCCGGCCTGACCTTAAGCGAGTACCGCCTGCTCGACACCCTGCACCGCAGCCATGAAGAGGTGTTGAGCAAGGCATTCCTTTATCAGCACGTATTGCAGCGCGGCTATGCCCGGCATGACCGCAGCCTGGACATGCACGTGAGCCAGATCCGCCGCAAGCTCAAGGCCATCGGTTACCTGGAGCGCCAGGTGCGCACGGTGTGGGGCAAGGGCTATGTGCTCAGCGCCAGCGAGGACCTGTAGGTGCTCAGCCGTCATTCCCTGTTCTGGAAGCTGGCCTTGCTGCTGGTGGTGTTCTGCCTGCTGATGATTGCCCTGAGCTGGCAGTGGGGCCGGCACATGGAGATCCGCAACGCCTACCTGTCGCCCAAGGCGCGCGCCACCCTCGAAGACTACGCCCGCGAGGCCGAAAACGCCGTGCGCCGCGGCGGGCAGGCCGGCGTGGATGCGTGGCTGACGCAGATGCACGAGCGCGAGCGCGGTTTCGTGGGCGTGATCGGCAGCGACCTGCAATCGCTGGGCAGCGTGCCGCTGACCGACGCCCAGAGCCAGCGCCTGACGTTTCTGCGCGGCACCGACTGGCCGGTAAGCCGGCATTCGGCGCGCTCGCCATGGATGCTCGTGCCGTTCCCGGACGACTCCAGCCTGGGCAGCCTGGTGATCGAACTGCCGCAGCGGCTGATGCCGGGGCGCCTGAACATGCTGTTCTGGCGAATGGTCACCAACGGCCTGATCCCCGGCTTGCTGACCCTGGTGTTCTGCGTGGGCCTGTATCGCATGCTGATTCGCCCGCTGAGCCAGTTGCGCGAGCAGGCCAATGCCTGGCGCGCCGACCGGCTCACCGCGCGGGTGGCCAGCGACACCACCAGCCGCAAGGACGAGTTCGGCGAGCTGGGGCGCGCCTTCGACGACATGGCCGAGCGCCTGCAGGGCACGGTGGCCCTGCAGCAGCAGTTGCTGCGCGACCTGTCCCATGAAATGCGCACGCCGCTGAGCCGCCTGCGGGTGGCCAGCGAGGGCGAGACCGACCTGGAGGCGCTGCGCGAACGCCTGGGCCGGGAAGTGGACAACATGCAGCGCCTGGTGGAAGACGCCCTGCAACTGGCCTGGCTGGACGCCGAGCGCACGCAGTTGGTCAGCGAACCGATCCAGGTGCAGGCGTTGTGGGAGATGCTGGCGGAGGATGCCTGCTTCGAAAGTGGCTGGCCGCGGGAGCAACTGGTGTGCACGCTGGGGGCCGACTGCTGGGTGCAGGGCAACCTCAACAGCCTGGCCCAGGCGTTGGAGAACATTCTGCGCAATGCCATTCGCCACTCGCCGCCGGGCGGGGTGATACGCCTGGCGGGAAGCCGCCAGGGGGGCCAGTGGCTGCTGTGGCTGGAGGACGAAGGCGGAGGCGTGGACGAGGCCCAGCTGGAACACATCTTCGCGCCGTTCACCCGCCTGGACGACTCGCGGCCGGGGAACGGCGGCTTCGGCCTGGGCCTGAGCATTGCGCGCAATGCCCTGCAGCGTCAGAGCGGGCAGCTGTGGGCGCAGAACAACGCCAAGGGCTTGCGGGTGAACATGCAGCTGCCGGCGGTGATCTAGCACCGCTGCGGCTGTAGGCGCCGGCCTTGCCGGCCAATGCACCACCACCGTTTCAAGTTGCTGCGCGCGGGCTGCTTATATCCCTCGGCTATAACCCTCAACCATTGCGTGATATGGGCCAAAGCCGTTTGCCGGTATGATAGGCGCCCCCGCAGTCTGGATTGCGAAATACGCCATGACCTTGCAGTACCCTACCATCGCCGATTGCGTCGGCAACACGCCCCTGGTTCGCCTGCAGCGCATGGCCGGCGAGACCAGCAATACCCTCCTGCTCAAGCTCGAAGGCAACAATCCGGCAGGCTCGGTCAAGGACCGGCCGGCGTTGTCGATGATCACCCGTGCCGAACTGCGCGGGCAGATCAAGCCAGGCGCCACGCTGATCGAGGCAACCTCCGGCAACACCGGTATCGCCCTGGCGATGGCAGCGGCGATCAAGGGCTACAAGATGATCCTGATCATGCCCGACAACTCCAGCGCCGAACGCAAGGCTGCCATGACCGCCTACGGCGCCGAGCTGATCCTGGTCAGCAAGGAAGAAGGCATGGAGGGCGCCCGCGACCTCGCCGAGCGCCTGCAGGCCGAAGGCCGTGGCCAGGTGCTCGACCAGTTCGGCAACGGTGACAACCCCGAAGCCCACTACGTCAGCACCGGCCCGGAAATCTGGCAGCAGACCGGCGGCAGCATCACCCACTTCGTCAGCTCCATGGGCACCACGGGCACCATCATGGGCTGCTCGCGCTACCTCAAGGAGCAGAACCCCAACGTGCAGATCGTCGGCCTGCAACCGATGGAAGGCTCGGCGATCCCCGGGATCCGCCGCTGGCCCCACGAGTACCTGCCGAAGATCTTCGACGCCAGCCGCGTCGACCGTGTGGTCGACATGGCCCAGAGCGAAGCCGAAGAAACCACCCGCCGGCTGGCCCGCGAAGAGGGCATTTTCTGTGGCGTGTCCTCCGGTGGTGCGGTGGCGGCCATGCTGCGCCTGTCGCGCGAGCTGGAAAACGCGGTAATGGTGGCGATCATCTGTGACCGTGGCGACCGTTACCTGTCGACCGGCATCTTCGACGCGGCCAACTGATGTCCAAGGCCAAACGCAATGGCGGTCTGCGCTTCCAGCCGACCGGTGGTACCCGTGCGCCCCAGGTGCCAACGGGCAAGAAACAGCGCTTGAGCATCGAGCGCCTGGCCGGTGACGGCCGCGGCATCGCCTTCTTCGAAGGGCGCACCTGGTTCGTCAGCGGCGCCCTGGCCGGTGAAGAGGTCGAGGCGCGGGTGCTCAATGCCCACGGCAAGGTGGTCGAGGCACGCCTGGAGCGTGTGTTCAGCGCCAGCGAGGCGCGGCGCCCGGCGCCGTGCAAGCACTTCGATCGCTGTGGCGGCTGCAACCTGCAGCACCTGCCCCATGCCGCTCAGCTCGAACTCAAGCAGCGCCTGCTGGCCGAGCAGTTGCAGCGGGTGGCCGGCGTGGTGCCCGAGCAGTGGGCCGCGCCGTTGTCCGGCCCCGAATTCGGTTACCGCCGGCGCGCCCGCGTGGCGGTGCGCTGGGACGCCAAGGCCCGGAAGCTCGACGTGGGCTTTCGCGCCGAAGCCAGCCAGGACATCGTCGCCATCGACGACTGCCCGGTGCTGGTACAACCCTTGCAGTCGATACTGCGTCACCTGCCGCTGCTGTTGCAGAGCCTGAGCAAGCCACAGGTGGTGGGGCACGTGGAGCTGTTCAGCGGTACCGCCCTGGCACTGCTGCTGCGCCATACCGCGCCACTGGTCGAGGCCGACCTGGCACGTTTGCAGGCGTTCTGCAGCGAGGCGGGTGTACAACTCTGGTTACAAGGTGAGGGGCAACCGGCCCCGGCCAATCCAGCGGACACGCTAGGGTTTACCCTGGAACCATGGAACCTGGAATTGGCCTACAGGCCAGGTGACTTCGTGCAAGTCAATGCCCAGGTCAACACCGCGATGATCGAGCAGGCCCTGGCATGGCTTGCGCCACAGGCCGACGAGCGTGTACTGGACCTGTTCTGCGGCCTTGGCAACTTTGCCCTGCCGCTGGCCCGGCAGGCCCGCGAAGTGGTGGCGGTGGAAGGGGTGCAGGCCATGGTCGATCGGGCCGCGGCCAATGCCCAACGCAACAAACTGCATAACACGCAGTTTTTTCAGGCCGATTTATCCCAGCCTCTGGCGACTTCAGGCTGGGCGGCAGGAGGCTTTTGTGCGGTACTCTTGGACCCACCGCGCGACGGTGCCTTCGAGGTGGTGCGCAACATCGCCGCACTTGGCGCCCGACGTCTGGTCTACGTGTCGTGCAACCCGGCGACGCTGGCCCGCGACACCGTCGAGCTGGTCAAGCAGGGGTACCGGTTAAAATGTGCCGGGATCCTCGACATGTTTCCGCAGACTGCGCATGTCGAGGCCATGGCGTTATTCGAGGTGGGTTAGCGACGCTGGCCCGCCCGGTGTCGCCCCTTCGATCTGGCAGGGGCGACACCCGTGTTTTCAAGCGCATGAGCATGCGCTGTAGGGAAAGGTAAACAAAGATGGTACAGGTGAGAGTGCACCAGCCGGTCAACACCGACGGCAGTATCAATCTCGAAGCATGGCTGGATCATGTGGTCAGCGTCGACCTGGCGCTGGACCGGGAAGCCCTCAAGGCGGCCTGCGAGTTCGCTCAGGACATAGAGAAAAAAGGTAACCCGGCCAAGCATTCCTGGGCCGACGGTACCTCGAGCTTCCAGGCGGGCCTGGAGATCGCCGAGATTCTCGCCGACCTCAAGCTCGACCAGGACTCCCTCGTGGCGGCGGTCATCTACCGTGCGGTGCGTGAAGGCAAGGTGACCCTGGCCGAGGTGGGCCAGCGTTTCGGCCCGGTGGTGTCCAAGCTGATCGACGGCGTGCTGCGCATGGCGGCCATCAGTGCCAGCCTCAGCCCGCGCCATTCGCTGGTGCTGGGCTCGCAGGCGCAGGTCGAGAACCTGCGCAAGATGCTCGTGGCGATGGTCGACGACGTGCGCGTGGCGCTGATCAAGCTGGCCGAACGAACCTGCGCCATTCGTGCGGTGAAGGGCGCCGACGACGAGAAGCGCAACCGCGTGGCCCGCGAGGTGTTCGACATCTACGCGCCGCTGGCCCACCGCCTGGGCATCGGCCACATCAAGTGGGAGCTCGAAGACCTCTCGTTCCGCTACCTGGAACCCGACCAGTACAAACAGATCGCCAAGCTGCTGCACGAGCGCCGGCTCGACCGCGAGCGCTTCATCAGCGACGTGATGAACCAGCTGCAGAACGAGCTGCTGGCCACGGGCGTCAAGGCCGACATCAGCGGCCGGGCCAAACATATCTATTCGATCTGGCGCAAGATGCAGCGCAAGGGCCTGGAGTTCAGCCAGATCTACGACGTGCGCGCCGTGCGCGTGCTGGTGCCCGAGATGCGCGACTGCTACACCGCGCTGGGCATCGTGCATACCCTGTGGCGGCACATCCCCAAGGAGTTCGACGACTACATCGCCAACCCCAAGGAGAACGGCTACCGCTCGCTGCACACCGCGGTGATCGGCCCCGAGGGCAAGGTGCTGGAGGTGCAGATCCGCACCCATGCCATGCACGAGGAGGCCGAACTGGGCGTTTGCGCGCACTGGCGCTACAAGGGCACCGACGTCAAGCCCAGCTCCAACCACTACGAGGAGAAGATCTCGTGGCTGCGCCAGGTGCTGGAATGGCACGAGGAACTGGGGGACATCGGCGGCCTGGCCGAACAGCTGCGCGTGGATATCGAGCCGGACCGGGTGTACGTGTTCACCCCCGACGGCCACGCCATCGACCTGCCCAAGGGCGCCACGCCGCTGGACTTCGCCTACCGCGTGCACACCGAGATCGGCCACAACTGCCGGGGCGCCAAGATCAACGGGCGCATCGTGCCGCTCAACTACAGCCTGCAGACCGGCGAGCAGGTGGAGATCATCACCAGCAAGCACGGCAACCCGAGCCGCGACTGGCTGAACTCGAACCTGGGCTACGTCACCACCTCGCGGGCGCGGGCCAAGATCGTGCACTGGTTCAAGCTGCAGGCCCGCGACCAGAACGTCGCCGCCGGCAAGACCCTGCTCGAGCGCGAACTCAACCGCCTGGGCCTGCCGCAGGTGGACTTCGAGCGCCTGGCCGAAAAGGCCAACCTCAAGACTGCCGAAGACATGTTCGCCTCGCTGGGCGCCGGCGACCTGCGCCTGGCGCACCTGGTCAACGCCGCGCAGCAACTGGTGGAGCCGGACCGCATCGACCACATTGAGCTGGTGCCGCGCAAGGCCACCGGCTACAAGCCGGGCAAGCGCGGGGATATCCAGATCCAGGGCGTTGGCAACCTGCTGACGCAGATGGCCGGGTGCTGCCAGCCGCTGCCGGGCGATGCCATCGTCGGCTACATCACCGTGGGCCGTGGGGTGACCATTCACCGCCAGGACTGCGCCTCGGTGCTGCAACTGGCCGGTCGCGAGCCGGAGCGCATCATCCAGGTCAGCTGGGGCCCGGTGCCGGTGCAGACCTACCCGGTGGACATCATCGTGCGTGCGTATGACCGCCCGGGCCTGCTGCGTGACGTGTCGCAGGTGCTGCTCAACGAGCGCATCAACGTGCTGGCGGTGAATACCCGTTCGAACAAGGAGGACAACACCGCGCTGATGTCGCTGACCATCGAGATCCCGGGCCTGGACGCCCTGGGGCGCTTGCTGGGGCGCATTTCGCAGTTGCCCAACATCATCGAGACGCGGCGCAACCGTACGCCTTGAGGGCGCCATTGCGGGGCAGGCCCGCTCCTGCAGGATCCTTGTGGGAGCGGGCTTGACCCGCGATGAGGCCAGACCTGCCGAACAGAGAGCACACGATGTACACCCTAGACGACCTGCTCCACCTCATGGCCCGCCTGCGCGACCCGCAGTACGGCTGCCCGTGGGACCTCAGGCAGACCTACGCCACGATCATCCCGCACACCCTCGAAGAAGCCTACGAGGTGGCCGACGCCATCGAGCGCAGCGACTTCGAACACTTGCAGGGCGAACTGGGCGACCTGCTGTTCCAGGTGGTGTATTACGCCCAGCTGGCCCGTGAAGAGGGCCGTTTCGAATTCGCCGGGGTGATCGACAGCATCACCCGCAAGCTGATCCGTCGCCACCCGCACGTGTTCCCCACCGGCGAGCTCCATGCGCCGCTGGACCTGCCACGGCTCGATGAAGAACAGGTCAAGCAGCGCTGGGAAGAGATCAAGGCCCAGGAGCGCGCCGAAAAGGGCGAGCCCGAACAACTGTCGCTGCTCGACGACGTGCCGGCGGCCTTGCCGGCCCTGTCGCGTGCGGCCAAACTGCAAAAGCGTGCGGCCCAGGTCGGATTCGACTGGGACGACCCGTTGCCGGTGCTGGACAAGGTGCGCGAGGAGCTGGACGAAGTACTCCAGGCCATGGCCGACAACGACCCGGCGGCGCTGGCCGACGAGGTAGGCGATTTGCTGTTCGCCACCGTCAACCTGGCCCGTCACCTCAAGCTGGACCCGGAAAACGCCCTGCGTGGCGCCAATCGCAAGTTCGAACGACGTTTCCGTTTTATCGAACAGGCATTGCGCGACATGGGGCGTCCGATTGAAGATTGCACCCTCGAAGACTTGGACGCGCTCTGGGGCGAAGCCAAACGTCAGGAAAAGAACCTGCCCAGCTGCGGCTGAGCTGTTGCATAAGTGAGTGAACACCGATGAGCCTTTCCCTTCGTGACCAACTGCTCAAAGCCGGCCTGGTCAACCAGAAGCAGGTCAAGCAGGTCAGCAAAGAACAGAAGAAACAGAAACGCCTGGAGCACAAAGGCCAAGTCGAAGTCGACGACACCCAGCAGCGCCTGGCCAAGGAAGCCATGGCCGAGAAGGCCAAGCGTGACCAGGAGCTCAACCGCCAGCAGCAGGAAAAGGCCGAGCAGAAGGCCCGTGCCGCCCAGGTCAAGCAGTTGATCGAGGTGTCGCGCCTGCCCAAGCTGACCACCGAGGACTACTACAACTTCGTCGACGACAAGAAGGTCAAGCGCCTGTCGGTCAACGCGTTGATGCGCAGCAAGCTGAGCAGCGGCTCGCTGGCGATCGTGCAGCATGGCGGTGGCTACGAGGTGATCCCGCGCGAGGCCGCGCTGAAGATCCAGGAGCGCGACCCGCAGCGCATCGTGCTGCTCAACACCCAGGTCGAAGCGCCGGATGCGGACGACCCGTACGCCGCCTACGTCATCCCGGATGACCTGATGTGGTAAGCCTGCTGGGCTAGACACGACAAACCCCGCCTCGGCGGGGTTTGCTGTTTCTGAAGACGGGGAATTACTGGGGTTGGCGCTTGGCTTCGAGGTACTCCAGTTCGATCCGGTAGCTGTGGGCTTCCTGTTCGTTGTGGAACATGCCGACCAGCTGGTCCTGCTGATGCACATCCCAGATACGCACGCCTGCGGCCAGGCCTTCGTGGGACAGTTTCGATTCATCGCGCTCAGTTACTTTGACAGTCATCTGCTAACTCCAAATCCAGTTAACTGCGGCACCGTGTCGCAGGTCTCTTTTATAGAATTTGTTAGCAGCCTAAGTAAATGCTTGGCGCATGAAACATCTTTCATGCCGCACGGTCGAGGCGACTCCTTCGCCAGCAAGGCTGGTGTCTGCAGGGAGGGCCACGCCACAAAAACAAAACCCCGCACAAGGCGGGGTTTTGGGTAATGCACGCTAGCGGCCTGTCAGCTGCCCTTGACCGACTTGCCGTCGACCGTGCCGTCCTGCAGCACGATCACGTACTCCTTGCCGTCGGTCTCGACCTGGCGCAGTTGCACCAGCAGGTAGTCCCATTCCTTGGCGAACCACAGCTCGGTGACGCGCTTGCTCTGGCTCGGGTCGCGCACGCGCTCGACCTTGATCGCATCGACCTGGCCGGTCTTGGTGCTGACCTTTTCGGTACCCAGCACGCGGAAGTCGTAGGTGTCGATCTCGTCGCCATCCACCACCTGGTAGGTCATGCTCTTCTTGCCGGCTGCCACGTCATGCTGCAGGGCCAGCTGGTAGGACGACTTGTCCAGCACGCCGCGGTTGAGCGGCAGGTTGACCGCGTCGCCACGGTCGGAGCCGGTGATCTTCTTGCTCGACCAGTCGAAGTCCAGGTCGACCTTCTTGGCCTTGCCCAGGCCGCCACGTTCGAAGTGGTAGGTCTGCGGCAGCAGGGTGTCCTTGTCCAGGCGCAGGGTACTTTGTTCGGTCAGGCTGGCAATCATCATCGAGGCCTTGAAGTTGAGGCTCCAGGTCCCGTTGGCGTTCTTGGCCAGGCTGCGCTCGGCGGTGCCGCTCATGGGCAGTTGCTTCCAGTCGGCGGTGTAGCTGGCCGAAAAAGGCTTCAGATCGGCTGCCTGAAGCGGCAGTGCAAGCACGGCAAGTGCGAAGAGCAGGGCACGACGCATAAAATCTCCTAGGGTCGAATCAAGTGGCCGCTGGCCGCCAAGGGCTGGCCATCCAGTAGAGCACCGTGCTCGCCAAGGCGCAAACGGCCTTCGGCGAACCAGCGCACCGCCAGCGGATAAATCAGGTGTTCCTGGCTGTGAACCCTCTGGGCCAGTTGCGCCGGCGTGTCATCCGAGACTACCGGTATCACAGCCTGTACGACCAGTGGCCCGCCATCGAGTTCCTCGGTGACGAAGTGCACACTGCAGCCATGCTCGGCATCCCCGGCTTCCAGCGCACGCTGGTGGGTATGCAGGCCCTTGTACTTGGGCAGCAGGGAAGGGTGGATATTGAGCAGGCGGCCGTGGTAATGGCGCACGAAACCGGCACTGAGGATACGCATGAAGCCGGCCAGCACCACCAGCTGCGGGGCAAAGCCGTCGATCAGCTCGACCAGCGCCGCGTCGAAGGCCTCGCGGCCGTCGAAGGCCTTGTGGTCGAGCACGGCGGTGTCGATGCCCGCATCGCGGGCGCGCTGCAGGCCGTAGGCATCGGCGCGGTTGGAGATCACCGCGCGGATCCGCACCGGGCTGTCGCCGGTGCGGGTACTGTCGATCAGGGCCTGCAGGTTGCTGCCGGTGCCGGACAGCAGCACCACTACATCACAAGACGTGCTCGGCATCAGTGCGCCTTGAGGTTCTTCAGCTCGACCTGGGCGGCGCCTTCGGCAGCGGTGGCGATCTGGCCGATCACCCAAGGCTGCTCGCCGGCTTCGCGCAGCACGTTCAGGGCGTTGTCGACCTGATCCTGACCCACGCAGATCACCATGCCCACGCCGCAGTTGAGTACGCGGTGCATTTCGGTCTCGTCGACGTTGCCCTGCTGCTGCAGCCAGTCGAATACCGCCGGGCGCTGCCAGCTGGCCACGTCGACCACGGCCTGGGCGCCTTTTGGCAGCACGCGCGGGATGTTGTCGAGCAGGCCGCCACCGGTGATGTGGGCCATGGCCTTGACCGCGCCGGTGTCCTTGATCAGCTTGAGCAGCGGCTTGACGTAGATGCGGGTCGGGGCCATCAGCAGTTCGGTCAGCGGCTTGCCGTCGAGCTGGACGTTCTGGATGTCGGCGCCGGCCACTTCGATAATCTTGCGGATCAGCGAGTAACCGTTGGAGTGCGGGCCCGACGATGGCAGGGCGATCAGGGCGTCACCGGCAGCCACCTTGGAGCCGTCGATGATCTCGGCCTTTTCCACCACGCCGACGCAGAAGCCGGCCAGGTCGTAGTCTTCGCCTTCGTACATGCCCGGCATTTCAGCGGTTTCGCCGCCTACCAGCGAGCAGCCTGCCAGTTCGCAGCCGGCGCCGATGCCGGTGACCACGTCAGCCGCGGTGTCGACGTTGAGCTTGCCGGTGGCGTAGTAGTCGAGGAAGAACAGCGGCTCGGCGCCGCACACCACCAGGTCGTTGACGCACATGGCGACCAGGTCCTGGCCGATGGTGTCGTGCTTGTTCAGGTTCAGTGCCAGGCGCAGCTTGGTGCCCACGCCGTCGGTGCCCGAAACCAGCACCGGCTGCTTGTAGCCTGCCGGAATTTCGCAGAGGGCGCCGAAGCCCCCCAGGCCGCCCATGACTTCCGGGCGCGCCGTGCGCTTGGCGACGCCTTTGATGCGTTCGACCAATGCTTCACCGGCGTCGATGTCTACACCGGCGTCCTTGTAGCTCAGGGAGGGTTGCTTGCTCATGATCCAGGCCTTTAGGGGGAGGGATTCGGGGGAATCGACCGGCACCTGCCAGGCATTGCGAGGGTTTTCCTGCTGCCTGAGCGTCGCCGGTCTGCGAAGGCGCGCGATTTTATCAGGGTTACCCGGTAGCGGCCATCCTCAGGCCGACGGGCAGGGCCTCATTCGACATAAAAACATTGATTCGGTATGGCCGCTGGTTGCCGCGCCATGGGCTGTATAAGGTATAGGTAATGAAATTTGACCGCAGGGCTGAATGTTTTACCCGCGGGGGTGGTCAGAGCTTCACTTTTCACTGACCGCGCTTTCTATTTACCTGGACAGGAATCCTCCATGCGTTTGCGTTCATACCTGGCCGTTGGCTGCCTTGCCCTGTTTGGCCTGAGCGTTCAGGCCGAAACCCTCACTGGCCTTTATCAGGTGCGCGAGCCGGTCAGCGGCGAGGGCACCGAAGCCCGCGCCCAGGCCACCCAGAATGCCCTGAGTACCCTGGTGGTGCGCCTCACGGGCGACCCCAAGGCGCCGCAGAGTGCGGGCCTGGCAGGGCTACGCAAGGACCCGCAGCAAATCATCAGCCAGTTCGGTTTCGAGGCCGGCCCGCCTGAAACCGTGCTGGTGGATTTCGACCCCGGCAGCACCGACCGGGCTTTGCGCCAGGCCGGGCTGGCCCTGTGGGGCAGCAACCGGCCGGCCATCCTCGGCTGGTGGTTGAACGACAGCGTGGGCGGTTCGAGCCTGGTGGGCGATGGCCAGAGCAGCGCCGAACCGCTGCGCCGCGCCGCGCAACACCGTGGCTTGCCGCTGCGCCTGCCCATGGGCGACCTGAACGAGCAACTGGTGGCCACTGCCAAGAACCTCGAAGGCACCGACCCCGCGCCCCTGCGCGAGGCCTCCGAGCGCTACGCGGCCGATGCGTTGCTGGCGGTGCATGCCACCGAGGGCGAGGGCAAATGGCAGGGCACCTGGCGCCTGTGGCTGGGCGACCAGCGCGAGCAGGGCAAGGTCGAAGGCGCCGATCAGGCCGCCCTGGCCGATGCGGTGATGCTGGCCGTCAGCACGCGCCTGGCGCCGCGCTTCGTCGCGCGACCGGGCACCGGTGGCGAAAACCAGATACAGGTCCAGGGCATGACCCTGGAGCGCTATGCGCAGCTTTTGCAGACCCTTGAGCCGCTGGGCGGGCGCCTGACCTATGTGGACGGCGATACCCTGACCTACACCGTCAGCGGCACCCCCGAACAGGTGCGTGCGCAACTGGGCCTGGCCAGGCTGCAGGAGGTGCCGGCAGAGGCCGCCGCCCCAGCGCCGGTCGCACCCGCAGCCCCAGGCGAGGCCCAGGTGGCTGCGCCCGCACCGTTCACCGGTTTGCGGTTTCGTTGGCAGGGAGCGTGACTGAATGATGGATACACGCCGTTGGGTATGGGTGTTGGGGGTGCTGGTAATCGGCACGCTGCTGTACTTCTTGCACGGGATCCTCTCGCCCTTCCTTATAGGTATCGGCCTGGCGTACCTGGCCGACCCGCTGGTGGACCGGCTGGAGCGCGCCGGGCTGTCACGCACCTGGGGCGTGGTGGTGGTGTTCGCCCTGTTCACCCTGGTGTTCATGGCGATGCTGCTGGTGCTGATCCCGATGCTGGCCAAGCAGTTGGTGCGCCTGTACGAGCTGGCACCACAGATGCTCGACTGGTTGCAGCACGTGGCGCTGCCGTGGGTGCAGACGCGCCTGGGGCTGGCCGATGGCTTCTGGAAGTTCGACAAGATCAAGTCGGCGATCAGCGAGCACATGGGCCAGACCACCGACATCGTCGGCATCGTGCTCAGCCAGGCTACCGCGTCCGGGCTGGCGCTGATCGGCTGGTTGGCCAACATGGTGCTGATCCCGGTGGTGGGCTTCTACCTGCTGCGCGACTGGGACCTGATGATGGCCAAGCTGCGCCGCCTGTTGCCGCGCCAGCGCGAAGAGCAGGTGGTGTCGCTGGCCCTGGAATGCCACGAGGTGCTCGGTGCGTTCGTGCGCGGGCAGTTGCTGGTGATGCTGGCGCTGGGGGTGATCTACGCCGCCGGGTTGATGCTGGTGGGCCTCGAACTGGGCCTGCTGATCGGTATCATGGCCGGGCTTGCGGCCATCGTGCCGTACATGGGTTTCATCATCGGCATCGGCGCGGCATTGATCGCCGGCATGTTCCAGTTCGGCGGCGACCTGTACCCGATGCTGGGCATCGTCGCGGTGTTCATGGTGGGCCAGGCCCTTGAAGGCATGGTGCTCACGCCGTTGCTGGTGGGCGACCGCATCGGTCTGCATCCGGTGGCGGTGATCTTCGCGATCCTGGCCGGCGGCGAGCTGTTCGGGTTCACCGGGGTGTTGCTGGCGCTGCCGGTGGCGGCGGTGATCATGGTGTTGCTGCGGCACATGCACGACCTCTATAAAGAGTCGGACATGTATGCTGGTGAAATCGACCCGGACCTTTGAAGGACACCCTGAGTGATGGAACATGAAACCGACCACGCCTGTGCATTGGCAGGCGTGATGGATGCATTGCCGCTGCTGGCCGATGACCTCGACGAGGATGAGGTGGCAGCGGCCCTGCAGCAGCAGGGCTACTCGCGGCACGCGGCCGAGAAGCTCACGATGTTCGTACCCTCGGCATTTTCCTGGGTGGTGCTCAAGCGTCTGGGGCTCAAGGCGCTGCCCAGTCATTTCACGGCCTATGACCAGGACGACAATGCGGTGCGGATCCCGGTCGCCAATCAGCACTACTTCACCGCGGCGCTGACCCTGGCCTACAACACCTTCGAGAATGGCTGGAGCGCCGCACTACCGCGCAGCACCTTCCAGCGCGTTGCCGGGCGCAGTTCGGAGATGAACGCGGCCAACCAGGTACTGGATAAGGAAGGCTCGCTCGAAGGGGCGAGCATCAACACCGTGGAGCTGTTTCGCCTGAGTGCAGAGGAACTGCTGGAGGATTGACCCATGCCTGCCCCATATGCCGCGCAAGCCTTTGATTTTGCTAACGCATTGTGCGGTTGGCGTCACGGGTATAGACTTTGCGGACTTTTCACCAAAGGCCCCTTGCGGTTCCTCGGGACTGCCCAGCCAGCATGAAACCGATCCAGTTGCCCCTGGGTGTGCGTCTGCGTGATGACGCCACCTTCATCAACTACTATCCGGGTGCCAACGCCGCCGCATTGGGCTACGTCGAGCGACTCTGCGAAGCCGACGCCGGCTGGACCGAAAGCCTGATCTACCTGTGGGGCAAGCAGGGCGTAGGGCGTACCCACCTGCTGCAGGCCGCGTGCCTGCGCTTCGAGCAACTGGGCGAGCCTGCGGTGTACCTGCCTCTGGCGCAACTGCTCGATCGCGGCGTGGAACTGCTCGACAACCTGGAACAGTACGAACTGGTGTGCCTGGACGACCTGCATGTGATTGCCGGCAAGCCGGACTGGGAAGAGGCCATGTTCCACCTGTTCAACCGCCTGCGCGACAGCGGCCGCCGCTTGCTGCTGGCAGCGTCCAGCTCCCCACGGGAATTGCCGATCAAGCTGGCCGACCTGAAGTCGCGCCTGACCCTGGCGCTGATCTTCCAGATGCGCGCCCTGTCGGATGAAGACAAGCTGCGTGCCCTGCAATTGCGCGCCTCGCGCCGGGGCCTGCACCTCACCGACGAAGTCGGGCATTTCATCCTGACCCGAGGCACGCGCAGCATGAGCGCACTGTTCGACCTGCTCGAACGCCTCGACCAGGCTTCACTGCAGGCGCAGCGCAAGCTGACCATCCCGTTTTTGAAAGAGACATTGGGCTGGTAGGGCCGGCCCAGAGCCTCGGCACATAAAAGTCACATTTTTTTCGATTGAATTTGCAAATCGATCCGATAGAAGGCATAGTCTCGGCTTCATCAAATTCAAGCCACGGTCGTGCCCATGCTAAATCGCTTCGCACCCCTCGTGCCCCTCGCACTTGTGACCTTGCTGTTCGGCTGCGCGACCACCGGTCCCGTCACCCACCAGCAGGCTCCCGCTCCAGTTGCTGCCCAGGCTGCCGCCAAGCCTTCCACCGCTGCGTCGGTGTTCGAAGAAGAGCTGGCCACCGAGCAGGACCTGGAAGCGTTCTCCTCCAGCACCAAGCCCTACGAACTGCCAGCCCTGGCCGACAACATTCTCGAACGTGGCATGTCCCTGATCGGTACCCGCTACCGTTTCGGCGGCACCTCGGAGAAGTCCGGCTTCGACTGCAGCGGCTTCATCGGCTACCTGTTCCGCGAAGAGGCCGGCATGAACCTGCCGCGCTCCACCCGCGAAATGATCAACGTGAAAGCCCCGCTGGTTGCGCGCAACAAGCTCAAGCCAGGCGACCTGCTGTTCTTCAGCACCAATGGTCGCGGCCGCGTCAGCCACGCCGGCATCTATCTGGGCGACGATCAGTTCATCCACTCCAGCAGCCGCCGCAGCGGTGGCGTGCGCATCGACAATCTCGGTGACCGCTACTGGAGCAAGACCTTCATCGAAGCCAAGCGCGCGCTGGCCATGGCACCGACTACCCTGTCGCGTAACTGAGTCTGCGCGTGATGTCCCGCACGGCGGCGTAGCTGAAAAGCTCGCCGCCGTGCGTGTTTACAGAAAACGTCTAATCTAAATTCTCACCTATTTCCGACTTGGGGTCGGGCGGCTTCAGACAGGATGTTCTGACTATGTCGATACTCGCGCGCGTTGCTGTACTTTCCCTGGCGGCCCTGCTGGGTGCCTGCTCCAGCCATGCCCCGCAGAAACCTCAGGTGGTCGAGCCGAAGGTGATGGCGCCCCAGGTGTATTTCTCGCCAGTGGCCGAGGATGTGCTGTTCCGGGCCCTGGGCCTGGTGGGCACGCCTTACCGCTGGGGCGGCAATACCCCGGACTCGGGGTTCGATTGCAGCGGGCTGATTGGCTACGTGTACCGGGACGCGGCGGGTATCGCCCTGCCGCGCTCAACCCGCGAGATGATCGGCATTCGTGCCCCGGACATCGACAAGGGTGCGTTGCAGTCGGGCGACCTGGTGTTCTTCGCCACCAATGGCGGTACCCAGGTGAGCCATGCCGGTATCTACGTGGGTGAGGGGCGTTTCGTGCATGCACCGTCAACGGGCGGTACGGTGCGCCTGGACTACCTGTCCAACAGCTACTGGCAGAAGACCTACCTCAACGCCAAGCGCGTGCTGCAGCCGGCGCACCTGGCGCGCAATCCCTGACAGCGTGGCCTGCAAAGCCGGCTCCAGCAGGAGCCGACCTTGCCGGCGAACACGTCAGCGCAGTGCTACTGCGCCTTGCTTACCCGCCAGATCACATTGCCCACATCGTCGGCCACCAGCACCCCGCCACGCTGATCGTTCACCACACCGACTGGGCGCCCCATGGCCTTGCCGTCCTCGTCGAGAAACCCGGTCAGCAGATCAATGGGCTTGCCCGACGGTTTGCCTGCCGTGCTGAACGGCACGAAGATCACCTTGTAGCCACTGTGCGGCTTGCGGTTCCATGAGCCGTGCTGGCCGATGAACGCGCCCTGGTCGAATGGCGCCGGCAAGGCGTTCGGCACGGTAAACGCCAGCCCCAGCGAGGCGGTGTGCGGCCCCACCGCATAGTCCGGCGCAATCGCGCTGGCCACCAGCTTTGCATCCTGCGGTTGTACGCGTTCATCCACATGCTGCCCGTAATAGCTGTAGGGCCAGCCATAGAAGGCGCCGTCCTTCACCGACGTGATGTAGTCCGGCACCAGGTCGCTGCCGATCTCGTCACGTTCGTTCACCGCCGTCCACAGCTGCTGGCTATGGGGTTCCCAGGCCAGGCCGTTGGGGTTGCGCAGGCCGGTGGCGAACAGGCGCTGGCTGCCGGTGGCCGGGTCGACCTCCCAGATCGCGGCGCGGCCTTTCTCCTGCTCCATGCCGTTCTCGGCCACGTTGCTGTTGGAGCCCACGGTCACGTACAGCTTCTTGCCGTCGGGGCTGGCGATCACGTTCTTGGTCCAGTGGTGGTTGAGCGTGCCGCCCGGCAGGTCGACCACCTTGGTGCCGCTGCCCTGCAGGCGGGTGGCGCCTGGCTCGTAGGTGAAGCGCAACAGCCGATCGGTGTCGGCCACATAGAAGTCGTTGCCCACCAGGGCCATGCCGAACGGCGAGTTCAGCCCCTCGATGAAGGTGGTGCGGGTGTCGGCCACGCCGTCCTTGTCGCTGTCACGCAGCAGGGTGATGCGGTTGGGGCTGGGCACTCCGGCGCCGGCGCGGCCCATCACCTTGCCCATCACCCAGCCCTTGATGCCCTTGCCGTCATCGGGTTTGGGCGGCGCGTTGGTCTCGGCCACCAGCACGTCGCCGTTGGGCAGCACGTACAGCCAGCGCGGGTGGTCGAGCTTGTCGGCGAAGGCCACCACCTGGGTGCCTGCCGCAGCCTTGGGTTTGCCGCCCTTCGGCCAGCCGATGGCCGGCGCGATGTTTACCGTGGGGATGAGGGTCTTGTTCGGTTCGGGCAGGCGCGGCGACGGGCCGGTGCCATCGGTGACGTCCAGGCGGGCGTTCTCGCCGCAGGCCACCAGCCCGGTGGTGAGTGCCAGCAGTACAGCAATGCGCATGTTGCCCATGATCGGTGTCCCTCGCGAAGTTGGCCGTGTCCAGTAAGGTAGAGGCGGGCACGTCGGCGAGGTTCCCTCGACAGGGGCTCAGGCCTGCTTGAGCAGCAGCGCGATGCCGGGGTGGTAGCGGCCCACGTCGTCGTGCAGCTTGCGGTAGCCATAGGGGAACACCCAGGCGATGGCGCATGCATTGTGCTTTTGCAGGTCGTCGACCAGGTCCTGAAGCTCTTCGGGGCTGGCGTGTTGCCCGGCCTTGTACGGGCTGACGAACAGCGCGGCGACCTTGAGCTGGCTGGCATAGCCCACCAGGCGAGCCTGGGCGACGCTCTCCTGCAGGGCATCGGTGAGGTCGAGCTTGCCGACCCGTGGCCAGCGCTGGGTGGCTTGCAGGTAGGCGGTCTCTTCCTTGCTGGCGATCACCAGGTCGCAGTGCGCCGCACGCTCGCCTTCGTCGCGCTGCTTCTTGGTCTGCGCACCCTGCAAGGTCACCAGCTCCGCCTGCCAGGCCGCCGCGCTCAGCACGCCAAGGTTGCTTTGCACGCCTTGCCAGTAGGGGGCGTCGCTGTCGCCCAGGGTCTGGTTGTAGCGCTCCAGGCACTCGGCCCAACGTTCCAGGGCGGGGCGCAGGAACTCCAGACGCGGGTTGTTGATGATCAGACCTTGCATGCCGTGCTCCATTGTTATTGTGGATCGGAGAGGTGCGGATAATGGCTATGTGATATCACTGCAGTGAGTGTGACACAAGATGACATAAATGCCATTGATCCAGACCGCTTCGCAGCGCCTTTGATTGACGCTCATGGCCCAACCCTCTAACCTTCGCGACTTGTTTCAGGTGCTCTGCGGCCAAGGTGCCGGCAGGGTGAAACAGGGAAGCCGGTGGGCACGTGCAACGTGCGATTCCGGCGCTGCCCCCGCAACGGTAAATGAGTCGGGATCGCGCAGGGCCACTGGGTGCAACAGCCCGGGAAGGCGCGCGATCCGGGTCGATCAGACCCGCCCATGAGCCCGGAGACCGGCCTGTCACAGATCAACGGCATCACGGAGGGTGATGCGCGGTTCTCCCGGCCAGTGGCAGGGCCTGCGCGTTTTCCGTGTGCCATCGCCAACCTGCTGTCGCGCCGACTCGATCCCCCCGGTCCCTGTGCGCGCCAGTTGCCCACGGAGCCTCCGATGACCGACACCACCGATCGCGACGAACGCCATCTGGCGCGCATGCTGCGCAAAAAAGCGGTAATCGACGAACGCATTGCCAACTCGCCCAATGAATGCGGCCTGCTGCTGGTACTCAGCGGCAACGGCAAGGGCAAGAGCAGCTCGGCCTTCGGCATGCTGGCGCGGGCCCTGGGCCACGGCATGCAATGCGGCGTGGTGCAGTTCATCAAGGGCCGCAACAGCACCGGCGAGGAGCTGTTCTTCCGCCGCTTCCCCGAACAGGTGCGCTACCACGTGATGGGCGAGGGCTTTACCTGGGAAACCCAGGACCGCCAGCGCGACATCGCCGCCGCCGAGGCTGCCTGGGCGGTTTCGCGCCAGTTGCTGCAGAACCCGGCCATCGGTTTTGTAGTGCTCGATGAGCTCAACATCGCCCTCAAGCACGGCTACCTCGACCTCGACCAGGTGCTCGGCGACCTGCAGGCACGCCCACCGATGCAGCATGTGATCGTCACCGGCCGCGGCGCCAAGCCCGAGATGATCGAGCTGGCCGACACCGTGACCGAGATGGGCATGGTCAAGCATGCCTTCCAGGCCGGCATCCGTGCCCAGAAGGGCGTGGAACTATGAGGCAAACCCGTCATTGCCCGGCGGTGCTGATCGCGGCACCTGCATCTGGCCAGGGCAAGACCACGGTGACGGCCGCACTGGCGCGCCTGCACCGCAACCAGGGGCGCAAGGTCCGGGTGTTCAAGTGTGGCCCGGACTTTCTCGACCCGATGATTCTGGAGCGCGCCAGTGGCGCACCGGTGTACCAGCTGGACCTGTGGATGGTCGGCGCCGAGGAAAGCCGGCGCCTGCTGTGGGAAGCCGCCGCCGACGCCGACCTGATCCTGATCGAAGGGGTGATGGGGCTGTTCGACGGTACGCCGTCCAGCGCCGACCTGGCGCGGCATTTCGGCGTGCCGGTGCTGGCGGTGATCGACGGCACGGCCATGGCCCAGACCTTCGGCGCGCTGGCCCTGGGTCTGGCGCGCTACCAGCCCGACCTGCCGTTTGCCGGCGTGCTGGCCAACCGGGTGGGCTCGCTGCGTCACGCGCAACTGCTCGAAGGCAGCCTGACCGAAGGCCTGCGCTGGTACGGCGGGCTGTCGCGGGAAACCGGCATCGAACTGCCCAGCCGCCACCTGGGCCTGGTGCAGGCCAGTGAACTGACCGACCTGGACCTGCGCCTGGACGCCGCCGCCAACGCCCTGGGCGACAGCTGCGAGTCGGCCCTGCCGCCGGCGGTGGCCTTCGATGCGCCGCAGCCGCGCAGCATCGAGCCACTGCTGGCCGGCGTGCGGATCGGCGTGGCGCGCGACGAAGCCTTCGCATTCACCTATGGCGCCAGCCTGGACCTGTTGCGCGAGATGGGCGCACAGCTGAGCTTCTTCTCGCCGATCCACGACCGCCTGCTGCCAGACTGCGACAGCCTGTACCTGCCCGGCGGCTACCCTGAGCTGCACCACCATGCGCTGGCTGCCAACACGCCGATGCTGGCGGCGATCCGGGCCCATCACCAGGCAGGCAAGCCCTTGCTGGCCGAATGCGGCGGCATGCTCTACCTGCTCGATGCACTGACCGATGTGGCCGGCGAACGGGCCGAACTGGCCGGCCTGCTGCCGGGCGAGGCGGTGATGCAGAAGCGCCTGGCGGCCCTGGCCCTGCAAGCGGTAGAGCTGCCCGAGGGCACCCTGCGCGGGCATACCTATCACCATTCGCTGACCAGCACCGCGCTCGAACCCATCGCCCGCGGGCAAAGCCCCAACGGCGGGCGCGGCGCCGAGGCGGTGTACCGTTGCGGCCGGCTGACGGCCTCGTATGTGCATTTCTACTTCCCGTCCAACCCGTCTGCGCTGGCGGCGCTGCTGGCACCATGAGCGACCAGGCCTTCAACGACGCCGAGCGCGCGGCGGTCTACCGCGCCATCGGCGAACGTCGCGACATGCGCCATTTCAGCGGCGGCGAGGTGGCCCCCGAGCTGCTGGCACGCCTGCTGCAGGCGGCGCACCAGGCCCCGAGCGTGGGTCTGATGCAGCCCTGGCGTTTCATCCGCATCACCCGTCGCGAGCTGCGCCAGCAGATCCAGGCGCTGGTGGAGCAGGAGCGGGTGCGCACCGCCGAGGCACTGGGGCAGCGTTCTGACGATTTCATGCGGCTCAAGGTCGAGGGCATCAACGATTGCGCCGAGGTGCTGGTGGCGGCGCTGATGGACGGGCGCGAGGCGCACATCTTCGGCCGTCGCACCTTGCCGGAAATGGACCTGGCCTCGCTGTCGTGCGCCATCCAGAACCTGTGGCTGGCGGCCCGTGCCGAGGGCCTGGGCATGGGCTGGGTGTCGCTGTTCGAACCGCAGGCACTGGCCGACCTGCTGGGCATGCCGGCCGGTGCCAAACCGCTGGCGGTACTGTGCCTGGGCCCGGTCGAGGCGTTCTACGAGGTGCCCATGCTGGTGCTCGAAGGCTGGGCCCGCGAGCGGCCATTGAGCGAGATGCTCTACGAAAACCATTGGGGAGAGCGTTGATGAGTGTGGCCTTGCTGAGTGTGGCCGGGGTGGCGCTGGATGCCTTGCTGGGCGAGCCCCGGCGTGCACACCCGCTGGTCGCGTTCGGCCGTTATGCCGGACGCCTGGAACAACGCTTCAATGCCGGCGGTCGTGGCTGGCGCAGCCATGGCGTCACCGCGTGGTTTCTGGCGGTGGTGCCCCTGACCCTGCTGGTCACTGTGCTGTCGTGGCTGCCCTACATCGGCTGGCTGGTGGAGATACTGGCGCTGTACTGCGCGCTCGGCCTGCGCAGCCTTGGCGAACATGTACGGCCCGTGGCCGAGGCGCTGCGTGGCGGCGACCTGGACGAAGCGCGCCGCCGCGTGGGCTACCTGGTCAGCCGTGAAACCGGCGAACTGGATGACACCGCCGTGGCGCGTGCCGCCACCGAATCGGTGCTGGAGAACGGTAGCGATGCAGTGTTCGCCGCCCTGTTCTGGTTCGTGGTGGCGGGGGCGCCAGGTGTGGTGCTGTATCGCTTGAGCAATACCCTGGATGCCATGTGGGGCTATCGCAACGAGCGCTTCGAGCGCTTTGGCTGGGCCGCAGCGCGCATCGACGATTTGCTCAACTATATTCCGGCGCGGCTGGTGGCCCTGACCTACGCGGTGCTGGGCAGGACGCGCCTGGCACTGAGCTGCTGGCGTCGCCAGGCGCCGTTGTGGGACAGCCCCAACGCCGGCCCGGTGATGGCAGCTGGCGCCGGTGCGCTGGGTGTCGAGCTGGGCGGCGCGGCGGTGTACCACGGCGAGCTGCACCAGCGCCCGCAACTGGGCGAAGGCCCGCCGGCCGATGCCGACGCCATCGAGCGTGGCTGGCAACTGGTGTGCAAGGGCGTGTGGTTGTGGTTGCTGCTGTTGTGCGTGGGGGCGCAATTCTATGCTTGAACACGGTGGTCGTTTGCAACGGGCGGTGCTGGAGTACGGCATCGCAGTGCAGGACTGGGTCGACCTGTCCAGCGGCATCGCGCCGTGGCCCTTCGCGATCCCCGAGATCCCGTTGCGCGCCTGGGCACGCCTGCCCGAAACCGACGATGGCCTGGAGCAGGCGGCCCGCGAGTACTACGGCGTGCCGCAACTGCTGCCGGTGGCCGGGTCCCAGGCCGCCATCCAGGCCCTGCCGCGCTTGCGTCGCAGTGGCAAGGTCGGTGTGCTGTCGCCGTGCTACGCCGAACATGCCGAGGGCTGGCGGCGCGCCGGGCACCGCGTGCGTGAAGTCGGCGAGGCCGAGGTGGAGTTCTTTCTCGACAGCCTCGATGTGCTGGTGGTGGTCAACCCCAACAACCCCACCGGGCGCCTGTTGAGCGCCGAGCGCCTGCTGGGCTGGCACGCCCGCCTGGCCCAGCGCGGTGGCTGGCTGGTGGTGGATGAAGCGTTCATGGACAACACCCCGCAACACAGCATCGCCGCCGAAACCTGGCGCAACGGGCTGATCGTGCTGCGCTCGTTCGGCAAGTTCTTCGGCCTGGCCGGTGTACGCCTGGGCTTCGTGCTGGCCGAACGCCAACTGCTGCAGCTGCTGGCCGAACAACTGGGGCCCTGGTCGATCGCCGGGCCCACGCGGGTGCTGGGCCAGGCCTGCCTGCTCGACCATGGCGCCCAGCAGCGCCAGATCACCCGCTGCGCCGAGGCCAGCACACGCCTGGCGCAGGTACTCGATGCTGCCGGCTTCTCGCCGGCCGGCGGCTGCGACCTGTTCCAGTACCTGGAGCTTGCCCACGTCGCGCAGTTGCACCAGTTCATGGCGCGGCGCGGCATCCTGCTGCGCCTGTTCGAGCACCTGGGCAGCCTGCGTTTCGGCCTGCCGGCCACCGACACCGATTGGCAGCGCCTGGTCCAGGCGCTGGACGACTACCGCAAGGAACACCCATGACCACCCTGATGGTGCAAGGCACCACCTCCGATGCCGGCAAGAGCACCCTGGTGACCGCGCTGTGCCGCTGGCTGGCGCGCCAGGGCGTGGGTGTCGTGCCGTTCAAGCCGCAGAACATGGCACTCAACAGTGCGGTGACGGCCGACGGCGGCGAAATCGGCCGCGCCCAGGCGGTGCAGGCCCAGGCCGCCGGGCTGGCGCCGCACACCGACATGAACCCGGTACTGCTCAAGCCCAACAGCGAGACCGGAGCCCAGGTGATCGTGCATGGCCGCGCGGTCACCAGCATGAACGCGGTGGCCTATCACGACTACAAGGCCATCGCCATGCAGGCGGTACTGGCCTCGCACCAGCGCCTGAGCGACGCCTACCCGGTGGTGATGGTGGAGGGCGCGGGCTCGCCGGCCGAAATCAATCTGCGGGCCGGGGACATCGCCAACATGGGGTTTGCCGAGGCGGTCGACTGCCCGGTGATCCTGATCGCCGATATCAACCGCGGCGGGGTGTTCGCACACCTGGTCGGCACCCTGGAGCTGCTGTCGCCCAGCGAGCAGGCGCGGGTCAAGGGCTTCGTGATCAACCGCTTTCGTGGCGACATCGCCCTGCTGCAGCCCGGCCTGGACTGGCTCGAGGCGCGTACCGGCAAGCCGGTGCTGGGCGTGCTGCCGTATGTGCTGGACCTGCATCTGGAAGCCGAGGATGGCCTGGACCGGCGCCAGGGCCAGAAAGCCGCGCAGGTGCTCAAGGTGATCGTGCCGGTGCTGCCGCGCATCAGCAACCATACCGACTTCGATCCGCTGCGCCTGCATCCGCAGGTGGATCTGCAGTTCATCGGGCCGGGCGACGCGATAACGCCGGCCGACCTGATCATCCTGCCGGGCTCCAAGAGCGTGCGCGGCGACCTGGCGCACCTGCGCGAGCGCGGCTGGGAAGAGGCGATAACCCGCCACCTGCGCTACGGCGGCAAACTGCTGGGCATCTGTGGTGGCCTGCAGATGCTCGGGACCCACGTGCATGACCCACTGGGCCTGGAAGGCGCCGCCGGCAGCAGCGCGGGCCTGGGCTGGCTGGACTACAGCACGCAGCTGGAGGCCGAGAAGCAGCTGCGCAATGTCAGCGGCACGCTGAACCTGGAGCAGGCGCCCGTCAGTGGCTACGAGATCCATGCCGGGGTCACCCGCGGGCCGGCGCTGGCGCAGCCCGCCGTACAGTTGGCCGACGGTCGCAGCGATGGCGCGGTCAGCGCCGACGGGCAGATCCTGGCCACCTACCTGCACGGCCTGTTCGAGTCGCCGCATTCGTGCACGGCGCTGCTGCGCTGGGCTGGCCTGAACGATGTGCAGCAGGTGGACTACCATGCTCTGCGTGAACTGGACATCGAACGCCTGGCCGACCTGGTGGACACGCACCTGGACGGCGCCCGGCTTCGTCAACTCTGCGGGCTGGACTGACATGCTCAAGCTGATTCTTGGCGGCGCCCGATCGGGCAAGAGCCGCCTGGCCGAACAATACGCCGTCGACAGCGCGCTGGCGGTGACCTATATCGCCACCAGCGAGCCGCTGGACGGTGAAATGAATGCTCGCGTGCAACTGCACCGTGCGCGTCGCCCTGCCGAGTGGGCGCTGATCGAGGAGCCGCTGGCGCTGGCGCAGGTGCTGCGCGAAACCGCCGCGCCCGAGCGTTGCCTGCTGGTGGACTGCCTGACCCTGTGGCTGACCAACCTGCTGATGCTCGAGGACCCCGAGCGCCTGGCCGCCGAGCGCGATGCACTGCTGGACTGCCTGGCGCAGTTGCCGGGTGAAATCATCCTGGTCAGCAACGAGACCGGCCTGGGCGTGGTGCCCATGGGCGAGCTGACCCGTCGTTACGTCGATGAAGCCGGCTGGCTGCATCAGGCCATTGCCGAACGTTGCCAGCACGTGGTGCTGACCGTTGCCGGCCTGCCACTTACGCTCAAGGGAGCCTGAACATGAGTCAAAACTGGTGGCAGAACGCGTGTCAGCCGATCAACCTGGCTGTGCGCGAACAGGCGCTGGAGCGCCAGCGCGAGCTGACCAAGCCAGCCGGCTCACTGGGCCGGCTGGAGCAGGTTGCGGTGGAGCTGGCGGGCTTGCAGGGCAAGCTCAAGCCTGGCGTGCGGCAGGTATGGATCGCGATTTTCGCGGGCGATCACGGCGTGGTGGCCGAGGGGGTTTCGGCCTATCCGCAGGTGGTCACGCGGCAGATGCTGCAGAACTTCGTCGGCGGCGGCGCAGCCATCAGCGTGCTGGCCCGCCAGTTGGGTGCGCAGCTGGAGGTGGTCGACCTGGGGACGGTCGACCTGACCCTGGAACTTGCCGGTGTACGCCATCTGCGCATCGGGGCGGGCACCGCCAACTTCGCCCAGGTGCCGGCAATGACCACCGAGCAGGGGCGCCTGGCGCTGCAGGCCGGGCGCGAGAGCGCCTTGCGTGCGCGTGATGCCGGGGCGCAACTGTTCATCGGCGGCGAAATGGGCATCGGCAACACGGCCTCTGCCAGTGCGGTGGCCAGTGCATTGCTCAAATGCACCCCTGGCGAGCTGACCGGCCCCGGCACTGGCCTGAATGCTGCCGGTGTCGAACACAAGACCCGCGTGATCGAACGCGCGCTGCTCACCCACGCGGCGCTGGCCGACGACCCATTGGAGCAGCTGTTGTGCTTTGGCGGCTTCGAGATTGCCGCGCTGGTGGGGGCGTACCTGGCGTGCGCGCAGCAAGGCATCGTGGTGCTGGTGGACGGTTTTATCTGCACCGTGGCGGCGCTGGTTGCAACGCGCATCAACCCCGGTTGCCGGGCCTGGCTGCTGTTCGGTCATCGCGGCGCAGAGCCCGGGCACCAGCGGGTGCTCGAAGCGTTGCAGGCGCAACCGCTGCTGGAGCTGGGCCTGCGCCTGGGCGAGGGCAGCGGGGCGGCGCTGGCGGTACCGCTGCTGCGCATGGCCTGCGACCTGCACGGGCAGATGGCGACCTTCGCCGAGGCGGCGGTGGCGGACCGCGATACATGATCGTCGACCTGCTGCGTCATGGTGAAACCGAACTGGGCGGTGGGCTGCGCGGCAGCCTGGACGACGCGCTGACCGAACTTGGCTGGGCGCAGATGCGTGCGGCTGTGGTCGAGGGCGGGCCGTGGACGCGGATCATCAGCTCGCCGCTGCAGCGCTGCGCGCGATTTGCCGAAGAACTTGCCGATCAGGTGGGCGTGCCCATGCAACTGGAGGCCGGCCTGCAGGAGCTGCACTTCGGCGACTGGGAGGGGCGCAGCACCGCTGACCTCATGCTTACCGACGAACAGGGCCTGGGGCTGTTCTGGGCCGACCCTTATGCCTTCACGCCGCCGGGTGGCGAGCCGGTCACGGCGTTTGCCGAGCGGGTGCTGGCGGCCATGGCGCGGGCGTATCAGGCCCACGCCGGCGAGCGCGTGCTGCTGGTGACCCACGGCGGCGTGATGCGCCTGCTGCTGGCCCGTGCCCGCGGCCTGCCGCGCGAGCAGCTGCTGCAGGTGGTGGTCGGGCACGGCGCGGTGCACCGTCTGCATTGCGCGGCCGACGGTCGTTTCGCGGAAATCGCCTGATGCAGGCGTTCTGGATTGCCCTGCAGTTTCTCAGCAGCCTGCCGGTGCGCCTGGCGGGCATGCCCGCGCCCGAGCAGATGGGGCGCTCCCTGCTGTGCTACCCGCTGGTGGGGCTGTTGTTCGGCGGGGTGCTGTGGGCGGCCAGCGCGCTGCTGGCGGGCAGCCCGCCGATGCTGCAGGCGGCCCTGCTGCTGTGCGTCTGGGTGTGGTTGAGCGGTGCGTTGCACCTGGATGGCCTGGCCGACAGCGCCGATGCCTGGCTGGGCGGATTCGGCGACAGCGAACGCACCCTGACGATCATGAAGGACCCGCGCAGCGGGCCGATTGCGGTGGTGACGCTGGTACTGGTGCTGCTGCTCAAGTTCTGCGCGTTGCTCGCGCTGGTCGACAGCGGGCAGGCGGTGGGCCTGCTGCTGGCACCGGTACTGGGGCGGGCGGCGATGCTGGGGTTGTTCCTGTGCACGCCGTATGTGCGCGCAGGCGGCCTGGGACAGGCGCTGGCCGAGCATCTGCCGCGTGGCGAAGCCAAGGCCGTGTTGCTGGCGACCGGTTTGGGGTGCCTGGTGCTGGCGGGATGGAACGGTATCCTGGCCGTGGGCGTGGCGCTGCTGGTGTTCGCGCTGCTGCGCCAGGTGATGCTCAAGCGCCTGGGGGGCACCACCGGGGATACAGCAGGGGCGTTGCTGGAGCTGCTGGAGCTGGCGGTGGTGGTAAGCCTGGCACTCTGAAGGGGCTGTCAGGAGCTCTTCGCTGCGGTCATGAATCCGTAGTGTTTTGCAACTGAATGCAGCACGTGGTCAGCCTTCGCAAGCGCTAGCCTTACGTCCCTCTGTCTTTGCGGGGTGCCCCGATGCGCAACCAACTGCTGGCCTGCCTTATCGCCTGTTCGTCCCTGCCGGCCCACGCCGCCGACCTGATCGACTTCTGGAACACGCCGCGCCATGGCGGCAACAGCTTCAACCGCCTGCCGCCCGACCAGGCCTATTTCGAGGCGCTGCACGGCTACGGGGCGAGCTGGGTGCGGTTGTCCTATGACAAGTGGCAAGCGGCGCAGCGTGATTTTCTGCTCGGTAATGCCGATACCTACCAAGGGCTGCCGGCCGCCGACCTTGCCACGCTCAAGGCCACCCTGGACCGCGCGCACGCCGCAGGCCTCAAGGTCGTTATCACGCCCCTCTCACTGCCCGGCATGCGCTGGGCACAGAACAACGCCGGCCAGTTCGATGACCGGCTCTGGCAGGACAAGGCCTACTGGGCCCAGGCCGCCGACTTCTGGCGTGACCTGGCGCGGGCGCTCAAGGACCATCCGGCGGTGGCGGCCTACAACCTGATCAACGAACCGGCGCCCGAGAAACTCGGCGGCCTGGCCGAGCACGCCAGCGCCGAGCAGATGCACGCCTGGTACCGACAGCAGCAGGGCAGCACCCGCGACCTGCCGGCGCTGTATCGCCAGTTGGTGGCGGCGATACGCGAAGTCGATCCACTCACCCCGATCATGCTCGATGCCGGCTGGTACGCCGCGGCCGATGCCTTCGAGTACTGGCCTGGCGCGCTCGACGACCAGCGCCTGCTCTACAGCTTTCACATGTACGAACCCTACGCGGCCACCAGCGCGCCCAACCTGGAGCGCGCCACGCCCTATGCCTACCCTGGGCCCGCGCCCTTTGGCGGCAGCGTTGCGCAATGGAACAAGGCCCGGGTGCAGCAGTATCTGCAGCGCCCGCTGGACTGGGCCGGCAGGCACGCGGTGCCGGCCAATCGCCTGGTGGCCGGCGAGTTCGGCTGCATGCGCCGCTGGGCGGGCTGTACCGCCTATCTGGAGGATGTACTGGGCACCCTCGATCGCCAGCAGGTGCACTGGGCCTTCTACAGCTTTCGCGAAGACAGTTGGGACGGGATGGACTATGAGCTGGGCAGCGCCAAAGTGCCGTGGGCTTATTGGCAGGCGATCGAAAAGGGCCTGCCGGACCCGCTCAAGCGCACGCCCTCCAGCCTGTTGGAACCGATTCGAAAACGCCTTGCCCTCAATGGCGCACCCCACTGAACGCTTGCATCCTGATAACTACGGGTATATACACGCATCTATGTTGAAGAGCCATTGCATCTGTACTCATCTGCGCCGGGCCGCCCGTGGGGTCAGCCGGCACTATGACGAAGCCCTTGTGGGCTTCGGCATCAATGTCGCCCAGTATTCCCTGCTGCGGCATCTGCAGCGCCTCGATCAGCCCAGCATCTCGGTGCTGGCCGAGTCCATGGGCCTGGATCGCAGCACGCTGGGTCGCAACGTGCGGGTGCTGGAAGCCGACGGCCTGGTGGCGTTGGCCGAAGGTGTCGACTTGCGCAACCGCATCGTACTGCTGACGGAGAAGGGCCTGGCGCGCCTGGTGGCCGCCACGCCTGCCTGGGAGCAGGCCCAGGATGCCCTGGTGAGCAACCTTGGTGAAGGGCAGCGCGATGAACTGGTGCGCCTGTTGGAACAGTTGGCTTGAGCGTATTACACCAATAAGCGGGTATATACCCGTGTAACCTTGCGGCGGTCTGGGAGAACAAGAATGACATCGGTATGGCGCACGAGCGGTTGGGTGCTGTTGGGGGCGGCGCTGATCCTGGCATTGTCGCTGGGGGTGCGGCATGGCTTCGGCCTGTTCCTGGCGCCGATGAGCGCCGAATTCGGCTGGGGGCGCGAAGTGTTCGCCTTCGCCATCGCCTTGCAGAACCTGATCTGGGGCCTGGCCCAGCCGTTTGCCGGTGCCCTGGCCGATCGCCTGGGCGCGGCCAAGGTGGTGATCATCGGCGGCATTCTCTACGCCGTGGGGCTGGTGATGATGGGCATGGCGGACTCGGCGTGGTCACTGTCGCTCAGTGCCGGGCTGCTGATCGGCATCGGCCTGTCGGGCACCTCGTTCTCGGTGATCCTGGGTGTGGTAGGGCGTGCCGTGCCGGCAGACAAGCGCAGCATGGCCATGGGCATCGCCAGCGCCGCAGGCTCCTTCGGCCAGTTCGCGATGCTGCCTGGCACCCTGGGCCTGATCGGCTGGCTGGGCTGGTCGGCGGCATTGCTGGTGCTGGGCCTGCTGGTGGCCTTCATCGTGCCGCTGGTGGGCATGCTGCGCGATAACCCGCTGCCCAGCCAGGGGCACGAAC
Source organism: Pseudomonas sp. UBA7500 (assembly GCF_002478435.1). NCBI lineage: Bacteria > Pseudomonadati > Pseudomonadota > Gammaproteobacteria > Pseudomonadales > Pseudomonadaceae > Pseudomonas > Pseudomonas sp. UBA7500. The sequence continues at coordinate 51,535 of NZ_DLNW01000027.1, read as the reverse complement.
AGACCCTGATGCAGGCGCTGCGCGAAGCCTGTTCGCACTCGGGCTTCTGGTTGCTGGCGCTGGGCTTTTTCGTGTGCGGTTTCCAGGTGGTGTTCATCGGCGTGCACCTGCCGGCCTACCTGGTCGACCAGCACCTGCCGGCCACCATCGGCACCACGGTGCTGGCACTGGTCGGGCTGTTCAATATCGTCGGCACCTACACCGCCGGCTGGCTGGGCGGGCGCATGTCCAAGCCGCGCCTGTTGACCACCCTGTACCTGCTGCGGGCGGTGGTGATCGTGCTGTTCCTGTGGGCGCCGGTGACCCAGTTCAGCGCCTACCTGTTCGGTATCGCCATGGGCCTGCTGTGGCTGTCGACCGTGCCGCTGACCAACGGCACCGTCGCCACCCTGTTCGGGGTGCGCAACCTGTCCATGCTGGGCGGCATCGTCTTTCTGTTCCATCAGTTGGGCGCATTCCTGGGCGGCTGGCTGGGCGGTGTGGTGTACGACCGTACCGGCAACTATGACCTGGTGTGGCAGATCTCGATCCTGCTCAGCCTGCTGGCTGCCGCGCTCAACTGGCCGGTGCGCGAGCGCCCGGTGGCGCGGCTGCAGGCGCGGCCGGAGGCGGCATGACCGCGCGCCTGGTAGCGTTGGTGCTGGCTGGCCTGATGCTGGCGCTGGTGTGGTGGGGCTGGCACCAGGGTGGTCTGGCGCTGATGCAGTTGGGCATGGGCGTGTGCTAGGCGTAAGCTGAACCCCTGCACTCAGGCAAGGGAGACGCACCATGTACGCACGCTGGCTGTTGGTACCGCTATTGATACTGGCTGGTTCGGGGGCCGTGCTGGCCGCCGACTGCCCGGCCTTGCTGCAGGGCGAGTTGCCCAAGCTGCGCGCCAAGGAACAGGTGAACCTGTGTGAGCGCTTCGCCGGCAAGCCGCTGGTGGTGATCAACACCGCCAGCTATTGCGGCTTCGCGCCGCAATTCGAAGGGCTCGAGAGCACCTACAAGGCTTATCACGGGCAGGGCCTGGAAATGCTCGGGGTGCCGTCCAACGACTTCAAGCAGGAAGACGCCGACAGCGAGAAGACCGCCAAGGTGTGCTATGCCAACTACGGCGTGACCTTCACCATGACCGAGCCACAGAAGGTGCGCGGCGACGACGCCACGCCGCTGTTTCGCGAGCTGGCCAGGCAGAGCAATGCGCCCAGGTGGAATTTCTACAAGTATGTGGTCGATCGCCAGGGCAAGGTGGTAGCCAGCTTCTCCAGCCTGACCAAGCCGGACGACCCGGCGTTCAGGGCTGCCATCGAGAAGGCCATCGCCTCGCAGCCCTGAGGTGGGCTCAGGCCTTGCCCGGGTGGACGGTCCAGGCCACCAGCTTGAGCACGATCGGCCGTACCACCAGCACGCAGGCGAAGGCCACCGGCATGGCCAGTTGGTAGGCCTTGAGCACATTGGCCAGGTAATGCTCGCCGACGCCGCTGTTGGCGGCGGTGATCACGAAGCACATCAACAGCGCCATGATCGACGACATGTAGAACGCGAATACGTAGGGGGTGGCGCGTACGCCGAGTTTCAGGCGTGGGCGAGGGCGGGTCTGGCTGGTCATGCAGGCTCCTGAAGGTAGGGGAGGCGCCAGACTAGCAGGCTGCCAGGGTACGAGGTAGACGACGCCAGCTTAGGTCTTTATAAAGAGAACCTTACGAATCCTGGAGTTTGGCCGTGAACCTGTTGGGCTCGATACGCAGTTTCATCAAGGTGGTCGAGGCTGGCAGCATCGCCGGTGGGGCCCGCACCCTGGGCTTGAGCGCCGCCGCAGTGAGCCAGAACATCGCGCGCCTGGAAGCCCATCTGCAAGTGCGCCTGCTGGCCCGCACCACCCGCAGCATGGCGTTGACGCCCAATGGTCGCGCCTATTACGACAAGGTCAGGCATGTGGAGCGTGATCTGGAACTGGCGCAGCTGGCCGTCACGTCCGATGACGGCGAACCCCAGGGCCGGTTGTGCATCTCCTCTTCTTCGGCCTTCGCGCGCTATGTGCTGGCGCCCCTGATGCCGGCATTCAACCTGCGCTATCCGCAGCTTTCAATTGAATTGCTTACGAGCGACCGGCGTGTGGACCACGCGCGCGAGTCGATTGACGTGAGCGTGCGCATCACCCCCCAGCTGGAAGACGGCCTGCTGGCGCGGCACGTTGCCCAGATCCCGTTCATCTGTTGCGCAGCGCCTGCCTACCTGGAGCGTGCCGGCCGGCCCGGCACCCCGGAAGCCTTGAAGGGGCATCGCTGCCTGGTGTTCCGTTACCCGGTGGACGGCCGTTTTCTGCGGTGGGGCTTTGTGCGTGACGGCCTGCGTTTCGATGCCGAGTTCGGGGATGTGTCGATCAGCGATGACATCGACGTGCTGGCGCAGATGGCGGTGATGGGGGGTGGGATCGTGCGCCTGGCCGAGTTCGTGGCGCGGCCTTACCTGGAGAACGGGCAACTGGTGCCGCTGTTCGAATATGCCCAACCCCACCAGGCCTATGCACAGACCTCGCCCATGGACATCTACCTGTGCGTGGCCGACCGCTCGGCGCTGACGCCCAAGGTGCGAGCCTTCATGGCGTATGTGGAGGACTGCCTGGCGCAGGCCTGGCGCGTGCGCGCACGGGCATAAAAAAACCGCCTTTGAAAGGCGGTTTTTTAATGCAACAGCGATCAGAAGCGGTAGGTCAGTGAAGCACCCAGGCCGTGTGCACTGTTTTCGTACTTGGCGTTGTACGAGCCCTTGAACGAAGGGTCGGTGATGGCGGTGCTCTGGTGAATCTTGACGTCTTCTTCCATCAGGTACGAGTAGGCCACGTCGATGGTCATGTCGTCGCTCGGGTTCCAGCCGGCGCCCAGGCTGAACACCTTGCGGTCGCCGGTTGGGATGCGTGGCGAACGGTTCTGGTTGTTGGCTGGCGACTGGTCGACGGAGAAGCCGGCGCGCAGGGTCCATTCCTTGTTCAGCTTGTAGGCAGCGCCGATGGCGTGGGCCCAGGTGTCGTGCCAGTTCTGTTCTTCGGCGATCTGGCCCAGTGCCGGTGCCAGTGGCCCGGTGCCCTCGTTGTTGACCACGATGGACTCCAGGCGGCTCCAGCGTGTCCAGGTGCTGCCCGCGTACAGGGTCCAGTTGTCATCCAGTTCGTGGGTGACCGAGAAGTCGACCGACTCGGGGGTCTTGATCTTCAGCGAGGCGTCGAACTTGCTGCCGCTGAACGGGCCGAAGCCCGGGCCGCTGATCTTGGTGTCGCCCTTGAGCTTGTAGTCGACCATCGAGTGGTAGGTCAGGCCGACGCGGGTTCTGTCGGTGGCCTGCACCATCACGCCGATGTTGTAGCCGACGGCGGTGTCGTCACCGGTGATCTTGACCTTGCCGTCGTTGCTGCCTGGGGTGGCGCGGTTCAGCGCGGCGGACTCCAGGGTGCCGTCGATACGGTTGATGGTCGGGCCGAAACCGATCGAGACCTTGTCGTTGAAGGCGTAGCTGATGGTCGGTTGCAGGGTCACGACCTGAACTTCGCTCTTGCTGCCGAAGTAGCGGCCGGCAAAGCCGTGCTCGTAGTCGGTGATCAGGCCGAAAGGCACGTAGACCCCGAAGCCGAATGCCCAGTGGTCATCGATCGGCTTGACGTAGTAGCCCATCGGTACGCCAACCACGGGGACCATGTCGCCGTCGTTGCTGCCACCGAAGGTGCCGCTGCCCTTGATGTCGGACTTGGCAATGATGGCCGCGCCGCCGACGGTCACTTGTTCGCGTTTGAGGCGGGACATGCCGGCAGGGTTGCCAAACACGGTGCTGGCGTCATCGGCAGAAGAAGAACGACCCGCGAAACCTGTGCCCATGCCGCTGATGCTTTGCTCGTTGAGGGCAAAACCGCTGGCGAAGAGTTGAGTTGATGCGAAAGCGACAGCGAGGCCGAGTGAGGATTTGAGTATTACTTTTTTCATTATTAGAACTCCATGGGATCACCGGAGCGCAAAGTATCAATAATTTTGGACGTGCGCTATAGGCTCTAAATCAGGAGATACCGCGTTTTTGTAGGACAATCCGACCAGATTCGCTGATTTTACCCGGTTGTTTGAAAATGGTTCTCAGCAGGCCTGGAGCGCCGGTTTGCCGACGCATGCCTGCCAGGCCTGGGTGAAGTCGCGTAAACGGGCGTGGGGCTGGAATGTTTGACGCCAGATTCTTGCGAGACCTAGCAGGTCGTCGGATTCTGGTAGCGGCAGCGCCTTTTCTTCGACCAGCATCCAGGCGATGGCGGTGGCGTAGCGCAGGTTGACGGTCAGTTCCAGGTGCGGGCCGCTGAGGAACGCGTGCTGGCTGGCGAGGCCGCGGACCAGGCTGGCCAATTCGGGGTCGTGGGCCAGGAACTGGTCCCAGATCGATTGGTGGCGCAGTTCGCCGATGCGGTACAGGCCGTGGCCACGACGGTCGTGCAGGGCCGAACCCATGCCCGACTGGCTGGCTGCGATGCCCAGCAGCAGGGCTTCGGCGCTGGGGCAGTAGCGGCCCAGGTACAACAGGGTGGGGCGGATGACGAATTCACTCAACTCGCTCGCGGCGATAGCCATAATGCCCTCGAACTTCGTAAATGGCCGGCGGGACGCTGGTGCTTGGCAGCAGGTGGGTCGGGGTCAGGCCCGCCGGAAGCGGGCAAGGCCGCTTGAGTTGAAGTGTAGTGTCATATCTATGCTGTAAAGGACTGTTTTTAAATCGATTGTGGTGGCTTGGCATAACCCATATGACGCTTGGGTATTAGGCCGTGGGGGTTAAAGCGCTTTCGGTGGTTGGGGTTTGGCCAATGAATCCGGGCCTTGCAGAGGGCAGGTCGAGCGCGGCGGTCACTGAATTTCAGGCATAAAAAAGCCCCGCCAACCGGCAGGGCTTCTTGCGTCTCAGACGACCATCAGGCAACCAGTGCCTGGCGAGTCCGGTCAATCACCGCTTGCAGCGGCTCAGCACTCTCGTACTGCTCCGGATACAGACGCTCGCTGTGACGAGCAATGCCGTGTTCATTGACCAGGGTAAAGCTGAAGCTGCCCTTGCGCGCCGCATGGATCATGCAGTTCAACGGGGCAAATGCCTGGCTAAGGGTGCGAATGGCAGCCTGAGTATGGATGGATGTATTCATAGTTATTAGATGTTCCTGCAAAAGACACAGCATAAGAGCCGTGTTCATATAAAACGTTCCAGTAACGCAAAGCTTTAGGGCTAGAGCGAAGAACCTGACTGGAACAGGGCAGCCAGAGGTAAGCGCATTGATTAGGTGGCGCCAGGGCTGACTGGTAGGTACTAGGAAGACAGGCAACACGTCAGGGCTAAGGTTCTGCGCCGCTGTGTGAAGATCCTGTTCAATCTGCAGGGTGACTCGCCAAGAGTAGGTAATGGTTACCTGGGAGTCATCAAGTGGGCCGGTCCTGGTTTCAACAGGTGCTGTTCCGTTGTCGGATCAGGACGCTGCAAGGACTGCTTTGGCCAGAATTGAGTTTCAGCTTGGTACTAACGCTGGCAACACTACAGCAGTTTCCAGGTTGTGGCAACCCTTTGTGCTTTTCGTGCGCCAAGCCGGCCATTATCTCGATTTCAGGCTGTTCTGTGAAGAGGGCCCCAGGAGGCACCACCGCGCGTGCGGAGCATTTTCGTGCAATCCCGTGCCTCGCTTTGGGGCACCTGTCCACACCTGTAACACCTCTTGTCAATGTGGCGCTACACCGCGGCAGGGCCCTGGCGATGACCAGTTCGAAAGTACAAGTCAATGAAAAAAAACACTTTTTTTAGCTGGTGAAAAAATCGTCAGTTTGAGCGCGGGCCCCATTCTACCGGGGTTTGCGGGGTGTAGGAGGGGGTTGTCCACCGAGTTATCCACAGCTTCTGTGGATTGTCATGCGGGTCTGCTCTAGGACGCGGGTGCCAGCAATGCAGGAAGTGTCTGACAATTTTCGCGGCGCATTTCGGCTCGCGCGAAATGTCTACTGACGTGTCAAAAAAAAACATCGCCTGACGGAAAAAAAGCCTCGAATTCCCTCGGGCCATGCACGAGAAAATCCGGTAGAGTGGCGCGCCTCTCGAGTTGCCTTCGCCGTTTTTTATGAAGTTTCGCAGCAAAACCCCAAGCCCCACTGCCCAACCCCCCGTTGCCGAGCCCCGACGTTTTTCGTTGAAGGTGGCCCTGTGGCTGCTCGACAGCCCGCGCCTGGGCGACAACCCCAACGTCAAGCACTTCGCCGGGCGCCTGCTCAAGCAACCGGCACGCCAGGGTGTGGTGGTGGCGCAGAGCCGGCTGGGGCAGATGCTGTGCCGCGATTGCGGCAACGCCCGTGACCGGCGCATCGGCCACGAGCTGCTGCGCCAGGCTGCCCGGGCCGGTGACCGCAGGGCACAGCTCGAATATGGCCGTCTGTGCGCCCAGCCCCAGGTCAACGAGCCGGAGCAGGCACGTTACTGGCTGGAACAAGCCGCCGCGCAGGGCTCCAAAGAAGCCGTGCGGCTGCTCGGGCAACTCACGAGCCACTGATCGACCGCCCGGGGCTGTTAAGCTCTGGGGGATTTCCCTGGGGGTGAGCATGCTGTCTATGGCTGCAATGGATCTGACCAGCATCGTGCTGGGAATGGTGGTGGCGGCTTTGCCCGCTGTGGTGGTGCTGGTGCGTCTGCAACGTCAGTTGGCTGACAGGCAGGCCGCCGCCGCACTGGCCGAGGAGCGCCTGAGCAGTGCGCTGTTGGCCCAGGAGGGCCTGAGCGCGCAACTCGACGCCAGCCGTGACGAAATCAGCGACCTGGGCCAGGCCAATGCCGCCAAGCAGGCCAGCCTGGCCGCTCAGGGCCGCGAGCTGGAGTTGCTGCAGATCGAGCGCGACAACGCACGCGATGCCGCCCATGCCTGGAACCTTGAACGCAACGCCCGTGAAGCCGAGCTGCGCCGCCTCGAAGCGCGCTGCGCCGGCCTTGCCGCCGAACTGCGCGAGCAGCAGGACAGCCACCAGCAGCGCCTGAACGATCTGCAGGGCTCGCGCGACGAGCTGCGTGCACAGTTTGCCGAAATGGCGACGAAGATTTTCGACGAGCGCGAGCAGCGTTTCGCCCAGACCAGCCAGCAGCACCTGGGGCAACTGCTCGACCCGCTCAAGGAGCGTATCCAGTCGTTCGAGAAGCGCGTCGAGGAAAGCTACCAGCAGGAAGCCCGCGAGCGCTTTTCGCTGGGCAAGGAACTCGAGCGCCTGCAGCAGTTGAACCAGCGCCTGAGCGACGAGGCCACCAACCTGACCCAGGCACTCAAGGGCCAGAAGACCCAGGGCAACTGGGGCGAGTTGATTCTGGAGCGGGTGCTGGAACATGCGGGGCTCGAAAAGGGCCGCGAATACCAGACCCAGGTCAGCCTCAAGAGCGCCGATGGCGAGCGTTTCCAGCCCGACGTGCTGATCATGCTGCCCGGCGACAAGCAGGTGGTGGTCGACTCCAAGGTCAGCCTCACGGCTTACCAGCAATATGTAAACGCCAGTGAAACCGACGTGGCCCAGGCCGCGCTCAAGCAGCATGTGCTGTCGCTGCGCAACCATGTCAAAGGCCTCTCGGGCAAGGACTACAATCGCCTCGAGGGCCTGCACAGCCTGGATTTCGTGCTGTTGTTCGTGCCCATCGAGGCGGCGTTTTCGGCGGCGCTGCAGGCCGAGCCCAACCTGTTCCAGGAGGCCTTCGACCGCCAGATCGTGATCGTCAGCCCGACCACGTTGCTCGCCACCCTGCGGGTCATCGACAGCCTGTGGAAACAGGAGCGCCAGAGCCAGAACGCCCGCGAGATCGCCGAGCGCGCCGGCTGGCTGTACGACAAGTTCGTGTTGTTCATCCAGGACCTGGACGAGCTGGGCAACCGCCTGCAACAGGTCGACAAGGCCTATGCCGCAGCGCGCAACAAGCTCTGCGAGGGGCGCGGCAACCTGATCAGTCGCAGCGAGCAGCTCAAGCTGCTCGGCGCGCGGGCCAGCAAGAGCCTGCCGGCCGACCTGCTGGAACGCGCCATGGGCGGCACCGACAACCTTGCCGAAGGCCTTACTGCACCAGGCTCAGATGACGATTGAGCAGGGCGCGCAGGGCCGCCGGCTTGACCGGCTTGCTCAGGTAGTCGAGGCCGGCGGCATGTACCCGCGCCACGGTCTCGCCGTGGCCGTCGGCACTGATCACCACCCCCGGCACCGGCTCGCCCAGGCGCGTGCGTAGCCAGGCCATCAGTTCGGTACCGATTTCGCCGTTGTCCAGGTGGTAGTCCACCAGCGCCAGATGCGGGCGCAGGCCCTTGTCGAGCAGGGCGGCGCATTCCTCGCGGTTGCGCGCCGTCGACACCAGGCAGCCCCAGCGGCTGAGCAGGCTGTTCATGCCGATCAGGATGCTGTCTTCGTTGTCCACGCACAGCACCTGCAACCCCGCCAGCGGCTGGCCGGCCTGTTCGGCTGGCTTGGCCTGGGCCGGGCTCGCGGCGCTGGCCAGCGGTACGCTGACGCGGAACACGCTGCCCTTGCCGGGCGATGAGCGCACCTCCAGCGGGTGGCCGAGCACCTTGCACAGGCCGTCGGCGATCGCCAGGCCCAGGCCCAGGCCTTTTTCGGCGCGGGTCTGGTGGCTGTCCAGGCGCTTGAATTCCTCGAAGATCACCTGCAGCTTGTCGTCGGCAATGCCCGGGCCGCGGTCCCACACTTCCAGCCACAGGCGGTCCCCGGCGCGGCGCACGCCCAGCAGGATCGGGCTCTTGCCATAGCGGAAGGCGTTGGTGAGGAAGTTCTGCAGGATACGCCGCAGCAGCTTGACGTCGCTATGCACCCGCAGCTTGCTGCCACGCACGCGAAAATCCAGGCCCTGCTGCTGGGCCAGCACCTTGAACTCGGCACCCAGGGCGTCGAACAGTTCGCTGAGGGCGAACGGCTTGGCGTCCGGGTTGATCTTGCCGTTCTCCAGGCGCGAGATGTCCAGCAGGTCGCTGATCAGCTCTTCGGCCGAACGCAGGGCGCTGTCCATGTGCTGCACCAGTTGCTGGGCGTCGCCCGACAGGCCCTCTTCCTGGTGCGACAACGCGGCGGAGAACAGCCGTGCGGCGTTCAGCGGCTGCATCAGGTCGTGGCTCACGGCCGCCAGGAAGCGGGTCTTGGACTTGTTGGCCGCTTCGGCATGGCTCTTGGCCTCGGTCAGCGCCAGGTTCAGTTGCGACAGCTCGTGGGTTCGCTCGGCCACGCGCTGCTCCAGGCCTTCGTTGGCGTCCTTGAGGGCCTGCTCGGCCTCGCGGAAGGGGGTGATGTCGGTAAAGCTCATCACGAACCCGCCGCCGGGCATGGGGTTGCCGATCAGCTCGATCACCCGGCCATTGGGGAACAGCCGCTCGGAGGTGTGCGCGCGCCCCTGACGCATCCAGTGCAGGCGCCGCGCCACATGCACCTGGGCCTCGCCCGGGCCGCACAGGCCGCGTTCAGCGTTGTAGCGGATGATGTCGGCAATCGGCCGGCCGACACTGATCAGCCCGTCGGGGTAGTTGAACAGTTCCAGGTAGCGACGGTTCCAGGCCACCAGGCGCAGCGACTGGTCGACCACGCTGATGCCCTGGCTGATGTTCTCGATGGCCCCTTGCAGCAGGGCGCGGTTGAACTGCAGCACCTCGGAAGCTTCGTCGGCGATGCGTACCACGTCCTCCAGCTGCATGTCGCGGCCTTCGATGGCCGCCTTGACCACGGCGCGGGTCGAGGAGGTGCCGAGCACGCCGGACAGCAGGCGCTCGGTGTGCTCGATCCATTCGCCGTCGGCGTTCTGGTTGGGATTGAAGCCCTTGCCCTGGCGATAGGCGAAGCGGATGAAGCTCTGGCGCGCACGCTCTTCGCCGACAAAGCGCGCGGCCAGGTGCAGCAGGTCGTCTATCTGTACCGCCAGCAGCGAACGGCTGCTGGGCCGCGCGCTGGTTTCCTGGCCAATGAAGCGCCCGGCCTGCCAGTGCTCCGATACCCGCGTGCGCGACAGGATCGAAACCCAGGCGAACACCGTGAAGTTGCCTGCCAGCGACAGCACCACGCCCTGGGTCAGCGGGGTGATCGGCAGGTTGAGCGGGTTGCCGTGCAGCCAGGCCAGGCCCGGGAACAGCTCCAGCGACCAGCCCACGCTGTGGGCGGCAATCGGCAGTACCAGGGTGTAGAACCACAGGAAGGTGCCGGTGGCCAGGCCGGCGAACACGCCGCGGCGGTTGGCCTGCTTCCAGTACAGCGCACCGAGCATGGCCGGGGCCAGTTGGGTGACGGCGGCAAAGGCGACCTGGCCGATGGTGGCCAGGCTGGCGGTGGAGCCCAGCAGGCGGTAGCTGACGTAGGCCAGCAGCAGGATCACCACGATGGTCACCCGGCGTACCGTGAGCATCCAGTGGCGGAACACCTCGAACGGGCGCTCGGCGTTGTTGCGCCGCAGCAGCCAGGGCAGCAGCATGTCGTTGGAGACCATGGTCGACAGCGCCACGGCCTCGACGATGACCATGCCGGTGGCGGCCGAGGCGCCGCCGATGAAGGCCAGCAAGGCCAGCGCCGGGTGTGCTTCGGCCAGCGGCAGGCTGATCACGAACGAGTCCGGCAGCACCGAGCTGGGCAGCAGCATCTGCCCGGCCAGGGCAATCGGCACCACGAACAGCGCGGCGAGGATCAGGTAGGCCGGAAACACCCAGCGTGCCAGGCGCATATCCTGCGGTTCGATGTTCTCCACCACGGTGACATGGAACTGGCGCGGCAGGCAGATGATCGCCATCATCGCCACGCCGGTCTGCACGATCATCGACGGCCAGTTGATGGTTTCCTGCCAGTAGCCGTCAAGGGCGGGCGCCAGGCGGGCCTGGCTGAACAGGTCGTCGAAGCCGTCATACAGACTGAAGGTGATGAACGCCCCCACGGCGAGAAACGCCAGCAGCTTGACCAGCGATTCGAAGGCGATGGCCAGCACCATGCCGCGGTGGTGCTCGGTCACATCCAGGCTGCGGGTACCGAACACGATGCTGAACAGCGCCAGCACCAGCGACACCACCAGCGCGGTGTCCTGCACGCGGCTGCCGGTGGCATCGGCCCCGGCACCGATCAGCAGGTTGACCCCCAGCACGATGCCCTTGAGCTGCAAGGCGATGTACGGCAGCACGCCCACCAGGCAGATCAGCGCCACCACCACCGCCAGGGTCTGGGACTTGCCATAGCGCGCGGCAATGAAGTCGGCGATGGAGGTGATGTTCTCCTGCTTGCTGATCAGCACCATCTTCTGCAGCACCCAGGGTGCAAACAGCATCAGCAGTACCGGCCCCAGGTAGATGGGCAGAAAGGCCCAGAGTTGTTCGGCGGCCTGGCCGACCGCGCCGAAGAAGGTCCAGCTGGTGCAGTACACCGCCAGCGACAGGCTGTACACCCACGCGCGCAGGCGTGGCGGCAGCGGGGTGCTGCGCCGGTCGCCGTAGAAGGCGATGGCGAACATGATGGCCATATAGGCCAGGGCGACCAGGGCGATCAGCCCGCTGGACAGCGACATGAAAACTCCGAACGAAAAAACGGTAACGGCCAACCACGATCAATCAGTCTGGCACGCCGTTCTCACTTCGTCAGCGCCGACGAAGGTCGCAGTGGCAGAGCGTCGCAGTGCTCAGTCGCGCAGGGCCAGTTCGACCAGTTCATGCAGCTGCTGCAGGCTCGGGGGCGCTTCGGCGAACAGAATGCGAAACACCGTGGGAGCCACCAGCAGGTCGAGCAGCCGTTCCACCCCGGGGCCGGCTTCGCCACGCTGCTGCGCGCGGTCCAGCAAGGTCTGCAACTGGCCGCGCAGCAGGGTGGTGCAGTAGCCGGGGCAGGCGCTGCTGAGCACGTCGCGCATCATGTGTCGGCCGGGCTCGGAGCTCATCTCGTCCAGATACTGCTCGGCCCAGGCCAGCAGGTCGCCGCGCAAGGTGCCGGTGTCGAGGGGTTCACTGTCGGGGTGCAGGCGCTCCACCGCCACGTCGGCCAGCAGCGCCGCCAGTTCACCCCAGCGCCGGTAGATGGTCGAGGGGGTGACGCCGGCACGTGCGGCCACCATGGGCACGGTCAGGCTCGCGCGGTCCTGCTGCTGGAGCAGGGCCCGCACGGCGCTGTGTACCGATTGCTGGACACGGGCGCTGCGACCGCCCGTGCGAATACCTTCTTTGATCGCCATGGCGCGACCTTAACACAAAGGGTTTGCGTTAAGGATTAAGGGCGCGCAGACTGCACAAAAGCTAACGGTTAGCTTTAGTGGAGAAAGCACATGATCGGATTGTTCAGCCGTCCGGCGTCGGCGCGTTTGCGGCTGGTGTACCTGGCCGTCGCGCTGCTCGGGTTTCTGGCGGCTTCGAGTGCGCCGACGCCGTTGTACCAGCTGTATCAGCATGCGTGGCAGTTTTCGCCGGCAACCCTGACCCTGGTGTTTGCGGTGTATGCCTTGAGCCTGCTGGCGGCGTTGCTGACGGTGGGGTCGCTGTCCGATTACCTGGGGCGCCGGCCGGTGATCTTCGTGTCGTTGCTGCTCGAGAGCGTGGCGATGCTGCTGTTCATCCAGGCCGAGTCGGTGCCCTGGCTGCTTGCGGCGCGGTTGCTGCAAGGCTTTGCCACCGGCATGGCCACCAGTGTGCTGGGCGCCGCGCTGCTCGATACCGACCGCGAACAGGGGCCGTTGGTCAACAGCCTGGCGCCGCTGCTGGGCATGGCCTGCGGGGCGCTGGGCACCAGCGTGCTGGTGGAGTTCGCGCCGTGGCCGCTGCGCCTTGTGTATGGGGTGCTGCTGGCGCTGTTCGTGGTGCTGGCGCTGCTGGTGTGGCGTTTGCCGGAGAGCGTCAGCCGCCAGCCGGGCGCGCTGCGCGCCCTGCGTCCGAGCCTGCTGGTGCCGCCCCAGGCGCGCGGCGCGGTGTGGCGCATGCTGCCGGTGAACATTGCGGTGTGGGCGCTTGGCGGGTTCTTCCTCTCACTGGGGCCGTCGCTGGTGCGGGAGGTGAGCGGCCTGGGCTCCAGCCTGATCGGTGGCGCGCTGGTGGCGACCCTGACCCTCAGTGGTGCGCTGGCGATCTATCGGCTGCGCCTGCGCCCGGCACAGCAGGTGCTGGCGCTGGGCACCGGGCTGCTGGCCGGCGGGGTGGGGCTGATTCTGCTGGCGCTGTACAACGCCAGCCTGGTGCTGTTCTTCGCCGCCACGCTGGTGGCGGGCAGCGGCTTTGGTGCGGGGTTTCTGGGTGCGTTGCGCAGCACCCTGCCACTGGCCGAGGCCCATGAACGGGCGGGCTTGATGGCCACGTTCTACGTGCTGAGCTACCTGGCGTTCTGTGTGCCCGCGCTGGCGGCCGGGTTGATGGTGCGCCAGTTCGGGCTGGTGGCCACCAGCGAGGTGTATGCGCTGGTGCTGGTCGGGTTGTGCGCGGTGGCGGGGGTGTTGAACCTGCCGGCGATGCGCGGAGCGCGATCTATCTGATCTCGGTGGTGCTGCGTTTTGCGGCAAGAGCAGCGTGGATCTTTGTCGGCGCCGGCCTTCAGGCCTGGCGCCGTGCCCCCAGGCAATAGAACAGCCCCGCAAGCCCCACCGACAGCATCATCAGGTAGAACATCGCTGTCGGCATCAGGTGTGCCAGCGCAAACCCGCACAGCACCGGCCCCAGCGCTGCCCCCAGGTTGGACAGGTTCTGTGCGCCGTAATACACCCCGCGCAGGTGCTCCGGGGCAATGCTGTCGATGAACATGTATTCGGCCGGGATCACGATGATCTCGCCCAATGTGAACACCAGCATCGCCAGGCACCACACCCACAATGTCTGCGCCAGCGAGAACCCCAGCAACCCGATCACGAACAGCAGCATCCCGGCCAGCAGCCAGGGCATCAGCTGGCGACTGCCGATGCGCCGGCCGATGGCGTATTGCAGGGCGATCACCGTGATGGCGTTGGTCGCCACCAGGTAGCTGACGGTCTGGTTGGCCTGGATGGCCGATGTGGTGGTCACCAGGTACTGCGACAGGTAGGCCGTGAACTGGCCGAACACCACCGCACTGAGCGCGCCGCCCAGGGTGAAGTACACCAGGCGCCGATCGCCGAGCAGGTGCCTGCCGACCGCCAGCAGGCCCAGCGTCGGCCCGCCGAGCCCGGCGCGTGCAGCACGCTCGCCCCGGCGTTGATAGCTCAGGCACATGCCCAGCCCCAGCAATGCCGACAGCACGAACGGCAGCCGGTCATCCAATAGCACCAGCGCCACCCCAACAAAAGGCCCGACGGCATAGGCGACGTTGCTCAGGGTGTACTTGATCGAGAACACCTCGCCGCGTGCCTGCACTGGCAACAGCGCGCAGAAGCCGGCCTTGGCGGCAATGTCCACCACTGCCAGGGTGAGGTTGATCACCACCAGGCAGGCAAACAGCATCCCCAGTTGCCGGCTGGCCACGGCCACGAAGAACGCCAGGGCGAAGGCCAGGGTGGAGAACACGATCACCGTGTAGCTGCGCAGGGTGTCGATCAGGTAGCCGCCGTACAGGCTCAGCAGCGAGCCGACGATCAGTGCACCGCCGATCATCAGGCCGATGGCGCTGATGCCCAGGGCGAAGTGCTCCGACAGGTACACCACCAGGTACGGCAGGGTGATGGCCCGCGCCAGGGTCAGCACGAAGGTGGTGCACAGCAGCAGGCGAACCTCGGCGCCATAGCCCCGCAGGCTTTCGAGCATGTTCACGTCCTTGTCCGGTGAGGTCAGCCGCCAGCATACGTCAGCCTTGAAAGGCTCGCGAACGGCTTATATATAGGTAAAACAGATAACAGTTAGAGAAATTACCCGTTATATCGATATTCCATAGGGTTGTAACATCGATTTCACCTCACCGGAGGACAGGAGACCGACACCATGACCTGCACCAAGATAGCCCACCCCTTGCGCCCGCTGAGCCGCCTGGCTCACCCGCGCGAGGTGATCCGACAGTTCACCCCCAACTGGTTCGCCGCGACCATGGGCACCGGCGTGCTGGCGCTGGCGCTGCGGCAGGCGGTGCCGGGGTTGTCGGGTATGGCCGAGGCGCTGTGGCTGCTGACCATTGGCCTGTTCGTGCTGTTCAGCGTGCTCTACACCGCGCGCTGGGTGATGTTCTTCGATGAGGCGCGGCGGATTTTCGCGCATTCCACGGTCTCGATGTTCTTCGGCACCATCCCCATGGGCCTGGCGACCATTCTCAATGGGGCGCTGGTATTCGGAGTCGAGCGGTGGGGCACGGGGGTGCTGCCGTGGGTCGAGGCGTTGTGGTGGCTGGACGTGGCCCTGGCGCTGCTGTGCGGGGTGGCGATCCCTTACCTGATGTTCACCCGCCAGGAGCACAGCATCGACCAGATGACCGCGGTATGGCTGCTGCCGGTGGTGGCGGCCGAAGTGGCCGCGGCCAGCGGCGGCCTGCTGGCCCCGCACCTGACGGACGTCCATCGCCAGTTCCAGGTACTGATCACCAGCTATGTGCTGTGGGCGGTGTCGTTGCCGGTGGCGTTCAGCATCCTGACCATCCTCACCCTGCGCATGGCGCTGCACAAGCTGCCCCAGGCGAGCATGGCCGCTTCGAGCTGGCTGGCACTCGGGCCGATCGGCACCGGTGCCCTGGGCATGATGCTGCTGGGCAGTGATGCACCGGCGATCTTCGCTGCCAATGGCCTGGGCAGCCTGGGCGAGATTGCCCGCGGGCTGGGGCTGGTGGCCGGTATCGTGCTGTGGGGCGCGGGGCTGTGGTGGTTGCTCACTGCCGTGTTGATCACGCTGCGCCATCTGCGCGATGGCATGCCGTTCAACCTGGGCTGGTGGGGCTTCACCTTTCCGCTGGGGGTGTATGCCCTGGCCACGTTGAAGCTGGCGGCGTGGCTGCAGTTGGGGTTCTTCACGGTGATGGGCCACGTGCTGGTGGTGGCGCTGGCAGGGCTGTGGCTGGTGGTGGCCAGCCGTACCCTGGCGGGGGCCTGGCGTGGCGAGCTGTTCGTGTCGCCTTGCATTGCGGGGTGCACGGGCAAGTGACAAGGGTGGCAGTTTCGCCGGCAAGGCCGGCTCCGGCAGGGTTTTGCTGGCGCTAGAAGGCCTTGTCGGCGAAGCGGTTCATGCAGTGGCTTGCATTTACCCGTGCATCTGTGGCTTTTTGCGGGCTGGCTTCCTCCAATAACAAAGCCCCACTCAGGACCCTGGACGATGAGTCACCCCTCACAGTTTGCCCTGCTGCAAAAACGGCGCTTTCTGCCGTTTTTCGTCACCCAGTCGCTGGGGGCGTTCAACGACAACCTGTTCAAGCAATCGCTGATCCTGGCCATTCTCTACAAGCTCAGCCTGGGCGGCGACGGCACGATGCTGGTCAACCTCTGCGCGCTGCTGTTCATCCTGCCGTTCTTCCTGTTCTCGGCCCTGGCCGGCCAGTTCGGCGAAAAGTTCGCCAAGGATGCGCTGATCCGCACCATCAAGCTGGCCGAGATCGTCATCATGGGCGTGGGCGCCGCGGGCTTTCTCTATAACCACCTGTGGATGATGCTGGTGGCGCTGTTCGCCATGGGGACCCATTCGGCACTGTTCGGCCCGGTCAAGTACTCGATCCTGCCCCAGGCCCTGCGCGAAGAGGAGCTGGTGGGCGGCAACGGCCTGGTGGAGATGGGTACCTTCCTGGCGATCCTGGCCGGCACCATCGGCGCCGGGGTGATGATGTCCAGCACCCACTACGCGCCCATCGTGGCCAGCGCGGTGGTGCTGGTGGCGGTGCTGGGCTACCTGGCCAGCCGCGCAATTCCCCGTGCCGCGGCCTCGTCGCCGCAACTCAAGCTGCAATGGAACATCTTCAGCCAGACCGTCGCGACCCTGCGCATGGGCCTGAAACAGACCCCGGCGGTATCGCGCTCGATCGTGGGCAACTCGTGGTTCTGGTTTGTCGGTGCCATCTACCTCACGCAGATCCCGGCCTATGCCCAGGAGTGGATGCACGGCGACGAAACCGTGGTCACGCTGATTCTCACGCTGTTCTCGGTGGGCATCGCGGTGGGGTCGCTGCTGTGCGAGCGCCTCAGCGGGCGCAAGGTGGAGATCGGCCTGGTGCCGTTCGGATCGTTCGGCCTGACGGTGTTCGGCCTGCTGTGGTGGTGGCATTCGGGGGATATCCCGGCCGCTGGCGCGCCGTATGACTGGCTCGCCCTGCTGGGCATGAGCAAGGCCTGGTGGATCCTGCTGTCGATCATGGGCCTGGGTGTTTTCGGTGGTTTCTACATCGTGCCGCTGTACGCGCTGATCCAGTCGCGCACCCCCGAAGACGAGCGTGCCCGGGTGATCGCGGCCAACAACATCCTCAATGCACTGTTCATGGTGGTCTCGGCCGTGGTCACCATGCTGTTGCTGGGGCTGGCCAAGCTGAGTATCCCGCAGCTGTTTCTGGTGGTGTCACTGCTCAACATCGCAGTCAACACCTACATCTTCCGCATCGTGCCCGAGTTCAGCATGCGCTTCATGATCTGGCTGCTCAGCCATTCCATGTACCGCGTCGAACACCGCGACCTGGACAAGATCCCGGATGAAGGCGCGGCGCTGCTGGTGTGCAACCACGTGTCGTTCGTCGATGCGCTGCTGATTGCCGGGGCCGTGCGCCGGCCGATCCGCTTTGTCATGTACTACAAGATCTACCGCCTGCCGGTGCTCAATTTCATCTTCCGTACTGCGGGGGCGATCCCGATTGCCGGGCGCAACGAAGACCTGCCGACCTACGAGCGTGCGTTCGAGAAAATTGCCGCCTACCTGGCCGACGGCGAGCTGGTGTGCATCTTCCCGGAAGGCAAGCTGACCTCCGATGGCGAGATCGATGCATTCAAAGGCGGATTGAGCCTGATTCTGGAGCGCACCCCGGTGCCGGTGATTCCGTTGGCGCTGCAGGGCCTGTGGGGGAGTTTCTTCAGCCGTGACCCGGCCAAGGGGTTTTTCCGGCGCCTGTGGTCGCGGGTGACCCTGGTGGCCGGTAGCGCCGTACCGGTGGAAACGGCGCAACCGGCGCTGTTGCGCGAGCGGGTCAGCGAACTACGCGGCACCTGGCGCTAGGCGCGGGGGCCAGGGTCAGCTGGCGCTGACCTTGAGCCCCACCAGGCCGATGATGATCAGTGCCACGCTGGCCAGGCGCATCAACGCCATGGATTCGCCAAACAGGATGATCCCGGCGATCACCGTACCCACTGCGCCCACACCGGTCCAGATCGCATAGGCGGTGCCCAGCGGCAGTTCCTTCATGGCAAGGCCGAGCAGGCCGAGGCTGACCGCCATGGCGGCAACCGTGAGCACAGTGGGCAGGGGGCGGGTGAAGCCGTCGGTGTATTTGAGCCCGATGGCCCAGCCGACTTCGAACAGGCCGGCGAAAAACAGGATGATCCAGGACATGCGCAGTACTCCATCTGTTGATGGGGCCGTCCCCGGATCGGTCACGCGGTGCGTCGTGAGGTCGTCCTCACAGTGCGCACTATAGTGCACATTTCCTTGCCGGGGGGCAAGTGGCGGTCAACGCGTGGCGTCGACCGCTGCCGTTTCGGCGACGGGTTCTTCCATGCGCCGGAACCAGGTCGAGAGTAGCGCACCGGAGATGTTGTGCCACACGCTGAACAGCGCGCTGGGCACCGCCGCCAGGGGCGAGAAGTGCGCACTGGCCAGTGCCGCGCCCAGCCCGGAGTTCTGCATGCCGACTTCCAGCGCCAGGGATTTGCACTGGGCCAGCGGCAGCTTGAACAGCTTGCCGGTGACGTAGCCCAGGGCGAACCCGAAGGTGTTGTGCAGGATCACCACCGCCATGATCAGCAGGCCCGATTCGGCGATCTTGGCCTGGCTGGCCGCCACCACCGCGCACACGATCAGCACGATGCTCACCACCGACACCAGCGGCAGCACCTGCACCGCCAGGTGTACGCGCGGGCCGAGCAGGCGCTGGGCGAGCACGCCGAGCACGATCGGCAGCATCACCAGTTGCAGGATCGACCAGAACATCTCCATGAACGAGACCGGCAGCCAGGCCGAGGCCAGCAGCCAGATGAGCGCGGGGGTCAGCAGCGGGGCGAGCAGGGTGGTGACGGCGGCTATTGCCACGGCCAGGGCCAGGTCGCCCTTGGCCAGCCACGCCATCACATTGGAGGAGGTACCGCTTGGGCAGCAGCCGACCAGGATCACGCCCACGGCGATTTCGGCGGGCAGGTGGAACAGCTGGCACAGCAGCCAGGCCACGCCCGGCATGATCACGAAGTGGGCGACCACGCCCAGGGCCACGCGCCAGGGCTGGCGGAACACGGCGGCGAAGTCTTCGACCTTGAGGGTCAGGCCCATGCCGAACATCACCAGGCCCAGCAGCGGCACGATGGCGACCTTGAGGCCGATGAACCAGGCGGGTTGGAAGAAGGCCAGGAGGGCAAACAGCAGCACCCACCAGGCGAATGTATTGCCGACGAAGCGGCTGAGGGCGGCGAGGGCGCGCATGGGGGTGCTCCTTTTTTATTATCGGCGGCCCCATCGCGGGTCAAGCCCGCTCCCACAAGGATTGCAGCGACCCTGTAGGAGCGGGCTTGACCCGCGATGAGGCCCGCAAGGCCTCTATATAGCTATATAGAGAGCAGACGATCAGACCCCCTGCGGGATCTCCTCTCCACCCAGCGCTTCGAACAGCGCCGGCAGGAAGTCGCCGAAGGTCAGCATCATCAGGGTGAAGCTGGCATCGAGCTGGCCAAGGGCCTCTTCGCCGCCGTCTTCCTCGGCCTGGTCCTGCAGCAGCTCTTCGAACTTCAGGCGCTTGATCACCATCTTGTCGTCCAGCACGAACGACAGCTTGTCCTGCCAGGCCAGCGACAGCTGCGTCACCACCTTGCCGGTACCCAGGTGCAGCTGGATCTCGTCGCTGGTCAGGTCCTGGCGCTTGCAGCGTACGATGCCGCCGTCTTCGTGGGTGTCGCGCAGCTCGCACTCGTCCAGCACATAGAAGTCGGGCGCAGCCTTCTGCGACTTGACCCAGTCGGTCAGGGTCGCGCTTGGGGCGATCTTCACCGTCACCGGGCGCACCGGCAGCGAGCCCATCACTTCACGCAGGGTCGACAGCAGGTCCTCGGCACGCTTGGCGCTGGCCGAGTTGACCAGGATCAGGCCCTGCTTGGGCGCGATGGCGGCGAAAATCATCGAACGACGGATGAAGGCGCGGGGCAGGAAGGCCTGGATGATCTCGTCCTTGATCTGGTCGCGCTCCTTCTTGTAGACCTTGCGCATCTGCTCGGCTTCGATCTCTTCGATCTTCTCCTTGACCGCATCACGCACCACGCTGCCAGGCAGGATGCGTTCTTCCTTGCGTGCCGCGATCAGCATGAAGTCGCCACTGACATGCACCAGGGGCGCATCTTCGCCTTTGCCGAAGGGCGCGACGAAACCGTAGGTGGTCAACTCCTGGCTGGCACAGGGGCGCGCCGGCTTGCTGGCCAGTGCGGTTTCCAACGCCTCGGCGTCGAACTGGATGTCCTGGGTAAGGCGGTAGGGCAGCAGGTTTTTGAACCACATGGGGTGCATCTCTCCTCGGTACATAAGGAGGGCATTATTCTCCGAGCGGCGTGTTCAGGCCAAGCCCGCTAAGTCATTGGAAGGCCTGAAAAATAATTTTAAAAAAGTGCTTGCCAGAGTGTGAGGTGCTCCGTAGAATGCGCGCCACACCGAGACGAAGGGTGATTAGCTCAGCCGGGAGAGCATCTGCCTTACAAGCAGAGGGTCGGCGGTTCGATCCCGTCATCACCCACCACTTCTCAGTGTATCGCGCAGCGGTAGTTCAGTCGGTTAGAATACCGGCCTGTCACGCCGGGGGTCGCGGGTTCGAGTCCCGTCCGCTGCGCCATATATTAGCTTCAGGGCCCACTGAACTCCCTGAAGCCACAAACGAAGCGACCTTAGGGTCGCTTTTTTTGTGCCTGGCGTTTGGCCGCGCCTGCCATGCATCCCCCTCCAACAACGAAAAAGGCGCCGCTGAGGGCGCCTTTTCCAGACAGCCTCGCGCCGTCTTACCAGTTGTAGGTCACGTCTGCACTCAGGGTGCGGCCTTCGCCGTAATAGCAGTCCAGCCCGCCATTGCAGGCCGCCACGTACTTCTCGTCCGTGAGGTTCTGCAGGTTGGCCTTGAGCTTCACGCCCTTGACGTGCAGCGGCGATTTTTCCAGGTCATAGGACACCATGGCGTCATACACGGTGTAGGACGGAATCTGGAAAGAGTCGCCCACGTAGTCCGAACCGTAGCTGCTGCGCACATAGCGCGCGCCCAGGCCCACACCGAACCCGGCCAGTACTGTGGAAACGTCGAAGTCGTAGTTGACCCACGCCGAAGCGGTCAGCGGTGGCTGCATGGCCAGGGTACGGCCTTCGCGGCCGTCGTTGATGCTGCGCCACTTGATCTGGTTGCGTGATACCGCAGCCAGCACACTCAGGTTGTCGGTGACATTGACCTTGCCTTCCAGCTCGACACCACGCGAACGCACCGAGCCGCTCTGCACGCTCAGGCTCGGGTCGTCGCGGTCGTTGGTCAGCATGTTGTCCTGGTCGATCTGGTAGGCGGACAGCTGGATGAAACCCTCGATCGACCTGGGCTCGTACTTGATGCCCACTTCATACTGCTTGCCGTTGGTGGGGTCGAAACCCGAACCGTTGGCGTCGACACCGGACAGCGGCAAAAACGACTCGGCGTAACTCACGTAGGGCGTCACACCGTTGTCGAACGAGTAGCCCAGCCCCGCACGCGCGGTGAACTTTTCATCCTTCTGGTTGGTGTGGCCGCCGTTGAGCGGCGTCTTGTTGTCGGTTTCGGCAAAGTCATAGCGGCCGCCCACGGTCAGGAACCATTTGTTCCACAGCAGTTGATCCTGGGCATACAGGCCGGTCTGGGTAATGGTGTTGTCCCAGCGGTAAGGCTGGGTGAAAGTGAACTTGCTGCCGTAGACCGGCTTGTACAGGTCGATGCCCGGGCCGCGACGGTCGTATCGGCCGAGGAACTCGGAGTTGAAGTGGTAGTAGTCCACCCCCAGCAGCAGGGTGTGGTCCAGCTCGCCGGTCTTGAACTTGGCCTGGGCGGTGCTATCGATGCCGTAGACCCGGTTGTGCTGCGCCCAGTCCACCCCGAAGCGGTCTGCCTGGTAGCTGAAGTCGTTGGCGCCGGTGACCGGGTTGGGGCCGAATGAATAGCCGTGCAGTGGCGCGACGTAGCGGTCGTCGAGGTCGGCGTAGCGTGCGTTCTGCTTGAGGGTCCAGGTGTCGTTGAGCTCGTGGGCGATCTCGTAGCCGACCACGAACTGCTCGCGGTCATATTTGTTCAGGCCCGGCTCGCCGATGAACAGGCTGCGGCTGATGCGCCCGTTGGCGGTGCTGTACACCGTGCCCTTGGCCGGCAGGCCCTGGGCTTCCGGGGTGTCGCGGTCTTTCTGGTACTGGCCGAACACCGTGACGGTGGTGCGCTCGTTGGCCAGCCAGGTCAGGCTGGGCGCCAGCAGCATGCGGTTCTGGTCGGCGTAGTCGATCTGCGAGTTGCTGTCGTTGACCACGCCGGTCAGGCGATAGAGGAACTGACCCTGATCGTCGATCGGGCCTCCGAGGTCGAAGGCCCCGTACTTGCGGTCGTAGCTGCCGCCACCGATGACCACTTCATGCAGCGGCGTGGCGGTGGGGCGCTTGCTCACCATGTTGACGATGCCGCCCGGCTGGTTCTGGCCATACAGCACCGACGCCGGGCCCTTGAGCACTTCGATGCGCTCCAGGGTGTAGGGGTCGATCTGCAGCGAGCCACCGGTGCTGCCGCCGCTGTAGGGCAGGTGCAGGCCGTCCAGGTACAGCGGGGTGGGGGAGAAGCCGCGGGAGGTGGGTTCATCGAACACCTTCACCCGGTCGGCGAAGCCGCCACCGGTCATGCCGGCGGTGTAGCGCAGGGCCTCGGTGACCGACTGGGCGCCGCGCATCTTCACTTCGTCCTGGGTGATGACGTTGATCGTCTGCGGGATCTCGCTCAGGGCCGTGTCGGTCTTGGAGCCGGTGGCGCTGCGCTTGGCCACGATCCCGTCGACCGGGCCGTAGGCCGATTCGGTTGCGCGGCTGTCGATGTTGGTGGCGCCCAGCACCACGGACGCATCGGCAGCAGGCAGTTTTTCCAGCAACAGGGTCTGACCGTCCAGCAACTGCCAGGTATGGCCGCTACCCTGCAGCAACCGGTCCAGGGCCTGGGCCAGGGTAAAGGCACCCTGCAGGGCCGGGCCGGACCGGCCAGACAGGTCGCTGGAGTTGAACACCAGACGTACGTTGGCCTGGTCGGCCAGTTGAGTGAGCATCCGGTCCAGCGCCTGGGGCGCCAGGTTCAGGGTCAGGCGCGTGGTGGTTTCGGCTGCGTGGGCCAGCGGCAGGGTCAGCGGCACCCCGCCACCCAGGGTCAGAGCGATGGCCAGCGTCAGGGTACGGCCACTGAACGGAAAAGCGTTGGAAAGCGCCTGCATTGAAATCGTCCGTCATCAAATGTTGGTAAGAAGCGATATTTATGAGAAGTATTCGCGTTCAAACCAACGACGATTCATTGCCGTCAACCTTGCCAACAAAATCCGGATTTATTTTTCTTCGACGCTCTCGCGGTTCATCACCAGGGTCAGCCACGGCAGTTGCACGACCCGCAGCGGTTGGGTGCGCGCCAGGGTACTGAACATCTGCGCACCGTCGTCCAGGTTGAACACCCCGCTCACCGCCGTGCTCGGCAATTGCCCCGTCACCACCAGTGCGCCGGGTACATAGCGCCCGATTTCGCTGACCACCTCGTCGAGTGGGCGTCGATTGAAGATCAGCTTGCCGCGCTGCCATGCCGCATCACTGGTCAGGTCCAGCGGGCGCGTGGAGGACGGTGGCAGGCCCTGGGCATAGTCCAGTTGCTGGGCCGGTTCCAGGCGCGCGCTCTGGCCACCGGACGTTACCTGCACCACGCCCTCGCTGACGCCGACCCGCACCTGCTGTTCGAGCAGGTTCACGTCGAACCGGGTGCCCAGTGCCTGGGCCGTGCCTGCGGCGGCATGCACCACGAATGGACGCGCCGGGTTCTTGCTGACCTGGAAAAGCGCCTCGCCCTTGATCAGGTCGATATCGCGACGCGTGGACGAATAGCGCACCGACAGTGCGCTGGCGCTGTTGAGCCAGACCTCGCTGCCATCCTCCAGCACCAGGTGCCTGCGTTCGCCGACGGCGGTCGACTGGTCGGCCATGTACACCTTCATTGGCTGCCCCAACTGGGTCACGGCCAGCACCGCCAGCCCGGCGGCCAGCGCAGCCCATCGCAAGGGTTTTGCACGGCGTTGGGGCGCTGGCGGCACGAAGGATTGCGCGGTGGCCGTCTGTGCTACCCCGTGCCACATCTGCTCGGCCAGCCGCGCCGCCGCTTCGTGCGCCGGGCTGCGCTGGCGCCACTGGCGAAACGCGGCATGATCCGACTCGCTGGCATTCCCCGACATCAGCATCACCCACTGCTCGATGGCCTGATCCTCCAGCTCGACAGGGGATGGTTGGGAAGGGTTGGGTCTAGTCATGATGAGGGGCTGCTGAAACCTTCAGAGGGGGCGTACCGGGCATTCTAAATAGATTCCGACTGTCGTAGCCAATCGCGGCAGTGCCGCATGGCTTGCACAATGTACTTGCCCACCGTGCTTTCGGACACGTCCAGGCGCACGGCTATCTGTGCATGGGTCAAGCCTTCGAGGCGATTGAGCAGCAGTGCCAGGCGCGCCTTGCTGGGCAACTGGGCCAGGCTGCGGTCCAGTTGTTCGATCGCTTCGGCAGCCAGGAACTGCTTCTCGGGGGAGGCGAGGGGGTCGCATACGTCCAGGTTGTCACTGACGTCGTCATGCAGCGCCGAGCGTCGCTGTTCCTGGCGCAGGCGGTCGATGGCAAGGTTGCTGGCAACGCGAAAGACAAAGGCACGCGGTTCGAGAATCTGCGCCGTATCGGACAGGCTGGCCAGTCGCAGGTAGGTGTCCTGGGCCACGTCCGCGGCCTTTTCCACATTGCCCATGCGCCGTGCAAGAAACGCCAGAAGGTCGGCGTAATGCTCCTGGAAGGCGCTGACCAGCGGGTTGACGGCGGAGGTTGGGGTGGACATCCATTGTGCTCGTGCGACGTAATGCGCAAGCTTATCTCAAATGAGAATGACTATCATAGATATGTTTTTTTACAGGTCAGGCCTTTTTCGCCGTGTGTGCATTCGTTGTTTGTCGAGGTGGGGGGTTCAGTTAAAGTAGGGCGCCTTTCAGCAGGCCGGGCGAGCTCCGGCCGCTGGCCGATGACGACCACTGCCAGAGACCTCATATGCAGGATGCAACCCCCGCCGCCGCGCCCTTGCTGGGCATTGACCTGGGCACCACCAACAGCCTGATCGCCGTATGGCAGCAAGGCCGTGCCCAACTGATCCCGAATGCCCTTGGCGAGGTGCTTACCCCCTCGGTGGTCAGTATCGATGACGACGGCAGCATCCTGGTGGGGCGCGCCGCCCGTTCGCGATTGACCACCCACCCCGATCGCAGCGTCGCGGCATTCAAGCGTTTCATGGGCAGCGAAAAGCGCCTGGAGCTGGGCGGGCAGGCATTCAGCCCCGAAGAGCTGTCGGCCCTGGTGCTGGGCTCGCTGAAGCACGACGCCGAGGCCTTTCTGGGCTGCGCAGTGCACGAGGCGGTGATTTCGGTGCCGGCCTATTTCAGCGATGAACAGCGCAAGCGCACCGTGTTCGCCGCCGAGCTGGCGGGCCTCAAGGTGCAGCGCCTGATCAACGAACCGACCGCCGCCGCCATGGCCTACGGCCTGCACGAGCAGAAATTCGAGCGCACACTCATCTTCGACCTGGGGGGCGGTACCTTCGACGTCACTGTGCTCGAATACGCCCTGCCGCTGATCGAGGTGCATGCTTCCACCGGCGACAACTTTCTTGGCGGCGAAGACTTCACCGAAGCGCTGCTGCAGGCCTGCCTGAAGGACTGGGGCATGACCCTGTCCAGCGTCGAACCGCAGGCGCTGGCGAGCCTGTACGACAGCATCGAACTGCTCAAGTGCAAGCTGGGCGAAGGCCCGCAGACGGTCTACTGGAAGGGTGCCGGCGAGCCCCGCGAGTGGACCCTGGACGAGCTGGGCGCGCAGACGATCTGGGAGCCGCTGCTGGGCCGGGTGCGCGCGCCCATCGAGCAGGCCCTGCGCGACGCGCGGCTGAGCCCGCGCGACCTCGACAGCCTGGTGCTGGTGGGCGGTGCCACGCGCATGCCGGTGGTGCAGCAGATGGTGGCCAAGCTGTTCGGCCGCCTGCCGTACCGCCACCTCGACCCCGACACCATCGTCGCCCTGGGCGCTGCCAGCCAGGCGGCCTGCAAGGCCCGCGACTCGGCCATCGAAGAGCTGATCCTGACCGACGTATGCCCCTACACCCTGGGCATCGAGACCACCCGCGGCGCCAACATCAGCGGGGTATTCTCGCCGATCATCGAGCGCAACACGGTGATACCGACCTCGCGGGTGCAGCGCTTCTACACCTCCCACGAACAGCAGAAGACCATCAACGTCGAGGTCTACCAGGGTGAGCGGCCGTGGGTGCGTGACAACATCTTCATCGACAGCTTCGTCGTCGAGCTGACCCCGATGGACAAGATCCAGTCACTGGACATCCGCTTCAGTTACGACATCAACGGCCTGCTCGAAGTCGACGTGACCCTGGTGGACACCGGCAAGCGCCACAGCCATAGCATCGACCGCAGCCCCACCGGGCTGGATGAAGAGGCGCGCCAGAACAGCCATCAGCGCCTGGCCGGGCTGAAGATCCACCCGCGCGATGCATTGCCCAACCGAACCCTGACGGCGCGCCTGGAGCGCGCCTGGATGCAGTGCCTGGGCGATGAGCGCGAGCAGATCGGCACCTGGCTGAGCGACTTCAGCCAGGTGCTGGCCACCCAGCAGTCCAGCCTGATCGCCAGCCAGCGCCAGCAGTTGAACGAGGCGCTGGACGCACTCAACCTCTAGCCGATCAGGCGCCGCAGCACAGCCTGCAGCCCGCCGCTGAGAGCGTCGGGGTCATGATGCTCCGGCGACACGCCCCAGCGGTTGGGCAGCACGTCGCCGGGCATCACCACCAGCACCAGCGGCAGGAACGGCAGCGCTACCGACAGCGCAGCCAGCAGCACCATCACCACGATCCCGTGGCCAATGTCGTGCAGCCGGCGCAGGCAGGTGCCGAACAGCAGGGCCAGGCCCAGGCCGATCTTGACCATGGCCTCGGGCGCATCGCTGGAGGTGATGGCAAGCACCAGGGTGACGAAGAACCACAACATCAGCTGGCCGACGAATGCGCCACGGCCCAGGCGCGTGTTCCAGCGCCAGAAGGCCCAGGGCGATACTGGCTGAAGATCGGCCTGGGCCAGCAGCAGGCGCTCGCACCAGGACAACACCGCGGTCAGCGCAAAGCGCAGGCCGATACCGGTGCTGGGGTCATCCTTGGCCTTTTGCAGCTGCTTGAGCACCTTGAGGCGCGGTACGCCGACACGGCCGTAGCGGATCAGGCCCTTGAGCGTATCCATGACCTGGTAGAACACCGCGCTGTCCATGCCGTAGGCATCGAGCTTCTCGCGCGGCGGCCGGCTCGGCTCGCCCTTGATCAGGCCGCTGCGAAAGGCTTCGAACCACGGCTCTTCACTGGAGATGTCGGCCATGGTGCGCAGCAGCACGCGGTGCTGTTCGGCATCCAGTGCCGGGTCGTGGTAGAGCACCGCCCAGAACAGCATCATGCCCAGCAGGTCGTCGGCGAAGGCCTCTTCGTCCTTCTGGTAGCTGGCCAGCAACGCCAGCGTACTGGGCAGGCGCGCACTGCTCAGGGCCTGGTCCGGCGCGGGCAGGCTGTCGGCAATGGCTTTTTGCAGCGGGTCGCGGCTGTCCAGCCAGCCCAGCAGCCCATCGAGGTTGCCTTGTTCCTGAAGCAGGTTCAGCAGCAGGGTATGGACCTTTGCCAACGGATGGCCGGGTGGGCACTGCAGGGTGTCGAGCATGCTCGGCGTCACCAGCGCCAGCCAGCGTTGTGGCGCCTGGGCCAGGGCCAGCATGAACAGTGCCTGGCGGTGCCAGTGCCACAACTCGGCGCCGGCCGGGGCGGGAGGCAGCACCACGCCTGCGGCGCCCAGCTCGCATTGCATCTCCAGGCCGAACGGTACCGGCATCATGGCGCGCGGGCTGAAGGTCTCGTGCAGGCGGGCCAGGGTGCGCCCGTCGTAGGCGCGCAGGCGGCGCAGCCAGTCGCGGCACAGGGTGGTGGCGCCGTCCTTGAGCACGTCGGGCAGTTGTGGGTGCGGCGAGTTGCTGTTCAGGAACGCCTGGATCGCCAGGGGGATCGGCGCCTGTTGCAGCCAGGCCAGTTGCTGTTGGGCCTGGTAGCGCAAGCCGTCGAGGATCAGTTCATCGATCAGGTGGCTGCTTTTAGGTTCGTCGAGCACCTGTTGCAGCAGCGCGGCGTCGCCGCAGTGCAGGGCCCAGGCGTGGCGGTACAGACGCTGCAGGGCCGGGTCCGGGTGTTCGTCGATCAGGCTGGCGAGCAGTTCCAGCTCACGCTCATCGGTGGCCCGCCAGTCGACGAACTGCCCCGCGATGCCGTCCAGTTCCAGGCGCGCGGCCTGGAACCAGCGCGTCAGGGTTTCCGGGCGCTGCGCCGGGCTGCCCAGGGTCTGTTCGTCTTCGCTCAGGTCGTCGGGCCAGGTGCGCACCGGTGCCAGGCGGTCGAAGGCCTGGATCATCAGCGGCAGGCGTTGCGGCTGGTGCGCGGTGCACAGGTCCAGCAGCTCGCGGGCGGCCACCGGGTGGCGGAACTCCAGCCACAGGCGGCTCCAGCACGACAGCGCTTCTTCTTCCTTGCCCAGCAGGCTGGCCTGGCAGGCCAGCTGGTACAGCGCGTCGACATCGTCGGGTTGTAGCGCCTGGCGTTCAACGCACAGCGCGTACAGGCTCGGGCTGGCCACCCCGGCCTGGCCGATCTGCAGCAGCAGGCGTTCGACCAGTGCGGCGTCCGGGGGCAGGGCGACCACGGTGTGTTCCCGGGCGAAGGCGGCCAGTTCGAACAGCGGGCGGTTGTTGTAGAGGTGGTCCAGGCTGCGCAGGTACCACAGGGTTTCCAACTGCGCGGCCGTAGACCAGTCGTTCATCAGGCGCATGTCGAACGGGTCGGGGGCGGCGAAGCGAGCCAGCAGCGTCTCGACTTCCTGCGCCTCTTCGAAGCCCAGGCGCAGCAACTGCTTGTCCCAGGCCAGGCGCTTGGCCAGCACCTGCACGCAGGCATTGGACAGCTGGCCGGCTTCTTCCAGGCGCCACAGCAGTTCCCAGCTTACGTCCTCGAGTTCTTCGAGGGGCAACTGGTCGAGCTCACGCAAGTAGTCCTGCCAGGCATCGACGTTGTAGCGCCGGGCCGGGTCGGCGAGCATGCGGGCGAAGGTGGCGATGACCGGGTGCACGCGGGGCGGGCGCGGCGGGCGTTCTGCGTAGGCCTGTTCTTCGCCGACGTCCTCGTCCTCTTCGTCGTCTTCGTCATCCGTGCGGGTGGCGAGCTTGAGCGCGTGCTCGTAGGCCTGGCGCAGCAGTTGGAAGCCCTGCGGGTCGGTTTCGGGGTGAAACTCCGGCAGGCGGGCGCGGTAGGCGCCGCGGATGACGTCCTGGTCCTTGGTGGGCTCGATGCCCAGCTTTATCCAGCAACTCATGACCAGGTGCCCTCCTCGAGCGAATCGGGCCGGGGCGGGTAGTCCAGTGGCAGGTCCCAGGGCAGGCTGGCGAACAGTGCCTTGCCGCGCTTGAGCATGTTCATGATGATGCAGCGGTTCCAGTGCTCGGCGCCCTGGCGGTCGATACGGTAGGGGTAGACGTCGTCGTCATGGCTGGAGCAGTTCCATAGCGATTTGCCGAACATGTAGCCGGCGATGTAGGTGTCCCAGCTGTTGTAGAAGTGGCGTGCGCGCAGTGCCAGGCGGCTGTGCAGCCAGAGGCTTTCGGGCTCGGTGATCAGGTTCTCGAACACCCCGGCGCGCAGCAGGTAGCCCATGCGGCCCAGGTCCCAGGCGCGGGTGCCGCCGAAGCCGCAATCGGCATAGGTGCGTGCGGCAAATTCATAGTTGGCGCGCTCGCGCGGGCCCAGCTCGTCAAGCAGTGCCTGCCATTGGCTGGGTTGGCGGCGAGGGTATTGCCAGTAGGCATCGTTGAGTTTTTCGGCGTGGCCGGTGTCGGCCATGCGCAGCATGTCGAGCAGCTCGCGGCGGTTGTTGATGCCCCACCATTTTTTCAGGTCCAGGTCCCCTTCGGCTTCGAAATAGCGGGGGGAGGTGAGGCTGGCGCCGTTGAGGGCGGCCATGGGTGCAGAAAGGGCGTACAGCCAGTGCTGTTCAATCTCTTCCATGAATAGAAGGCTCCGGGGTCGACGGGGAATGGGCGGGGTCGACCGTAATGGCGCGGATTGTAGAGAGGCGGGGCGGGTGGGGCAATTGGATCCAGATTTTTTCGGCAGTGGTGTCTACCGGTGCTGGTTTTCTTGCTCTTGCTGTTGCTTTGCTTTTGATCTTCCGTCCTTCAGGAGGCCGAATGGAGCCTGCGTGTAGTGGGGTGTAGGGCCATGGATGGCCCGGAAAGTGCCGACGGGCAGGGATGCCCGTACGGCGCGGCCCCACGGAGCGTGGGTGGAATGAGGGGACCCGTAGCGAAGCGTAGGGCCGGATGCTGGACGGAGCGGTTTTGCTTACTTTTTCCAAGAAAAAAGTAAGCCGCTGTAAGAGCGGAAGGGGCCTTCGGCGTCTCTGTCCA
This sequence comes from Pseudomonas sp. UBA7500, assembly GCF_002478435.1. Classification (NCBI taxonomy): domain Bacteria; kingdom Pseudomonadati; phylum Pseudomonadota; class Gammaproteobacteria; order Pseudomonadales; family Pseudomonadaceae; genus Pseudomonas; species Pseudomonas sp. UBA7500. The sequence continues at coordinate 20,688 of NZ_DLNW01000027.1, read as the reverse complement.
TGCTGGATAAGCTCGCTAACCTTACAACCGTCGCTCCCCGGGAAGGGGGCCGAGAGATTATCCGGCACGGGCGGTGATCCAAGCGCCCCACAAGCCCCCCTGAAGAACCGGAACATCAAAAGCACGATCAGCAGTGCGATGGTGAGCCAGTCACCCGACCATGCCCCGCTCTTCCTCACGCAAGGTCAACACCTCGACCCCCTGCGCCGTCACTGCCACCGTATGCTCCCACTGTGCCGACAGGCTGCGGTCCCGGGTGATCACCGTCCACCCGTCCTTGAGCGTACGCACCCCACGCCCGCCCTGGTTGATCATCGGCTCGATGGTGAACACCATGCCCGGCTTGAGCACCAGCCCGCTGTTGCGGTGTCCGTAGTGCAGCACCTGCGGCGCCTCGTGCATCTGCCTGCCGATGCCGTGCCCGCAGTACTCACGCACCACGTTGTAACCCGCGCCCTCGGCAAGCCGCTGTATCGCATGCCCCACATCACCCAGCGTGGCCCCGGGCCGCACCTGGCGAATGCCCGCCCACAATGCGGCATAGGTGGTATCGACCAATTGCCGCGCCTCGTCGGCAATGGCGCCCACCGCATACATCTTCGACGAGTCGGCAATGTAACCACCCTGTTCCAGGGTGATGTCCACATTGATGATCGACCCCGCCTTCAGCACCTCGTCGGCACTTGGCACGCCGTGGCACACCACATGGTCGACGGAGGTGTTGAGCGAATACTTGAACCCGTACTGCCCCTTGCTGGCCGGACGCGCCTTGAGCACATCGACGATGTACGCCTCGGCACGGTCGTTGATCTGCAAGGTGCTGACCCCTGGCGCGACAAAGCCGTCCAGGTGCTCGAACACCCGCGTCAGCAATTGCCCGGCGGTACGCATCAAGGCCAGCTGCTGCGGGTTCTTCAGGATCACCTCGCTCATGCGATCAGCTCCCTGAGGCTGGCCTGCTCCTGGCGCAGCAACTGGCGCAACAGTTCCTGGTAGGTCATGTGCGGGTTGAGCTCGGCCAGCATGCCGATGCGAATCCAGTACTCGGCCTGCGCGTTGATCGAGCGCGACACCGCGCCGCTGGCAATGCGCAGGTCTTCATGCAGCGCGTCATCGATCTTGACGATACCCATGGCAATACTCACTCTGTATACGAAGCGTATATATAGCATATAGCTTGTGTGTTGTTCGAGGCCGGCGCCGCAAAGGGGCTGCGGTTGCGATAAACTCCGGCCATGAACCTCGATACCCGCATCAAGTTCCGCCACCTGCTGTGCTTTCTCGAAATCGCCCGTCAAGGCAGTTTCGCCAAGGCCGCCGACGCCGTGGCCATCAGCCAGCCGGCGATTTCCAAGACCCTCAAGGAGCTCGAAGAACTGCTGCAGACGCGATTGTTCGAGCGCGGCAAGCAGGGTGTCGAGCTGACTGCGGCCGGGGTGCGCTTCATGCGCTACGCCGGCCCGTGCGTACAGGCCCTGCGCGAAGGGGTGAGTACCCTGCGCGGCGAGGAACACGCGCCGCCGCAGGTGAAGATCGGCGTGCTCTCGACCGTCGAAAGCCTGCTCATCCCCGAAGTGATCTGCCGCCTGCACCAGCGCCACCCGGCCCTGGTGGTCAGCGTTGCCACCGGCCCCAGTGCGCACCTGCTGGCGCAGTTGCACGTGGGGGAGCTGGACCTGGTGATCGGGCGCATGACCGACAGCCCGCAGATCCAGGGCCTGCTGTTCGAGCACCTGTACAGCGAGTCGATGTCGCTGGTGGTGCGCCCCGGCCACCTGCTGCTGGCACGCAGCCCGATCGAGCGCAACCAGGTGGGCCAGTACCCGCTGGTACTGCCCCTGGCCGGCACCACCATTCGCAAGCATGCCGACAGCCTGTTCGTGCAATGCGCCATCGAACAACCGCAGCAACGTCTGGAAACGCTTTCCCCGGCACTGAGCCGGCGCTATGTGCTGGGCAGCGATGCGGTATGGGTGGCCCCGCGTGATGCGGTGCGGGTCGACCTGCAGCGGGGCGAGCTGTGCGAGCTCGACCTGGGCGTGCGCGAACCCGGTGGCTCGGTGGGTATCTGCAGCAATGCCGCGCTGCCACAGGCCCTGCCGGCCCAGTGGTTGTGCCAGGTGCTGCGCGAAGTGGCGGGGCAGTACCGCGAAGGACACTACCCGTAGATTTCATCCAGATCCGGGGCGTTGGCTGCAATACTGGCCACTGGCTTATCGGCTGCATGAAGAAGCCTTCACCTGGCTGAACTTCTCGACCTTTTGTCGCTCTCATGCCGGTAGCCATTGGTCGTGGCCGCCTGATAAGCTCGCGGCTTTACTCGATTGCCCTTTTGGCGCATGAACAAGGAAATAGCATGAAACAGCATCGGTTGGCGGCTGCGGTTGCCCTGGTTAGCCTGGTACTGGCGGGTTGCGATTCGCAGACCAGCGTCGAGCTGAAGACCCCGGCACAGAAAGCTTCCTACGGTATCGGCCTGAACATGGGCAAGAGCCTGGCACAGGAAGGCATGGACGATCTCGACTCCAAGGCCGTGGCCCAGGGCATCGAGGACGCTGTCGGCAAGAAGGAACAGAAGATCAAGGACGAAGACCTGGTCGAAGCCTTCGCCGCGCTGCAGAAGCGTGCTGAAGAACGCCTGGTCAAGATGAGCGAAGAGTCGGCCGCCGCCGGCAAGAAGTTCCTTGAAGAAAACGGCAAGAAGGACGGCGTGGTCACCACCGCGTCGGGCCTGCAGTACCAGATCGTGAAGAAGGCCGAAGGCGCCCAGCCCAAGCCTACCGACGTGGTCACTGTTCACTACGAAGGCAAGCTGATCGACGGCAAGGTGTTCGACAGCTCCGTCGAGCGCGGCAGCCCGATCGACCTGCCGGTCAGCGGCGTGATTCCGGGTTGGGTCGAAGGCCTGCAACTGATGCACGTGGGCGAGAAGGTCAAGCTGTTCATCCCGGCTGACCTGGCCTATGGCGCACAGAGCCCTAGCCCGATGATCCCGGCCAACTCGGTACTGGTGTTCGATCTGGAACTGATCGCCATCAAGGACCCGGCCAAGGCAGCAGAAGACGCTGCTGAGAAGTAAGCGTCCCGCTGTGTGCACAACGCCCCGTCTCGACGGGGCGTTGTCGTTTATGGATCGGGCTGAACCGTGGGAGCGATCTGACGTCACACCTTGGTGGCGTGCGCAACTGTGACGGCTTTCGCAAAGTGACCGCGTAATGAAACAGGTGTGTAAAAAACGCCCGATTTGACCCTGGCCCTTGCCTGGCGGGCACGCCGAGCCTGAAAATGGCCTCTGTTCACAAGGTTATCCACAAATACTGTGGATAACCTTCCCGGCCCTGCCGTTGGAGGTGGTATGAAAGCACCCTGGAATTTTGCCCGTTTCCTGCCGCTGGCCGAGCGCCTGTTGAGCCGGGGGCGCCTGCCAGCGCTGATCTTCGCCGTGGCGCGCAAGGGCCCGAGCCTGGGCAAGCTCAAGGATGACGTACGCCTGCTGCAGGCGCTGTGCGTGGCGTGGTGGCGTGGCGAGTACCGTGCCATCAGCTCAAGGGCGCTACTGACCATCGTCGCCGGCCTGTTGTACTTTGTCAGCCCGCTGGACGCGATCCCGGACTGGCTGCCCGGCATCGGCCTGCTCGACGATCTCGCCGTACTGGCCTGGGTGCTGAAGACGTTCGACAGCGAGCTGGCGGCTTTTCGCGCCTGGCGCAATCGTCAGTCTCCCGAGAAACTGCGCGTGGTCGAGCGCCTGCCCGACACCCCCGAAGCGTTGCGCCTGGAGCAGGGAAAGCGCTAAATCCGGTTACACCCTGCAATACTGCGCCGGCTGGTACTATATTTGGCATAAGCGCTATACCGAGCGATTACATGCGCAGGTTCTTACAAGGGGGTTGTAATGGGTATTCAGGTTATCAGCCGAGAAGGTCAACCCGAGTACGCGGTCGTGCCCTGGGAGCACTATCAAGCGTTGTTGAAGGCGGCAGGTCAACCGGCCGCCACGGCGCAGCCGGCAGGCGTCAACGCCAGCGCCGCTGCACCCACGCCGGCCAGCCTGCCCGCGTTGGGCGAGCTGGCCGCCTTGCGTGAGGCCAAGGGCCTGGCTGCCGAGCAGCTGGCGCGCAAGGTGGGCATCAGTCCGGTGTACCTGGCGCTGATTGAAAGCGGTGAGCGCGAGCCGGATGCCGCGATCCGCCGCAGCCTGGCCTGGGAGCTGGGCGTGGCAGGCTGGAGCGAGCCGTCGTGAGCGGCGTGCGGATCAGCCGTCAGCAATGGGAGGGGCTGCTGGGCGAGCTGGACGTGGCACGCCGGCAACGCCACCTGCTGACCTACCGCGCCTTGCTCGAACGCCTGGAGCTGCCAAGCCCGGCGATGCAGACCCTGACCGCCGCGCTTGAGTACCTGGCGGTGATCGATGCACGCGCCGAGCAGCCACTGCGTAGCTCGCTGGTGATCAGCCAGGGGGCCAGCCGTTTGCCACGTACCGGCTTTTTCGAATGCGTCGAGCGCCTGGGGCGGTTTTCCGGGCCATCGGACGGCATGGCCGCAGCATCCTGGCATGCCTCGGAAGTGGTACGGGTGTTCGAGTACACCTATCCCGAACAGGCCTGAGGCGCCAGCGCCGTATCGATCAGGTACAGGCTGTGCCCGGGCACATCCTTGGCATGGTGCTTGGCCTGGGAGGCGAGGTCGGCCAGTTGGCCGGCATCCAGTTGCGCGCAGGTATGCGCATGCAGTTGCACCACACCGATCGAGAGTGACAGCAACGGGAATTCCTGGCGCTGGCCCAGGCGGTTGTGCGCGATGAAGCACCCGGCCTCCAGGTGCTCGGTGCGGTAGAAGCGCCGACAGGCATTCTGAAAGTCGTCCAGCAGCACGTTCAGGCGCTGCTCCCAATCCTTCGAACCCAGTACCAGCATGAAGTCGTCGCCACCGATATGGCCGACGAAGTCCCGGCTGGGGTCGACCCGTTCGCTCAGGCACTGGGCCAGGCTCAACAGCACTTCGTCGCCCTTGGCATAGCCATAGATGTCGTTGAAGGGCTTGAAACTGTCGATGTCCACATAGCAGATCGCTGCCTCGCGCTGTTGCTGCAGCAAGCGGGTCAGGCATTGCTGGATCGGCACGTTGCCCGGCAACAGGGTCAGCGGGTTGGCATAGCGGGCCTGCTGCAGCTTCTGTTCGGTGATCAGCTTGAGCACGTCGATCACCCGCCCCAGGCCCAGGTAGCGACCGTTCTGGGTAATGATGAAGTCTTCCTCGATGCGCTGGCGCGCGCGGCTGGTCAGCAGGCGGCTGACCTTCTGCAGCGACTGGTTGAGCTCCACCGCCAGAAAGTCCTCGTTCATCAGCCGGCTGATCGGCTTGCGCGCATACAGGTCGGTGGCGAACGGCTTGAGCAGCGCGTCGGACAGCGAATGGCGGTGCACGATGCCGCAGGGGCGCTGGGCATGGTCGAGAACAGCCAGCGAGTTGAGGTTGGCCTGGCGGCGAAACAGCGCCAGTACCTCCAGGGTCGCCGTATCACCGCTCACGGCCGGTTGCTCGTTGAGCAGCGCGCTCAGATCGCGGCCGTCCTCACCCAGCACCACCGCGCCACTGTGCGTCGCTGACGGCAGCATGGCGGTAGCGTCGCGGGGCGGTTGCTCCTGCGGCCGGCACAGCAGGTAGCCCTGTACCAGGTCGACCCCCATCTCGGTGAGCACCGCCAGCTCCTCGGCCAGCTCGATGCCCTCGGCAATCACCTTGGCCCGCGACGCCTTGGCGATCTGCAGGATCGAGCCGACGAACTCGCGCTTGACCGCATCCTGGTGAATGCCGTCGATGAAATGCCGGTCGATCTTGACGTAGTCCGGGCGCAGTTCCGACCACAGGCGCAGGCTGGAATAGCCGGCGCCCAGGTCGTCCAGGGCAATCGAAAAGCCCATGTCGCGGTAGTGGTGCAGGGCGTTGAACAGCAGCTGGAAGTCATCGGTGGGGGTTTGTTCGGTCAACTCGATGACCACCCGGCTGGGTGGGATGCCCAGGCTCTGCAGCAGCTTGAGCGTGCGCCCGGACTGGTATTGCGGTTCGAGCAACGATTCGGGCGACACGTTGAGGAACAGCTTGCCTTCCAGTTGCTGCTGGCTGAAACGCCGGCACGCGCTTTCGCGGCAGGCCACCTCCAGTTCGGTCAGGCGGCCGGCATGGCGGGCCACGGCGAACAGGTTGATGGGGGAGTGCAGCGGGCTGTTGGACGGGCCGCGGCTGAGGGCTTCATAACCGAGGATGCGTCGCTCGGACAGGCAGACGATGGGTTGGAACAGGCTGTGCAAGCCGCTTTGAGCCAGGATGGAGCTCAACGCGCTGAGCTGTTCGGTCACGGTCATGGCAGGGCTACCTTGAAAAAAAGGGACTGGGGCCATCGGCGCCCAGTCCCTTATTTCACGACAGAATGATGACTGTTTGATGACCCGAAATGGGCACCGTCACATTATTTTGCCATTATCGTTTCAGTGCTTGGCCACCGAGGAATTCAGCCCCAGGTAGTCCAGCAGGATGCGCCCGGTTTCGGCGAGGTACGCGTCATCTTCCGGCTTGGTGTCATCCGGCTCGACCGGCAGGGCGTCTTCGTCTTCCTTCTTCAGTTCCTTGAGCGGCTCTTCGCCCTTGGCCTTGCGCCGGATGTTTTCCAGCGCCAGCTGCTTGCCTTCGATGTCGGCATGGCGAGCGCGGCGTTCCACCTCGTTGAGGCTGACGGTCTTCTCGTTCATCAACTGCTGGGTCAGGGCCAGGCGATCGCGAATGTAGACGAACTCCGGGTCCTTGGCGCTGCGGTTTTCGTGGCGTGCCTTGAGTTGCGCAAGGAACGGCTTGAACGGGTCGACGGCCGGCTTGATGGCCGGGCGGATGGTGTCCCACGGCATGGCTTCGGGCAGGGCGCTCTCGCCGATCTCCTTGGTGTCGATGATCGACGGGTAGTCGATGTCCGGCAACACGCCCTGGTGCTGGGTGCTCTGCCCGGAAACCCGGTAGAACTTGGCCAGGGTCAGCTTGAGCTCGCCGTGGTTGAGCGGCTGGATGGTCTGCACGGTGCCTTTGCCGAAGGTCTGGCCACCGATGATCAGGGCACGGTGGTAGTCCTGCATGGCGCCGGCGAAAATCTCCGAGGCCGAGGCCGACAGGCGATTGACCAGCAGCGCCAGCGGGCCCTTGTAGAAGGCACCGGTGTTTTCGTCTTCGAGCACGTCGACACGGCCGTCGGCGTTGCGTACCAGCACGGTGGGGCCCTTGTCGATGAACAGGCTGGTCAGCTCGGTGGCTTCCTGCAGGGAGCCGCCGCCGTTGTTGCGCAGGTCGATGACCACGCCGTCGACCTTTTCCTTCTGCAGTTCGGTGAGCAGTTTCTTCACGTCACGGGTGGTGGACTTGTACTCCGGATCCCCGGCGCGGAACGCCTTGAAGTCGAGGTAGAAGGCCGGGATCTCGATGATGCCCAGCTTGTAGTCGCGTCCGTCCTGCTTGAGCTTGAGCACCGACTTCTTGGCGGCCTGTTCTTCGAGCTTGACCGCTTCGCGGGTGATCGAGACGATCTTGCTGGTCTGGTCGTTAGGCGCGTTGCTGGCCGGGATGACCTCCAGGCGCACCACGGAGCCCTTCGGGCCGCGGATCAGCTTGACCACTTCGTCCAGGCGCCAGCCGATCACGTCGACCATTTCCTTGTCGCCCTGGGCCACGCCGATGATTTTGTCGGCCGGGGCCACCTGCTTGGTCTTGGCGGCAGGGCCAGCCGGCACCAGGCGCACGATCTTGACCTGGTCGTTGTCGCTTTGCAGCACCGCGCCGATGCCTTCGAGCGACAGGCTCATGTTGATGTCGAAGTTCTCGGCGTTGTCGGGCGACAGGTAGTTGGTGTGCGGGTCGTACGACTGGGCGAAGGTGTTGATGTAGGCCTGGAAGATATCTTCGGCGCGGGTCTGGTCCAGGCGCGCGAGCTGGTTCTTGTAGCGCTTGGTCAGCAGTTCCTGGATGGCCTTGGGTTCCTTGCCGGCGATCTTCAGGCGCAGCACCTCGTCCTTGACGCGTTTGCGCCACAGGTCGTCGAGCTCGGCCTGGTTCTGCAGCCACGGAGCGTCCTTGCGGTCGACCAGCAGGGTTTCCTGGGTGGTGAAGTCGATCTTGTCGACGCCCTTGTTCAGCTCGGCCAGGGCGAAGTCCAGGCGCGATTTCACGCGATCCAGATAACGTTTGTAGATGGTGAAGCCCGGGTCCAGGTTGCCGCTCTTGAGGAAGTCGTCGAACTGCGTCTTCCACTTGTCGAACTCGGCAATATCGCTGGCCATGAAGTAACTGCGCGAGGGATCGAGCAGTTTGATGTAACTGTCGTAGATGATGACCGAGCGCGCATCATTGAGTGGCGGCTTGCTGTAGTGGTGGCGCTTGAGCAACTCGACCACGTTCAGGCTGGCGACCACTTCATCGCGGTCTGGTTGCAACTTGTCCCAACTGTTGGCGGCCGAAGCGGCGCCGGCCAGCGGCAAGCTGCCAAGGCCGATCATCAGGGCGAGGGCAGTGCTGGGCAGGAGATGCTTCATGCTGATTCGACGTAGGGGCAATTGATCACGCATATTAGGCCGTCTTTGAATTCGCCGGTTCCATGGAGCCGGACGCATAATGCAAAAAGCCTGGTGCCAAGGCAGCCAGGCTCAGTCATGACTCAACTATGGAGGCACTGTGAAGGCATTGCAAGGCGTTGACGGACATGTGGAGTGGGTTGAGACGACAAGTCCAACTTGCGATGTAGGTCAAGTACGCATCCGCGTGGCAGCGGCCGGGCTCAATCGCGCCGACCTGTTGCAGCGTGCCGGATTGTACCCGCCGCCACCGGGCGCCAGCGAGTTCCTGGGCCTGGAATGTGCCGGGGTGATCAGCGAAGTGGGAGCCGGGGTGTCCTGGCAGGTGGGCGACCGGGTATGCGCACTGCTGGCCGGTGGCGGCATGGCCGAAGAGGTGGTGGTCGATGCGCGCCACGTGCTGCCGGTGCCCGAGGGCCTGAGCCTGCAGCAGGCGGCTGCGATCCCGGAGGTATACGCCACGGCCTGGCTCAACCTGTTCCAGCTGGGCGGCCTCAAGCCGGGCGAGAAGGTGTTGCTGCACGCCGGCGCCAGCGGCGTGGGGTCGGCGGCCATCCAGCTGTGCAAGGCCTTCGGCAGCCCCAGCTGGGTCAGCGTGGGCTCGGCCGAGCGGCTGGCCTATTGTCAGGCGCTGGGCGCCAGCGGTGGCGTGGTGCGCGGTGACGATATAGAGGCGCTGAACGACTTCGCCCCGTTCGATGTGATCCTGGACCCGGTGGGGGCCAACTATGCGGCGCTCAACCTCAAGCTGCTGGCCCGAGACGGGCGCTGGGTGATCATCGGCCTGATGGGCGGGCGCAAGGCCGAGCTGGACCTGGCCCAGGTACTGGCCAAGCGGGTGCAGGTGACCGGCTCGACCCTGCGCAATCGCGATGACCAGTTCAAGGCCGACCTGCTCAGTGACCTGGGCCAACAGGTGTGGCCGCTGTTCGCCGAAGGGCGCTTGAAGCCGCAACTGGTAGGCAGCTATGCGGTGAAGGACGCCGAGGCGGCGTATGCCGAACTGGCGGGCAACCAGGTATCGGGCAAGTTGGTGCTGGTGATCGACGACAGCCTGGTATAGGGCCCTGTTCGCCGGCAAGGCCGACTCCTGCAGGAGCCGACCTTGCCGGCGAACTTTTTTCAGGCCCAGGCCAGAATCGGCCAGCCATTCTTCTCGGCATGCTCGCGCAGCACCGGGTCCGGGTTTACCACATACGGGTGGTCAACCTTCAGCAGCAACGGCAGGTCATTGCGCGAATCGGAATAGAAGCTTGCGCCTTCCAGGTTCTCTTCCTGCTGGTCCAGCCACTCCAGCAAGCGGGTGATCTTGCCTTCGCGGTAGGTCAGGGTGCCCACGGTCTTGCCGGTGTAGAACCCTTTTTCCACTTCCAGCTCGATGCCCAGGTACTCGTCGATCCCCAGGCGCGCGGCAATCGGTCCCACCAGATGCACACCCGAGGCCGAGATCACCAGAATTCGATCCCCCGCCTTGCGGTGCTCGGCAATGGTGCGGGTGGCCTCACTGAAGATGATCGGCTCGATGAAGTCTTCCACCCACGGCTCGACCAGATGATCGACTTCCTCTGGTGTGCGCCCGATCAGCGGCTCCAGGCTGAACGCCATGTAGTCTTCCATCGCCAGGTGCCCCTTGCCGTAGGCCTCCATCAGCTCACGGTCCCTGCGCAGGAACGACTCACCGTCCACCCAGCCCAGGCGCACCATCTGCTCGCTCCACAGCGAGGCGCAGTCGCCGTGGATCAGGGTTTCATCCAGATCGAAAATCGCTAAAGCCATAACAACAAAACTCCTGTTCGGCCCTCAGGCAACTTCGCAGAGGGCGGTGGGATCGATGGACAAGGATACCCGCTCGCCGTCCGCATGCAGATCGGCGGCTGAACGATTGAGCACATCCACCACCAGCTCCACACCACGCGCTTCGATGCGGTAGCGGATCACGTTGCCCAGCAGGCTGTGACTGCGCACCAGGCCTTCGCGTTCGCCTTCCAGGCTCAGCGCGATGGCTTCGGGGCGGATTGCCAGGCGGCTGTTCACCGTACGTTGCAGCAGGCGGCTGGCACTCTGGGCATCGAGCAGGTTGTAGTTGCCGATGAAGCCGGCCGCGAAGGCATCCACGGGTGCGGTGTACAGCGATTCGGCATCGCCACTCTGCACGATGCGGCCCTGGTTCATCAGGAAGATGCGGTCGGACATGGTCAGCGCCTCTTCCTGGTCATGGGTGACGAAGATGGTGGTCAGGCCCAGCTCGCGCTGGATCTGGCGGATCTGTTCGCGCAGGTGCTTGCGGATGCGTGCATCCAGCGCCGACAGCGGCTCGTCCAGCAGCAACAGGCGCGGGCGGGTCACCAGCGAGCGGGCCAGGGCCACGCGCTGGCACTGGCCGCCGGAGAGCTGGTGCGGGTAGCGGCTGGCAAAGTCCTGCAACTCGACCATGCGCAGCGCCTCGAGTACCCGTGGGCGGCTGTCTTGGCCCTTGATCTTCTGCATGCGCAGGCCGAAGGCGACGTTCTGTTCCACGCTCATGTTGGGGAACAGCGCGTAGCTCTGGAACACCATGCCGATGCCGCGCTTTTGCGGGCTCTGCGGTACCAGGTCCTGCCCGTCGAGCAGGATCCTGCCGCTGTCTACAGCGGTCAGGCCGGCGATGCAGCGCAGCAGGGTGGACTTGCCGCAGCCGGAGGGGCCGAGCAGGGTGACGAACTCACCGCGGCCGATCTCGCAGTTGATGTCGTTGAACACCGCGCTGGCGCCGTAGCTTTTTCGCAGGTTCTGGATGCTGACGAAGCTCATTTCAGGTCTTGTCCTTGTTCAGGCGGTTGGCTGCCCAGGTCAGCACCAGCACGAAGAGGAAGTAGGAAATCACCAGCGCGCTGTTGAAGTGCCCGCTGCTGTTGCGCATGTTGTTCAGGTACACCTGCAGCGTCTCGTAGCGGGTGCCCACCAGCAGGTTGGCAAACACGAACTCGCCGAACAGGAACGAGAACGACAGCAGCAGCGCCACCATCAGGCCCTTGCGCAGGTTGGGCAGCACCACCAGAAACGCGGCCTGCCAGGTGTTGGCCCCCAGCAACTGGGCGGCATCCATCAGGTCGCGCAGGTTGATCGCCTGCAGGTTGTTGGTGATGGCGCGGTACATGAAGGGCAGGGCCACGGTGAAATAGCAGCCGATCAAAATCCACGGCGTGCCGACCATCGCCATCGGCCCCGAGCCATACAGCTGCAGCAGCCCCACCGACGACACCACCGGCGGCACCGCGAAGGGCAGCAGGATGAGGATGTTCATCAGTGCGTCGAGCCTGGGGAAGTGGTAGTGCACCACGAACAGCAGCGGCAGGATCAGCAGCACCGACAGTACCAGCGCGCCCACGCACACCAGCAGCGACTGGCCGAAGGCGGCCAGAAAACGCGGCTCGCTCCATAGCGCCAGGTACCACTTGAAGGTCAGCCCGCTGGGCAGCAGGCTCGCCGACCAGCTGGTGGACAACGAGTAGAGCAGGGTGCCGGCCAGCGGCAGCAGCAGGATCACGAACAGCACGTACACCACCACGCGGTGGTAGAGCCCGGCCGGGCCCGATTCAGCGCGAGACATGGTAGCTCCTCTTCAACAGCCACTGGTGCACCAGCGTGACCAGGGTCATCAGCCCCACCAGGATCATCGCCAGCGCGCTGGCCAGGTTCGGGTTCAGCGAGATGTCGCCGGACACCAGCGCGGCGATGCGGATCGGCAGCACGTTGAAGTTGCCGGTGGTCAGCGCGTACACCGTGGCGTAGGCGCCCAGTGCGTTGGCCAGCAGGATCACGAAGGTGCCCAGCAGCGCCGGGGTCAGCACCGGCAGGCCGATCAGGCGCCAGTAATCCCAGGCGCTGGCGCCCAGCAGGGCGGCCGATTCGCGCCAGTCTTCGCGCAGGGCGTCGAACGCCGGGTACAGCAGCAGTACGCCCAGCGGGATCTGGAAGTAGGTATAGAGGATGATCAGCCCGGTCTTGGAGTAGAGGTTGAAGTCCTCGATGATCCCGGCCTGCTTGAGCAGCAGGGTCAGCGCGCCGTTGAAGCCGAGCAGGATGATGAAGGCGAAGGCCAGCGGCACGCCGGAGAAGTTGCTGGTCATGTTGGCGAAGGCGTTGACGAAGTCGCGCAGGCGCGAGTCCACCTTGCGCAGCGAATAGCTGCCCAGGATGGCGATCAGGATGCCGAACAGACTCGACCAGAAGCTGATCTCCAGGCTGTGCTGGATGGCCTGGCGGTAGAACTTCGAGCCCAGCACCTTGCTGAAATTGTCCAGGCCCCAGCCGCTTTCGGCCTGCAGGCTGTGCACGGCCACCCAGGTCAGCGGGGCGATCTGGAAGATGATGAAAAATACCGCGAAGGGCAGCAGGCACAACAGCGCCAGCCATTTGCCACGGGTGATCGAGTTCACGAGAGCAGCTCCCGGCATACCGGCTTGTCGTGGGGGATGCCGAGCAGTTCGCATACGGTGCCGCACAGTTCGGTCTGCAGGGGCTTGGCGGCCGGGTCGAGGCTGAACGCATCGCCGAACACGAACAGCGGCACTTCGCGCTCCTCGGGCAACACGCCGTTGTGCGAGCGGTCGTTGTTCATGCCGTGGTCGGCGGTGATCAGCACCTGGTAGCCGTCCTGCAGCCAGGTGCTGAGGTAGTCGGCCAGCAGGATATCGGCGCTGCGTGCGCTGTTGCGGTACTGGCTGCTGTCCAGGCCGTGCTTGTGCCCGGCATCGTCGATGTTCATCGGATGCACCAGCAGGAAGTTCGGTGCGTGCTTGCGCCGCAGGTACTCGGCGTCGGCGAACAGGTGCGAGTCGGGGTAGTGGTCGGCGTAGTAGAACAGGCCATGCTGGATCGGCAGTTTCGGCGCATGGGTGTGGCGGTCACGCAGCGGTTCGAAAGGGGAGCGGTTGTACAGCTCGCTGACCCAGTGGTAGGCCGCGGCGGCGGTGCTCAGCCCGGCGTCGCGGGCGTAGTGGAAAATGCTGCGTTGGGTGGACAGGCGCGTGACGTTGTTGTGCACGATGCCGCTGTCGATCGGCGGCACACCGGTGAGGATGCATTCGTAGAGTGGTCGCGACAGTGCCGGCAGTTCGCATTCCAGGCGGTACAGGGCGGCGCGGTCTGCTTCTACATAGGCATGCAGGTGGCCCATGGCGTGGTGGGCCACCTGGTGGTTGAGGCCGTCGAGGATGACGAGGATGACGTTGTGGTTCATGGGTGGCTCCGGTGACAGCGATGACCACATCGCGGGTCAAGCCCGCTCCTTGTGGGAGCGTGCCTGACCCGCGATGGTTTCACTCCATCTCGATGATGACCTGCTCCTGCCACTTCTGCGGCAGGGCCTTGGAGGTGGCTTCCCATGCCGCTGCATCCTTGATCGGCTGCGCCGGCGCGTACTGCTCGTTGGGCAGCAGCTTGGCCTGCACGTCCGCCGGCAGCTTCAGGTGCTCGGCACGAATCGGCCGCGCATGGCCGATGGCCAGGTTGGTCTGCCCGGCATCGCTGAAGATGTATTCACGGGTCAGCTTGGCGGCGTTCGGGTGCTTGGCGTACTTGTTGATGATGGTGGTGTAGCCGGACATCACCGAGCCGTCGGACGGGATCAGCACCTCGAAGCGTTTCGGATCGATCTGCTCGCGGTAGCTCAGGCCGTTGAAGTCCCACACCACGCCGACCTCGATCTCGCCCTTCTCAAGGGTCTGGATGGTCGGGTTGGCCAGCGACAGGCGCTTCTGCTGGGCCAGCTTGGTGAACAGTTGCAGGCCCGGCTCGATGTTGGACTCGTCGCCCTTGTAGGCAATGGCTGCAGCCAGTACACCGTTGGCCGCCTGGGCAGCGGTGCCGACGTCACCGATGGCGACCTTGTACTTGCCCTTTTCCAGGTCGTGCCAGGTCTTGGGAATGTCTTCTTCCTTGACCAGCTGCTTGTTGATGATGAAGGCGATGGTGCCGGTATAGGCCAGTGCCCAGTGTCCGTCCTGGTCCTTGGCCCAGGTCGGTATCTGCTCCCAGGTGCTGGGTTTGTACGGCTGGGTCACGCCCTTGGCCAGCGCAATGGGGCCGAAGGCGGCGCCGACGTCGCCGATATCGGCGCTGGCGTTGTCTTTCTCGGCATCGAACTTGGCCACTTCCTGGGCCGAGCTCATGTCGGTGTCCATGTGCTTGAGGCCGTACTTGCTCGCCAGGTCCGCCCAGGTGCCCTTCCAGTTGGCCCATGCATCGGGCATGCCGACGCTGTTGACGACGCCTTCCTTGCGGGCGGCGTCCTCCAGGGCCTTGAGGTCGGTGTCCGCGGCCATGGCCGAGGTGCACAGGGCAATACTGGTGCCTAACAGTGAGGCCAGAAAAAGCTGTTTCATCCGAAGCTCCTTGATGGGTGCCGTGCAAAACGCTGAGAGGGTTTCGATTCGGTTGGTCTAGGTCAGCAATACCCGAGCCAAGGTAGGCCGGTTGCATGACAGTTTGATGTCGAAGGCGCCGCGCCAGGTGTGTGCAGCGGCCCTGAAAATAGAGCGTAGACCAGTTTCAAGTGCTTGATCCGCAACGCCTTGACCGCGCTCGACCGGGCCTGTGCGTGACCGTCCGGCGCACTGTCATGTGCCGTTCATGTGGATTGCCTAGGCTTTGGTTACTCCGCCCGGCCATCGTCGCTGCGCCGTTCTGGCACACGCACCAGGCTGGACTAGTCCAGATAGGTAACCCTTGATGCATCGACTGCCCACGCGTGCAGTAACAGCCATATGCAATGCCCTGCAAGAGCAGATCGAGCATGGCCTGCTGGCGCCCGGCTGCAAGTTGCCGGCCGAACGCAAGCTCAGCGAGGTGTTCGATACCACGCGTATCACCCTGCGCGAGGCGCTGGTGCAACTGGAGGCCTGCGGGCTGATCTACCGCGAGGAACGCCGTGGCTGGTTCGTGGCGCCCCAGCGCCTGAGCTATGACCTGATCGAGCGCAGCCACTTCCACGCCATGGTGCGCGACCAGGGCCGACAGCCGGCCACCGAGCTGTTGTCGGCCCGTCTGCAGCCGGCGCCGGCGGCGATCTGTGCGCGCCTGCAGTTGCCGGCGCTGTCCAGCGTGATCCAGATCTGCCGCCTGCGGCGTATCGATGGGCGCGCGGTGCTCTACGCCGAGCACTACCTCAACCCCGAGTACTTTGCCGGGATTCTGGATTTCGACCTGAGCCAGTCGCTGACCGAGCTGTACGCGCTGCACTACGGCATCGCCTATGGCCGGGTGCGTTTCGAGACGCTACCCACCGCGTTGCCGGTGGCGGCGGCGATGGCGCTGAAGGTGTCGGCCGGCAGTGCCGGCCTGCATATCACCCGGGTCAACAGCGACCAGCACGGGCGGCTGATCGACTGCGACCTGGAGTACTGGCGCCACGATGCGATTCGCATCGTGGCCGAGGCGGGCTAGGCGTTGCTGTCGGCGGGGGCGGTGTCCTGCGCGGGGCCACCGCCGGCGGTCACCACCTGCACCGAAAGACGCGGGGTAGCCAGGTCCAGCCCGGCTTCGTCGAGCTGGCGCTTGAGCGCCAGGTTGAATGCCCGCGACACCTCCCATTGCTTGATCGGCGCGGTCTTGAAGCGCGCGCGCAGCACCGCCGAGCCGGACTCGAAGCTCTCCACCCCCTGGAACTCCAGCGGCGACCAGATATTGCGCCGTTGCAGCGGATCGCTGCGCATCTTCTGGCCCACGTCGCGAACCAGGCCGATGGCCTTGTCGATGCTCATGTTGTAGGGGATGGCGATACGGAAGATCGCGTAGCCGAATTCGCGCGAGTAGTTCTTGATGCTCTTGATCTCGCTGAACGGGATGGTGTGCACGATGCCGTCGATGTCGCGCAGGCGCACGGTACGGATGGTCAGGCCTTCGACGGTCCCCAGGTGGCCGCCGACATCCACATAATCATCGATGGCCAGGGAGTCCTCGATGATGATGAACAGGCCGGTGATCAGGTCGGCCACCAGCGATTGCGCACCAAAGCCGATGGCCAGGCCGATCACACCGGCACCGGCCAGCAGCGGCGTGACGTTCATGCCCATGTTGGCCAGGGCCACGATCACCGCGATGATGAAGATGGCCACGAACAGCACGTTGCGGATCAGCGGCATCATGGTTTGCGCACGGGCATTGGCCAGGCCCTTGCGCGAGCGGGTGAGTGCGTGGTGCACGGCGGTGTCGCTGAGGATCCACACCAGCCAGGCGGCGATCAGCGTACCGGCCAGGCCGAACACGCGCACCGCGACCTCGTGGCCTTCGCCCTCGGTGAAACCGATCAGCGAGAAGCCCCATACACGCAGGCCCAGCTCGATGAACACCAGCCAGATGAGCAGGTGCACCAGGGTGTAGCCAAAGCTCTTGAGACGTTCGGCGTAGACCGCCTGGCGCCGGTTGGCCCGCTGCGGCTTGAGCGCATGGCGGCGCACCAGGCCATTGACCACCATGCACATCACCACCAGCACCGTGCACATCAGCGACTGGCGCAGGGCCGTGCTGGTGTCGCCGGCGGACACGAACGTGGCGAACAGCGAAATGCCCACCAGCACCAGGGCCGGCAGGTACCAGAAGGTGCCGAGGATCTCGATGGTGTCGCTCAGGGCGCGGCGCGTCAGGCGCCGAGACAGCGGCTGGTTGCGAATGAGGTGCGCGATGGGGCGGCGAAAGCGCAGGATGAACAGCCCGGTGGACAGCGCAGCCAGAATGTTGGCCAGGGTCGCCAGGGTGTGCGCCAGGTGGTCGCCCAGGGCAGCGGCCATGCGTGGGTCGTTCATCGCCTCGCCGAAGGCGGCAAAGCTGCCGATCAGCCACAGCGGACGGAACGCGCGGTGGCGCAGGATGTACAGGGCGCGGTGGCGGTGCGGGCCATCGAGCAGCGAGAAGGCGATCACGCAGATGGCCGAGAAGCAGGTGCCGACCACCAGGGCGTAGGCCAGTACCATGGCCATCGACTTGCCCAGCGAAGAGGGCAGGGCAAAGCTCAGGTACACGGTGATGATCAGCGCCACCAACCAAGGCCCGAGCTTGCGCAGGGCGAAGCGCACCAGGTCCCAGGTGCGCGGGTGTTGCGGCAGCTCTTCGGTGAGGCCGAAGCGCAGGCGTACCTGGTGGCTGACCCAGTTCAGCGCGTAGGCCAGCAGGCTCCAGAGCGCGATGATGGCGGCGAAACCGAACAGGATCGTCGGCCATTCATGCACCGGCACCACCCGCGCACTGAGCTCGATCTGGGCCAGTTCCAGTTCGCGGCTCCAGCGGTTGAACGGGCTGGCCTCGCCGCTGAACTGCTTTTCCAGTTCGTTGAAGGTGGTGCCGATCAGGCCCAGCACACCTTGCTCGGCACTGGGCTGGGCTTGCCTGGTGGCGTCGCGCAGCTTCTTCAGGTCGGCCAGCAGCTTGCTGCGTTGCTGGTCGTTCTCGAGGTTCTTGATGACATCGTCGAGCGATTGCGCGAGGGGTTCAGTCGCCTCGGGCTGGGGTTTGCTCGAACCGCCAAGCAGGCCCGGAAGGCCGGCCGCGTGTGCGTGGCCCAGGGGCAGGAACAGAATCAGCAGCAGGGACAGGAAACGCAGGAAGGCAGGCACCGGACGATCAACCTCGAACACTCAATCGCCCGAGTGTAGAGCATTTGTCAGGTGAGTTTCTCGAGGATCTTCCACACCATGATGCCCAGGATGCCCAGCATGCCGATCCACATCATCAGCACCCCGCTGTTGCGCTCGCGCATGCTGAAGCCGACGGTGAGCAGGATCAACCCGGCGATCACCGGGAGGAACATCGTTTGAAACTCGGACATGCGCAAGGTCCTTATGCTGTAGGAAGTGTAATGATGGGCAAGCATAGCGCCAAATGTTTGCGCGCGGGTTGATGGGGGTCAGTCGTGGCCTCTTCGCTGGCAAGCCAGCGCCCACAGGTACGGCGCCTGTTTGGCGATCACCGCAGTGCTGTGGGCGCAGGCCTGTCAGGTCAGGGCAGATCGCGGCTCAGGTAGAACGCGGTCAGCACCTTGACCAGGTGCGCCAGGTCCTGGCTGCCGCACAGCTCGCGGATCGAGTGCATGGCAAACGTCGGCAGGCCGATGTCCACCGTGCGCACACCCAGGTGGCTGGCGGTGATCGGGCCGATGGTCGAGCCGCAGCCCATGTCGCTGCGCACCACGAAGCTCTGCACCGGCACTTCCTCGGCCATGCACAGGTGGCGGAAGAAACCGGCGGTTTCGCTGTTGGTGGCGTAGCGCTGGTTGTTGTTGACCTTGATCACCGGGCCGGCGTTGAGCTTGGGCCCGTGGTTGCCGTCGTGCCGGTCGGCGTAGTTGGGGTGCACGCCGTGGGCATTGTCGGCCGACACCAGCAGCGAGCGCTGGATGGCCCGGACGAAATCGTCACCGTCGGGCAGCAGGCGGCGCAGGGTCTGTTCCAGCATCGGGCCGTCGGCGCCGCAGGCGGAGCTGGAGCCGACCTCTTCGTGGTCGTTGCACACCAGTACGCAGGTCTCGTCGCTGTCGGCGGCCAGCAGGGCCTGCAGGCCGGCGTAGCACGACAGCAGGTTGTCCAGCCGCGCGCCGGCGATGAAGTCGCCATGCAGGCCGACCACGGCGGCGTCCTGGGTGTCGTAGAAGCTCAGCTCGTAGTCCAGCACCACGTCGGCGTTCAGGCCATGTTCGCGGGCCAGTTGCTCGGTGAGCAGGGCGCGAAAGTCGACGCGCTCGTCACCGGCCACCTGGGCCAGGATCGGTGGCAGCTCGGTCTGCGGGTTGATCGCCCAGCCTTCGTTGGCGCTGCGGTTGAGGTGGATCGCCAGGTTGGGGATCACCGCGATGGGCTGCTTGAAGTCGATCAGCTGGCTTTCGACCTTGCCGTCGCGGCGGAAGGTCACGCGCCCGGCCAGCGACAGGTCGCGGTCGAACCAGGGGGCCAGCAGGGCGCCACCGTAGACTTCCACGCCCAGCTGCCAGAAGCCCTGGCGCTGCAGTTCGGGCTGTGGCTTGACGCGCAGGCAGGGGCTGTCGGTGTGGGCGCCGACCAGGCGAATGCCGTCGAGCAGCGGCGAATGGCGGCCGAGCTTGATGGCAATGATCGAGGAGTCGTTGCGGGTCAGGTAGTAGCGTCCGCCGGGCGTGGTGGCCCAGCTGTCACGTTCGTCCAGGCGCTGGTAGCCGGCGGCCTCGAGGCGCTGCGACAGGCTGGCGGTGGCGTGGAACGGCGTGGGGGAGGCCTTGAGAAAGTCGATCAGGCCTTGGTTCAGTGCATCGCGCATAGGTCACTCCAGACAGCAGTGGCGCGAGTTTAACGTATTGATCACGGATTTGCGTGGGCCCTATCGCGGGGCAAGCCCGCTCCCCCCAGGTTCGGCAGGGCCATATCNNTGACCCGCGATGGCCGCGCCGCGGTGTATCAGAACGGCGCCGGGCACTCGAAGCGCAGTCGCTCGCCGCTCACCGGGTGGGTGAAGCTCAGCATGCTGGCATGCAGACACAACCGCTCATGCGCCGCCAGGGCCTCGGGGTAGGCGTACAGTCGATCCCCCAGCAGCGGATGCCCGATCGACAGCATGTGCACGCGCAACTGGTGCGAACGCCCGGTAATCGGCGTGAGCTCCACCCGGCAATGATCGCCACAGCGCTCGACGATGCGCCAGAAGGTCAGCGCATGCTTGCCCTGCTCGTGGTCCACCACGTGCCGTGGCTTGGTGGGCGGGTCGTAGCGCAACGGCAGGTCGATGCTGCCGCTGTCCAGCGCAGGCTGGCCCCAGCACAGTGCGGTGTAGGCCTTCTCGGTTTCACGGTCATGGAACTGGCGCGACAGCTCGCGGTGGCTGTCGGCGTCGCGCGCCAGCAGGATGATCCCCGAGGTTTCCCAATCCAGACGGTGCACGATCAGGGCGTCGGGGTAGCCGTTTTCCTGCAGGCGGGTGATCAGGCAATCCTTGTTGTCGTCGGCGCGCCCCGGCACGGACAGCAGCAGGGTCGGCTTGTTGACCACCAGGATGGCGGCATCCTGGTGAAGGATGTGAACGTTGGACAGCGGCATTGCGTGTTCTCTGCAAACGCCAACGGCGGCGGCCGGGCCCGGGC
>NZ_DLNW01000016.1:0-52855 GCF_002478435.1 Pseudomonas sp. UBA7500 | reverse complement strand
GCTTGACCCGCGATGAGGCCCGTGAGGCCTCAGATACTGCCGACCTTCTGCCACACCTTCGGCTTGAAGAACAACGTCTCGCCTCGGGCCAACCCAG
Organism: Pseudomonas sp. UBA7500; assembly: GCF_002478435.1. Lineage (NCBI taxonomy): Bacteria > Pseudomonadati > Pseudomonadota > Gammaproteobacteria > Pseudomonadales > Pseudomonadaceae > Pseudomonas > Pseudomonas sp. UBA7500. The sequence continues at coordinate 52,758 of NZ_DLNW01000016.1, read as the reverse complement.
TCAGGCTGTCGTGGTCCTTGACCACCTCGGCCTCGATCAGCTCGCTCTGCCCTTCCACCTTCAGCGTCACCCGCGTGGTCGCGCCCAACGGGCGGATGTCACGCACTTCAGCTGCGTGGTGGCCTTCCACCTCCTGTCGCGACAGCGACACTTCGTGCGGACGGAACAGCACGTGGTGGTCCTCGCTCAGGTGCAGGCGGTTGGAGTCGCCCAGAAAGTGGTAGACGAAGTCGCTGGCCGGGTTCTCGTATACCTCGCCCGGCGAGCCGATCTGCTCGATCACGCCCTTGTTCATCACCACGATACGGTCGGCCACTTCCATGGCTTCTTCCTGGTCGTGGGTCACGAACACCGAGGTCAGGTTGATGTCTTCGTGCAACCGCGCCAGCCAGCGACGCAGCTCCTTGCGCACCTTGGCGTCCAGCGCACCGAACGGCTCGTCCAGCAGCAGCACCTTGGGCTCTACCGCCAGCGCCCGCGCCAGGGCGATACGCTGGCGCTGGCCACCGGACAGTTGCTCGGGGTAGCGGTCGCTGAGCCAGTCCAGCTGCACCATGTTCAGCAGCTCGTGGACCTTCTCGGCAATGCGCGTCTCGTTCGGGCGCTCGCCCTTGGGCTTCATGCGCAGGCCGAAGGCGACGTTGTCGAACACGCTCATGTGGCGAAACAGCGCGTAGTGCTGGAACACGAAGCCGACGTTGCGATCACGCACGTCGTGCCCCGACACGTCCTCGCCATGGAACACGATGCTGCCCTGGTCCGGCGTCTCGAGCCCGGCGATGATGCGCAGCAGGGTGGTCTTGCCGCAGCCGGACGGGCCCAGCAGCGCTACCAGCTCGCCGCTGTGGATATCCAGGTTGATGCTGTCCAGGGCCTGGAAAGCGTTGAAGCGCTTGCTGACGTTACGAACTTCGATCGACATGAATTATTCCTCCGCGGCGCTGTGGCGCAGGCGGTTAATGCGGGACTCGCTCCACTGCTTGAGCAGCAGGATGAAGAGCGCCAGGATCAGCAGCAGGCTGGCCACGCTGAAGGCCGCGACATGGTTGTATTCGTTGTAGAGGATCTCGACATGCAGCGGCAAGGTGTTGGTCACCCCGCGAATATGCCCGGACACCACCGACACCGCACCGAACTCGCCCATCGCGCGCGCCGTGCACAGCACCACGCCATAGATCAGGCCCCATTTGATGTTGGGTACGGTGACGTGCCAGAACATCTGCCAGCCGTTGGCCCCGAGCAGGCGTGCAGCCTCCTCTTCCTGGGTGCCCTGCTCCTGCATCAGTGGGATCAGCTCGCGCGCCACGAACGGCACGGTGACGAAGATGGTCGCCAGCACGATGCCGGGCAGGGCGAACACGATCTGGATGTCATGGTCCTGCAGCCACGGGCCGAAGAAGCCCTGGGCACCGAACATCAGCACGTAGACAAGACCGGCTATCACCGGCGACACCGAGAACGGCAGGTCGATCAGGGTCACCAGGATGCTCTTGCCGGGGAAGCTGTACTTGCTCACGCACCACGCCGCGCTGACCCCGAACACCAGGTTCAGCGGCACCGAGATGGCCACCGCGATCAGGGTGAGCTTGAGCGCCGACAGCGCGTCGGGCTCGAAGATCGCCTCGAAGAAGGTGCCCAGGCCCATCTTCAGGCCCTGGGACACCACGATGAACAGCGGCAGCAGCAGAAACAGCGCGAAGATCAGCCAGCCGAGGCCGATCAGCACGCGCCGTGAAATCGCGCTGCCACGGCGGGCAGCGTTGGCCGAAGCGGCCACACCAACAGATGATGCAGACATGGGTCAGGCCTCCTTCACGGGGTTTCGATGCGCCGCTGCAACAGGTTGATCAGCAGCAGCAGGATGAAGGAAACCACCAGCATCATCACGCCGATGGCAGTGGCGCCGGTGTAGTCGTACTGGTCGAGCTTGACCATGATCAGCAACGGCAGGATCTCGGTCTTCATCGGCATGTTGCCGGCGATGAAGATCACCGAACCGTACTCGCCCACACCCCGTGCGAAGGCCAGCGCGAAGCCGGTCAGCCAGGCCGGCAGCAGCGCCGGCGCCAGCACGTAGCGGAACACCTGCAGCGGCTTGGCCCCCAGGCACGCGGCGGCCTCTTCGACCTCGCGCGGGATGTCGGCCAGCACCGGCTGCACCGTGCGCACCACGAACGGCAGGGTCACGAAGGTCAGCGCCAGGGTGATGCCCAGCGGCGTGTAGGCGATCTTGAAGCCCAGGTCGGTGGCGAACTGGCCCACCAGACCGGACGGCGCATACAGCGCGGTCAGGGCGATGCCGGCCACGGCGGTGGGCAGGGCGAACGGCAGGTCGATCATCGCATCGATGACCTTGCGCCCTGGGAAGGTGTAGCGCACCAGCACCCAGGCCAGCAGCGTGCCGATCACGCCGTTGATCAGCGCCGCATAGAACGCGGTGCTGAAGCTGAGCTTGAGCGCGGCCAGCACCCGGGGTGCGGTGACGATGGTCCAGAACTGGTCCCAGGTGAGCTGGGCGGCATGGATGAACATGGCCGCCAGCGGTATGAGCACTATCAGGCTGAGGTACACCAAGGTGTAGCCCAGCGTCAGCCCGAAGCCGGGTATGACGGGGGAGATACGACGCGACATAGAAGTCCCTGGTTTAACGCACGAAGCCCGAGACGAATCCCGGGCCCATGCTGGCTACTGAATGGCGATTATCCTAACGGCCACGCATCACTGCGCCGTGTAGATCTGGTCGAACACACCACCATCGTTGAAGAACTTGGGCTGCGCAGTTTTCCAGCCACCGAAGTCTTTGTCGATAGTCACCAGTTCGAGTTTAGGGAACTGCTTGGCGTATTCGGCAGCGACCTTCTCGTCACGCGGGCGGTAGAAGTTCTCGGCGGCGATCTTCTGGCCGGCCGGGCTGTACAGGTACTTGAGGTATTCGGTGGCGATCGCGGTATTGCCCTTTTTCTCGGCGTTCTTGTCCACCACCGCCACCGGCGGCTCGGCCAGGATCGACAGCGACGGCACGACGATGTCGAACTTGTCGGCGCCACCGTCTTCCTTGAGGGCCAGGAAGGCTTCGTTTTCCCAGGCCAGCAGCACGTCGCCCTGACCGTTGTTGACGAAGGTGATGGTCGAGCCGCGGGCGCCGGTGTCCAGTACCGGCACATGCTTGAACAGCTCCTGCACGTATTCCTGGGCCTTGGCTTCGCTGCCGCCGGCCTTCAGGCCGTAGGCCCAGGCGGCGAGGAAGTTCCAGCGCGCGCCACCGGAGGTTTTCGGGTTGGGCGTGATCACCGACACGTCCTTCTTGATCAGGTCGCCCCAGTCCTTGATGCCCTTGGGGTTGCCCTTGCGCACCAGGAACACGATGGTCGAGGTGTACGGGGTGCTGGCGTCGGGCAGGCGGGTCTGCCAGTTCTCCGGCAGGGTCTTGCCGAGCTTGGCGATTTCGTCGATGTCGCCGGCCAGGGCCAGGGTCACCACGTCGGCGCGCAGGCCGTCGATCACCGCACGGCCCTGCTTGCCCGAGCCACCGTGGGACTGCTGGATCTTGACCTTGTCGTCCGGGTGCGCCTGCTGCCAGTGCTTGATGAATTCGGCGTTGTACTGCTGATACAGCTCGCGGGTGGGGTCATAGGACACGTTCAACAGCTCGTAGTCCTTGGCGATGGCGGAACCGGCAAACACGGCACTGGCCAGTGCGGCCAGGGCATAACGGCGGATGGACATGGTGAAGCTCCCGATTGGCGTATTTTTTTCTAATTAGAGGGCTGAATCAGCTGGGCTTGTTGCCTGGATTCTGCAGGCGGAATTTTTCCTTGCGTTCGATCTGCACGACCTGGGCGTTGTGCACGGTGATTTCCACCGCGCCGAAACGCAGGTCGCGCAATGCGCTCTGGATCTCGCGCAGAATGGTGGCTTCGTCCTGTCCGTCAACGCTACGCAGAGATGCGCTCATGCTCGTGCTCCTGGAAATAAGGGGTGCCGTGCAGCTGCATCTGAAGGGGACGACTGCGCCTGGCTTGAGGGCAATCTTAGAGAGGGTGGAATATTCTTAAAAATACTATTTAAGAATTTTTATATAACTAAAAAGTGTAGAGGCGGGCTGCTTTGCAGCCCATCGCGGGTCAAGCCCGCTCCCACAAGGTTCTCCACCGGCCCCTGTGGGAGCGGGCTTGCCCCGCGAAAGGGCCCTCAGGACCAGCGCAGTTGCTGCGCCGGCACCGGTCGACCGTACCAGTAGCCCTGGCCCATGTCGCACTGCTGCTCCAGCAGGAAGCGCGCCTGCTCGGCCTCTTCGATGCCCTCGGCCTGGATCTGCATGCCCATGCTGCGCGCCAGGGCGATGATCACCCGCACGATGGCGACGTCATCATCGTCGTGGGGCAGGCCCGCCACGAAGCCCTGGTCGATCTTGAGCTTCTGCACCGGCAGGCGCTTGAGCCGCAGCAGCGAGGAGTAACCGGTACCGAAATCGTCGATGGCCAGTTGTAGGCCCAGCTCGCGCAGGCGGTGCAACTGCTCCAGCGCCACCTCGGGGTCTTCCATCACCGCGCTTTCGGTCACCTCGACCTCCAGCCGCGCCGGGTCCAGCCCGGTGTCGTGCAGCACCTGGGCCACCAGCTGGTACAGGCTGCGCTTGCCGAACAGGCGGCTGGACACGTTGACCGCGACAAACCTCAGGGCCTTGCCCTCGGCCTGCCACTGCACCATCTGCTGGCAGGCCTGGCGCATCACCCAGGTGTCGATCTCGGCAATCAGCCCGGTGCGTTCGGCAATCGGGATGAACTCGCCCGGCGGCACCAGCCCGCGCTCGGGGTGCTGCCAGCGCACCAGAGCCTCGACGCCGATCATGGCGCCGGTGAGCAGGTCGTGCACCGGCTGGTAGTACACCCGCAGCTCCTGCTGCTCCAGGGCCCGGCGCAACTCGCCGGCCGTCTCGACCCGCTGCTGGGCATGGGCAGTCAGCTCCTCGGTGTACAGGGCGTACCCCGAGCGGCCATTGCCCTTGGCCTTGAACAGCGCCGAGTCGGCGTTGCGCAGCAATTGCTCGGCGCTCAGCGCATCGCTGGGGAACAGGCTGATGCCGATGCTGACGCTGGTGAACAGGCGATGGTGGTCGAGCTCGAACGGCTCCTTGAGGCAATCGATGATGCCTTGCGCCAAGGCAGCGGCCTGGCCGACCTGGGCGCAGTTCTCGGACAGCACGGCAAACTCGTCGCCGCCCAGCCGCGCCAGGGTCATGCCGGTGCCCAGCTGGGCCAGCAGGCGTTCGCTCACGGCCTTGAGCAACTGGTCGCCGGTGTTGTGGCCGAGGCTGTCGTTGATGCTCTGGAAGTGGTCCAGGTCCAGCAGCAACAGGGCACAGCCGCGCTTGTTGGCCTGGGCCGCAGCCAGGGTCTGCTTGACCCGGTCGTTGAACAGCAGGCGGTTGGGCAGGTCGGTGAGCGGGTCGTGGTGCACCAGGTGCGCCAGCTCGCGCTCGGTGTGCTTGATCGCGCTGATGTCGCTGAACACCGCCACGTAGTGGGTCAGCTGGCCGCTGTCGTCGTGAATGGCGCAGATGGTCTGCCACTGCGGGTAGATCTCGCCATTCTTGCGCCGGTTCCAGATTTCGCCGCTCCATTCGCCCTTCTCGGCCAGGGTGGCGAATATCTGCTGGTAGAACGCGGTGTCGTGGCGGCCCGACTTGAACTTGCTCGGGCGCTGGCCCAGCACCTCGTCCTTCTGGTAGCCGGTGATCTGCATGAACGCCCGGTTGACGTGCACGATCAGGCCGTCGCGGTCGCTCACCAGCACCCCTTCGAGGGTGCTGTCGAACACCGCTGCGGCCATGCGCAGGCGCTCGCGGTCCTCGCGGCGCAGGCGCGCGCCCACGCCGATGAAATTGAGCAGGCGCCAGCGCGACACGAAGATCAGCGCAGCGCTGCAGCCCATCCACGCGTAGGCGTTGATCAGCTCCCAGCGTGCCAGCTGGGCGGGATCATCGAAAAGATTGCTCAGTATTTGATCAGACAGCACCAACCACATGACCGACAGCACCAGATACAGCGCGGACATACGCAGGGCGTCTCGAACGGATACAGACATAGAGTCGCTGGAACCCAGGGCAAAATGATGGCCATTATAGGGGTAGAAATATCCCGTGACCTCCTATCTAAAACGCCGACTGGTTTTATTTAGTAGGGTAGGGATAATACTTTGCGCTGTTTCTTTCGCTTTACGAGGGCCCACCCGCCTATGTGGTACAACGGTTTTCTCGACCTGTCAGCCTGGCAACTGCTGGCCGTCACCCTGCTGATGACCCACGTGACGATCGTCGCGGTCACGGTTTATCTGCACCGCTATTCCGCGCACCGCTCCCTGGAGCTCAATGCCGGGCTCAAGCACTTCTTCCGCTTCTGGCTGTGGCTGACCACGGCGCAGAACACCCGCGAATGGACCGCCATCCACCGCAAACACCACGCCAAGTGCGAAACCGTCGACGACCCGCACAGCCCGGTCATCAAGGGCCTGTCCACGGTGCTGCGCACGGGTGCCGAGCTGTACCGCGAAGAGGCGCAGAACCCCGAGACCCTGCGCATCTACGGCAAGAACTGCCCCGAGGACTGGATCGAACGCAACCTGTACTCGCGCTACAAGCTGGGCGGCATCGCGCTGATGGCGCTGATCGACGTGCTGCTGTTCGGCACCATCGGCATCACCATCTGGGCAGTGCAGATGATGTGGATTCCGTTCTGGGCCGCCGGCGTGGTCAACGGCCTGGGCCACGCGGTGGGCTACCGCAACTTCGAATGCCGCGATGCCGCCACCAACCTGGTGCCGTGGGGCATCATCATCGGCGGCGAAGAGCTGCACAACAACCACCACACCTACCCCAACTCGGCCAAGCTTTCGGTCAGGCGCTGGGAGTTCGACATGGGCTGGGCGTGGATCAAGCTGTTCACCTGGCTGCGCCTGGCCAAGGTGCAGCGCGTGGCGCCCATCGCGCACCGCGTCGAGGGCAAGGGCCAGCTCGACATGGACACCGCCATGGCGATCCTCAACAACCGCTTCCAGATCATGGCGCAGTACCGCAAGCTGGTGATCGCGCCGCTGGTCAAGCAGGAGCTGATGCGCGTGGACGACTCGGTGCGCCACCAGTTCCGCCGCGCCAAGCGCCTGCTTTCGCGTGAGCCGAGCCTGCTCGAAGACCGCCACCACCAGCGCATCGAGTCGATGCTGGCGCACAGCCAGGCACTCAAGACCATCTACGAGAAGCGCCTGGCCCTGCAGCAGATCTGGGCACGCACCAGCGCCAACGGCCACGACATGCTGGCCGCGATGAAGGACTGGGTGCACGAGGCCGAGGCCAGCGGTATCCAGTCGCTGCGCGACTTCGCCGCACAGCTCAAGACCTACTCGCTGCGCCCTGCCCTGGCCTGACGCCGTTGATCGGTGCGCCCCGTCCTGGGGCGCGCCTGAGGAACTCTCCCTTCGATTTTCACTCTGACTGGCATATCGCCCGCGTGGCGGGCCGTGTCAGGCCGCACGCCCTTCGCCTTTCGATTCCGCTTTTCGAGACGCTTCGTGCACATGGTCAACAAGAACCCGCCGTCCCCGTCGTTCAGCCCACCGTCGCATCCCGCGCACACCTTGCTGGCCCTGCTGCATGCCCAGGGTGAAGTCGCGCGCCTGAGCGAGCGCGAGCAGCTGTTCAGCTCGCTGCTGGACAGTGTCAACGCGGTGCTCTGGGCCATGGACTGGGAAACCCGGCGCGTGCTGTACGTGAGCCCGGCCTACGAGCGGATTTTCGGGCGCTCGGCCGGTCTGCTGCTGGCCGATCACAACGAGTGGCGCGACAGCATCTACCCCGACGACCTGGAGTACGCCGAACGCAGCCTGGCCGAGGTGCTGGTCAAGGGCGCGGTGGAAGACCGCGAGTACCGCATCATCGCCGCCGACGGGCAGGTGCGCTGGCTCAGCGACAAGTGCTTCATCAACCAGCAGGCCGATAGCGCACAGGGCGTGATCGTGGTCGGCATGGCCGAGGACATCACCGAAAAGAAGCAGCTCGAAGGCGAGTTGCAGCGCCTGGCCACCACCGACGTGCTGACCCAGAGCAGCAACCGCCGGCACTTTTTCGAATGCGCGCACCACACCTTCGCAAAGGCACGCCAGGAGCAGGCGCCGATGGCGTTCCTGCTGCTGGACATCGATGACTTCAAGCAGGTCAACGACACCTACGGGCACCAGACGGGTGATCAGGTGCTGCAACGCATCGCCGACAGCGGCAAGGCGGTGCTGCGCCGTGGCGACCTGTTCGGGCGCATTGGCGGCGAAGAGTTCGCGGCGGTGTTTCCCGGGTGCACGCCGGAGCTGGCGCTGCAGGTGGCGCAGCGTCTGCAGCGCGAGATCCAGCGCCTTAGCTTCAGCCAGGACGAACAGGTGTTCGGGGTGACGGTGAGCCAGGGGCTGACCGGTATCGATGAGGAGGATGAAGTGCTCGACAGCCTGTTCGCACGGGCGGATGCGGCGATGTATCAGGCCAAGCGGCAGGGCAAGAACCAGATTGTCAGGGGCTGAAACGTCCGGCGCCTGAGCCGGCCCCATCGCGGGCCAAGCCCGCTCCCACAGGTTTACCAGGGCCCTTGTGGGAGCGGGTTTGACCCGCGATTGCGGTCTCAGGCCTTGCGCAGCAGCTCCAGCTGCGCCAACCCCACCCTCAGCAGGCGCGCCGTCTTGCTCTCGGCCAACTGCTCCAGGCCCTGCTCGGCCGGCAGCCGCGCCAGCTGCCCGGCCAGGTTCAAGATCAGGTTCTCCCGCGAGTACACCCCGCCCCCCAACTGATACACCGAGGCAATCAGTTCGCGCAGCTCCAGCGGCAAGCGCCAGCGGGTACGCAGCGCCGAGCCGTACGCAGCGCCATACTCGTTCAACGACAACTGCACCGCGTCCTCGTCCAGCTCGCCCCCGGCCAGGCTCCACTCCTGCAGGCAGCGCAGCAACGCCAGGTCGCCCAGGCAATGCAGCAAGCCGGCACAGTAGCAACGCTCCTGGTCCAGCTCCATCGACCGCGCCAGGCTGGCGGCATACTCGGCCGTGTGCAGCGACAGGCCCCAGAAATGCTCGGCATGGCGTGACAGCAACGGGTCGCTGAGCCTGGCGCTGCGCTTGAGTGCCAGGCCCATGATCAGGTTCATGCTCTGGGTGGTGCCCAGCTTGTTCAACGCCTGCAGCAGGGTCTGCACCGCACCGTCACGATGCAGCGCCGCGCTGTTGGCCGCAGCGATCAGCACCGCGGTGATCTGCGGGTCGTTGCGGATCTCTTCTTCCAGTGCCTTGAGGTTGAGCCCCTCGGGGTTGAGTGCGTGCTTGATCGCCTGCTTCACATCAGCCAGCAACGGCCCGCCATCGGCGGTGCTGCGGTGGTCTTCGAGAAACCGCGACAAGGTGATGCCCGGGCGCAATGCCGGCACCGGGCAGGCCACCGCCTCGCCGGCACCAAGCAGTTGCTCCTCCAGGCGCTGGCGCAGCAGCTCGGCATTGAGCGGCTTGCTCAGGTACGCCGTGGGCGCCAGCGGCAGCGCCTCGCGCACGCTGGCCACATCGCTGCGACTGCTGATCAGGATGAACGGCAAGCTGCGGCGCTTGGCGCGCACGCTGCGCAGCAGGTCCAGGCCGTCGATACCGGGCAGCTCGCGGGCGGCGATGATCAGATCGGGTTGGCTGGCCAGCGCGGACAGCGCCTCGTGGCCATTGGCACAGACGTGCAGGCGGGCATCGCAGCGCACGCTGAGCAGCATGTCCTTGAGCATGTCACGCACCCACGGGTCGCCTTCGGCAATCAGCACACAGGGTGCGGTGGGTGGGTTTGAAACGGTCATCGGGCTTCTCCTGACATCTCGATGCACGCCATCCAGGGCGTCTTCCAAGGTAGCTCCTGTGCAAACCTTAGCGCCCTTGTCGGGCTTTGGGCGAAAAAAAACCCGCCGAGGCGGGTTTTTTCCTATCGCGTCACACTTACGCCAGTTCGGCGAAGCACTCTTCGATGATGGCCAGGCCCTTGTCCAGCTGCTCGTCAGGCGAGGTCAGCGGAACCAGGATGCGCAGCACGTTGCCGTAGGTACCGCACGACAGCAGGATCAGGCCCTTGTCACGCGCCTTGGCCACGACGGCTGCAACGGCAGTCGGGTTAGGGGTGTGGGAACCGGCCTTGTCGAACACCTCGACCGCGATCATCGAGCCCAGGGCACGCACGTCACCGATGATCGGGTGCTTGTCCTGGATCTTGCGCAGGCCAGTGACCAGACGCTCGCCGACTGCCTTGCTGCGGTCCAGCAGTTTTTCTTCCTCGAACACTTCCATCACGGCCAGGGCCGCGGCGCAGGCGATCGGGCTACCGGCGTAGGTGCCGCCCAGGCCGCCTGGAGCGATGGCGTCCATGTACTCGGCCTTGCCGCACACACCGGCCAGCGGGAAGCCGCCAGCGATGGATTTGGCGAAGGTGGTCAGGTCAGGCGCGACGCCCATCTGTTCCATGGCGAAGAAGGTACCGGTACGGCCAGCGCCGGTCTGTACTTCGTCGGCGATCAGCAGGATGCCGTGCTGGTCGCACAGGTCGCGCAGACGCTTCATGAACTCTTTAGGCGCGACGTAGAAACCGCCTTCGCCCTGGACCGGCTCCAGGATGATCGCAGCGATATCCTTGGCTTCGGCGTCGTTCTTGAAGATGCGTTCGATCGAAGCGATCGAGTCGTCGATGCTCACACCGTGCAGTTCGTTCGGGTAGATGGCGCGGAAGATGCCGCCTGGCATCAGGCCCATGCCGGCCGAGTACGGTACGACCTTGCCGGTCAGGCCCAGGGTCATCATGGTGCGACCGTGGTAGGCGCCGGTGAAGGCGATCACGCCGGCACGGCCGGTGGCGGCACGGGCGATCTTGATGGCGTTTTCAACGGCTTCGGAACCGGTGGTGACCAGCAGGGTTTTCTTGGCGAAATCACCCGGGATCAGCGCGTTGATCTTTTCGCACACTTCGACATACGGCTCGTAGGCCAGTACCTGGAAGCAGGTGTGGGTCAGCTTGTGCAGTTGAGCTTCAACGGCAGCGATGATTTTCGGATGCACGTGACCGGTGTTGAGTACCGCAATACCGCCGGCGAAGTCGATGAACTCGCGGCCTTCGACGTCAGTCACGGTGGCGTTCCTGGCCGACTCGGCGAAGATCGGGTGGATCTGGCCGACGCCACGTGGGACGGCGGCTACACGGCGTTGCATCAGGGATTCGTTGGTCTTGCTCATAATGTCCTCATTTCGCCACACGCAGGTGGCGCGATTCGATCGGGGCGGCCGGTATTCGACTGCAGCAGCATGCGTTGATCGACTGCTGCAGGGGCCCAGGCGGCCGGATGTCACGGTGTAAAAAAGGCCAGCGGGACGGCGCTCTCGCGCCCCGCTGGCAGAGGTAAAGCCTTACGCTGCGATCAGACGCTGATGCACAGGTATTTGATTTCGAGGTAGTCCTCGATGCCGTACTTGGAGCCTTCGCGGCCCAGGCCCGAGGCCTTGATACCACCGAACGGCGCGACCTCGTTGGAGATCAGGCCGGTGTTGATGCCGACCATGCCGTATTCCAGGGCTTCGGCGACACGGAACACACGGCTCATGTCGCGGGCATAGAAGTACGAGGCCAGGCCGAATTCGGTGTCGTTGGACATGGCGATGACTTCGGCCTCGTCCTTGAAACGGAACAGCGGAGCCAGTGGGCCGAAGGTTTCTTCCTTGGCCACGGCAGCGCTTTTCGGCACGTCGACGAGGATGGTCGGCTCGAAGAAGTTGCCTTCGATCAGCTTGCCGCCGCTCAGTACCTTGGCGCCCTTGCTCACCGCGTCAGCGATGTGCTCCTGCACCTTGGCCACGGCCTTGCCGTCGATCAGCGGGCCGGTGGTGGTGCCGTCTTCCAGGCCGTTGCCGATCTTGAGCTTGGCGACTGCCGCCTTGAGCTTCTCGGCGAACACGTCGTAGACGCCGTCCTGCACGTAGATACGGTTGGCGCAGACGCAGGTCTGGCCGTTGTTGCGGTACTTGGAGATGATCGCGCCCTCGACGGCCTTGTCCAGGTCGGCGTCGTCGAACACGATGAACGGAGCGTTGCCGCCCAGCTCCAGGGAAACCTTCTTGATGTCCTTGGCGCATTCGGCCATCAGCTGGCGACCGATTTCGGTCGAGCCGGTGAAGGACAGCTTGCGCACGATCGGGTTGCCGGTCAGTTCGCTGCCGATGTCGCCGGCGCTGCCGGTGACCACGCTCAGCACGCCAGCCGGGATGCCGGCACGGGTGGCCAGCTCGACCAGGGCCAGGGCCGAGTACGGGGTCTGCGAAGCGGGCTTGAGCACCATGGTGCAGCCAGCGGCCAGGGCCGGGCCGGCCTTGCGGGTGATCATCGCAGCCGGGAAGTTCCACGGGGTGATGGCCGCGGTAACGCCGATCGGCTGCTTGATCACGATCAGGCGCTTGTCGGGCTGGTGGCCCGGGATGGTGTCGCCATAGACACGCTTGGCTTCTTCGGCGAACCACTCGATGAACGAGGCGGCATAGGCGATTTCGCCCTTGGCTTCGGCCAATGGCTTGCCCTGCTCGGAGGTCATCAGGCGGGCCAGGTCGTCCTGGTGCTCGATCATCAGTTCGAACCAGCGGCGCAGCTTGCCAGCACGCTCCTTGGCGGTCAGTGCGCGCCAGGCCGGCAGAGCCTTGTCGGCGGCCTCGATGGCGCGACGGGTTTCGGCGGCGCCCATTTTAGGCACGGTGCCGAGCACTTCACCGGTGGCCGGGTTGGTCACCTGGATCGTCTGACCGTTGTCCGCGTCCAGCCACTCTCCGTTGACGAAGGCTTGCTGGCGGAACAACTGGGCGTCTTTGAGCTGCATGTCGGGCTTCCTTAACTGCACCGTGCGAACACAGGGCGAATTATTGATTTGTAGAAAAAGGAGAGCGTTTGAAATCTCAAACGAATCCTAGGATCAACGGGAACAAAGGACAATAGGGTGTTCGAAAAAAAGAACAAAAAGCCTAGCAGACCCTGAAATTTCAGATCAACGTCACTTTTGCGCCAGCGAGTGTTCGGAATCGAACACAACATTACTGGCGATGGACGCCAAGGGTGCAGATGGGTATCATGGCGCCCGCGTTGCACTCGTAGCTCAGCTGGATAGAGTACTGCCCTCCGAAGGCAGGGGTCGTGGGTTCGAATCCCGCCGAGTGCGCCATCTACGACAAAAGGCCCAGGTGAAAACCCGGGCCTTTTTTCATGGGCGCGCAAAAGGGGCAGGCCGGGCTCAGACCGTGCGCTCGCCCTCTATCAGCTGCCCCTGGCTGTTGCCATGCAATGCCGAGTACCTGGCCAACTGCCCCAGCCGCCGATCCAGCTCCTGCAGCAGGCGGTTGCGCCGGGTGGTCACGTCATTGCCGTTGAACAGCCCGGGCTCGACGGTATACAGGTTGAATATCTGGTTGATCGCGGCCGGCCCGGCGATCACATGGTTTTCCTGCGAGCTGTGGTTGTACAGCGCCACCATCTGCCCGGTCTGGGTGTCGGCAGGGCGCGCGAACAGCATGCTCACTGTCTGCCCGGTGCGGATGCGCACGGCGCTGTCGGCGAACTGGAAACACGCTTCCCTGCCATCGCGCAGCTTCACCCAGAACTCATGCTCCTGGATGTTGTGGCTGCTCACGTGCATCGACGACGAACTGCCGCCGATGGAGCCGTAGCCGTCGATCATGTAGCCGCCGCCGGAATGGTGCGAGTGGCTGGCGCTGAGGTGGGTCTGGTTGCGCTTCTGGGTGTCGAGAATCTCGCCGGTGACCACGAAGAAATGCAACTGCCGATCGTAGTGGTTGAACGGCTCGTCGATGAAATTGGGGTCGTCGGGCGACAGGCTGATGTCATACATGGTGCGCACCATTTCCTCGCGCGCGGCCTTGTCGTGCCTGGCGCGCTCCTTGAGCTCGGCGCGGCGCACCTTGGCGTCGTCGATGGCCTTGAGCGCCTGGGCCTTGAGGATCGGGGTTTTCTCCTGGGCGTAGGCAGCGGCCTTTTCGCTGGCCTCCTTGAGCACCGGCGCGGCCTTCTGCCCGGCCTCCACGGCCAGTTCCCTGGCCTTGGTCAGCGCCTGGGCCGCCTTGGCGGCAAGCTCGGGGTTGGCGTCGACGGCTTTCTTTTTCAGGTCATCCCAGAGACTCATTCTCTATCCTCTCAACGCTTGATCGATCAACCGCACAGGTGCGGGGCGCTGGAGAGTCTACAGGCAGTGCCGGAGGTTTTGGCAGGCGGTGCGGGCCTGTTCGCCGTCGATGCCGGCTCTGCTGATACCTGTCAACCGGCCACCAGCAGCCGGTCCTGCAGCACCACGCTCATGCCCCCCAGCCGCCACAGCTCGAAATAACGCGCAAAATCCACCTCCAGCGCCAGCAGCGGCGCCGCGATGTACCACGCCAGGTAATAGTCAGCGGCAATCCCGTACAACGCTTCGAGCAGCGCGTACATCGGCAGTTGGCTGTCACGCACGTCCTCGATGACCGTGTCGGCGAAATGCTCGAACACCCAGGCATTCGGCGCATCGCTCTGCAACGCCTTCAACGCCACCTCGCGGCTTACCACCTCGACCACAGGCTGCCAGTGGGCCTGCTCCGGCCACGGCCCCTGGGTGGACAGGCAGTACCGTGCCTGTTCGTTCCACCAGGCCAGCGCCGCGGCCTTGAGCCGGCCTTCATCGCAGCCGCGCTGCGGCAACAGGTACAGGCTGCTGTCCAGCGAACCTGCCGCCAGCACCTGCTGCGCCCGCGCCTGCAAGGCATCGGCCTGGGCAAAGCCGGCAAAGATCTGCGCCAGCTCCGCGTCGCTGCCATGCTCCTTGAACAAGCCGAGAAAATGCGAGCTGTCGAGCACGACGCGACCTTCGCGGCACGCTATCCAGTCATCGAGCAGGGTCATGCGCTCAGCGACCGAACTGGCGAAGAATCGTCAGGTGCACATCCAGCTGCAGCTTGCGCAGGTTGCCCAGCACCGCCTTGCCGCCCATCACCAGCGCGGGCTCGAAGCCGTACAGCTCCTGCTCGCCCAGCGGGCCCAGGGCCTGCAGCGCACGCTCGAACAGGAACTCGCCATCGGCGTCCTCCATGTCGAAGTCCTCGCGCTCGACCATCGACAGGAACGACTGCAGCTCCAGGTCCGGGTTGCTGCAGGGCACGTTCTTTTCGCTGCTCATGGCGTACACGCGGTTGTACGCACACAGCACGATCAGCTTGCGGCCATAGGTCTCGCCCCATGCATAGAGGTCGCCAAAGGCCGTGCGGCCGATCACATGGTAGGTGTCCAGCTTCTCGAACTCGGTGCCTTGCAGCCACATGTCCAGCAGGTGCTGGTAGTCGTGCGGGTTGACCAGCCAGAACAGGCCGTCGGCATAGCTGCCCCACCCCTGCTCCTGCCAGTACTCCAGCAGTTTGTCCGGCAGGCGGCCACGGTACTGCGCGATGCTTTCGGCCGGCACGGGCCGCTGATGGGCAGGTTCGCCCATGGCCTCGATAAACATCTCGAGAAATGCGTCCTTCATCACTGACTGGCTCCCCTGGCTAGCTCTAACCTGATGTTCAATTTGGCACTGCCGTTGCCCGCCTCCACCGCCTTGCGCACGGTCTCGTCCAACAGCGGCAGCCGGCTCGACCAGCTGGCGCCGATCGACGAGTTGACGTTCGAATTGCCCATTCTAACAGGGTCGGGTTTTACCCACCCGCCAGCCACCATGTCGGGCTCGTGCAGTGCGGCCAGGTTCGACTTGATTTCCTTGGCCCGTGCCTTGGCCATCTGCGCCGCAACCTTGGGGTCGACACCGTTGTTGACCAGGCCCTTCTGGATGTTCTCCGCCACGCTGCGCTCGAATTCGCGGCCGAACTTGCGCTGCAGCGCCACCGCGTCGGGGTTGCGCCCGGTGCTGTCGAACGCCTCGCGGGCGAACTTGAACTCGTCGGCGGTCATGTTGTTGATGGCGTCCTGCTGGGCCTGCAACTGCTTGTTGTATTCCTTGAGGTACGCCTGCTGCTCGGTGGGCGTCATCTCCTTGTAGCGCGGGTTGTCATAGGGGTTGAACTGCTTCACGGGCAGTTCGTCCAGGCGCTCGACGGTGGCCACGGTGCCCGCACCCGCCGCCGGCTTGCCGGCAGGGGGCAGCTCGACCTTGGCCACCGGCGCTTCCTTGACCAGCACTTCGGCCTTGGCGGCCATTTTTTCCAGACCCGCCCGGCCCATCTTGATGCCGGTCTTGGCCAGCGTCACGCCGGCCTTGGCCGCGCCGCCCACGCCGGTGGCAATGCTGCCGGCCTGCCACACGATCTCGCCCAGGTCACGCCCCAGTTGCATGGCGTGCTCGTCACCGCCCACCTCCAGCGCCAGGGTCACGCGGTCGATCTTGGCGTTGAGTTCATCCACCACATCGGCGCCCAGCTTGTCGCGCGCCTCCTGGTTGGAAATCAGTTCCTTGATGCCCTTGAGGCCATCGATAGGGTGCGCGATGAACTGCGCCAGCCCCTCGATATCGTTGATGCCGGCCTCGACCAGGCCACGCCCCACGCCAACCTGGGTCAGCAGGTCCTGCTTCTTGCTGATGAAGCCCCACTTGGCAATGACCTTGAGCTCGTCCGCCAGGCCCTCGGCTTCCTTGAGCTCCTTCTTGGCCTGCACCAGTTGCTGGGTGGCCAGCCAGTTGTTGTCGGTGGCGGCGCCAGCGGCGGTGTTGGCGGTGGCGGCATCCAGGCCGGTGCTGGCGGCCAGCCCGGTGACCAGGCTGGTGATCAGGTTGCGCTTGGCTTCACGTTGCGCCTCGGACTCGTTGGGGCTGGCTTCGGAGAACAACCCGGTGAGCACGCTCGATGCCGCCGCCCCGGCCGCACCGCTGCCACAACTCTGGCTGCTGGCCGCCGCGCCCGCGCAGGCGAGGATGCCGTGCAGCGCCGCGTGTACCGGCGAGCCTTCGATAAGGCTGCCGTTGGCCACCAGCTCGCCGATATAGCCCGCGCCCTGCTGCTGCACGTAGTTGACCACTAGGCCCTGCATGAACGCCGTGTTGCCGGCGCTGATGTTGCCGCTGGCCGCGCCCACCAGCGCGGTGGTGATCTGCCGGTAGGTGCCGCCGGCGCCCCAGTTTTCGGCAATGCCGTCGGCCTGATGGCGCAGGTCACTGGCCGCCAGCAGCAAGGCAGTACGCTCGCCGTCGCCCAGTTCCGGGTTGGCGGCCTTGGCTTCGGCCTCCTTGGCCTGGTTACGCTTGGCGTCGACTTCCTTGGCCTTGTTGTTGAGCAGGGTGCCCGCCTCGTTGGCGAACGCGCCGACGATCTCGAACCCGGCGCGAATCTGCTCCTCGTTGAAGATCGGCTTCAGCGCATTGCTGCCATCGCGGTCGCTGGACACGTCGCGGTTGAGGCTGGCTATGGCCTCGTCCACGCTCTTGCCGGTGCGTTTGTGCTGCTCGGCCGCATCGGTGATGACGATACTGCCACCACTGATACCGCTGCGGGTCACGCTGCTGGCGCTATCGCTGGCACTGATGGCGATCGGCATGCTCACACCGATGTCGTTCTCGTTTTTCGCAAGGTCGGTGCCAGGGGTTTGCGTGGCGCCGCTGGTGGCGTTGCCCTGCTGGTCCTTACCGACCTCGCGGTAACCGCCGCCTAGGCTCAGGCTGCTGCCCTTGTACTCGGCCTCGTTCTTGATGTCGCGGCTGGTCAGGCTGGCGGTGACCAGGCGGTTGCTGCCGTCCTGCACGGCCTTGTCGCTGCTGGCGATCACTGCGCCCACCAGGTCGGTGTTGCCGGCCACGTAGATATCGAAGCCGCCGTCGCCGGCCTTGATCCCCGACTGCTCGGTGACGCTGGCGTACCTGGAGTCGATGTCGGTGGCGCCGAAGCTGCCGCTGGCACCACTGACCGAGCTCATGCCATAGCAGAACGGCGGAATGCACAGGCTGATACCCACGCCCAGGCTCTTCTCGTCCACGGTGTAGGTGCTGGTGTCCTGCAGGCTCTCGATGTTGAGGTTGCCGCCCACGTCCATCACCACCTGCTTGCCGCTGACCACCGCGCCCTTGAGGTTGGTGTCGCCGCCCGAAACCATGACCAGCTGGTTGCCGGCATCGATATGGGTGTTGGTATGGGTGAGGTCC
This sequence comes from Pseudomonas sp. UBA7500, assembly GCF_002478435.1. Lineage (NCBI taxonomy): Bacteria > Pseudomonadati > Pseudomonadota > Gammaproteobacteria > Pseudomonadales > Pseudomonadaceae > Pseudomonas > Pseudomonas sp. UBA7500. The sequence goes on along the minus strand of NZ_DLNW01000016.1, from coordinate 34,570 downwards.
TCGCCATCGGCTTCGCCGCGATTGCCCGACACCCCGAGGTCGAGGGTGAAGCCGTTGCGCGTGCCGCCCAGCGACAGGCCGATACCGACGCTGGCACTGCTGCCGGTGCTGTCGGTCTGCTGGGTGCTGGTGTTGGTGGCGGCCAGCAGGTTGATGTCGCCGTCGGCCAGCAGGCTGGCATTGTTGCCGGCCTTGATCTGGCTGCCGCGCACGGTGAGGGTGCTGTCCTCGTCGGCGCCGGTGGCGATCAGGCGCACGTCGTTGCCGGCGACGATGGTCGAGCCGGCAGCGGTATCGCTGTGCTGCTCGGTGGTGCTCTGGTTCTTCTTGGTGCCCAGCGACAGGCTCAGGTTGATCCCGCCCGCCGAACCCGGATCGGTGGCCACCGCGGTGGCCGCGTTGTTGGCCGCCAGTGCCGCGGTGGCCGCGGCCAGCGCCTTCATGCGCCCGTCTTCGGTCTTGTCCGAGGCCTGCTTCATCTGCTGGGTGGTCTGGATGGCGCTGATCACCGGGTTGGTCAGGGTCAGCGACACGCCGGTCTGCTTGAACAGGGTCTGGCGCTCACGCTCGCTGGTGTTGCGCGCCTCGACGATGGCGATCTTCTCGGCACGGATATCCACGTCGCCCTTGGGCGCCATGACCTGGCTGCCGACCTGGCGATAGCTTTTGCCGGCCTCGATCAGCACGTCGCCTTCGGTGGAGCCGACGGTGCTGGCCACCGCGGTGGTGCTGGTGGTCATGTCCTTGACCCGCTGCTCCTGGGTGCCGACGGTCACGGCGATGCCACCACCGCTGAACAGGCCGCTGGTCTTCTCGGTCTTGTCGTGGCGCTCGCTGCGGCTGTCGCTGGCCGCCGCGATGTTGACGTCGTTGCCTGCCACCAGGATGGTCTGCTGGCTGGACACCACGTTGGCGCCCTGCAGGTTGATGTCGCGCCCGCCCTGCACGTAGGTGTGCTCGCCGCTTAGGGTCGAGCCCTGGGCGGTGGTTTCGCTGAGCGTGTCACGGGTGGTTCTGGTGGTCTTGGAGAACATGCCGTTGCCGCCAGTGACCTTGTGCGCCTCGTCGGCGAACTGGTAGTTCTGCCCGGCCATCAGGTTCACGTCGCGGCCGGCGTCGGCCATCACCATGCCCTGCTCGCTGCTGGCCTGGCTGGCGCGCAGGTTGATGTCCTGACCGGCCTTGAGGCTGACGTCGCCGGTGCCCTGCACATTGCTGCCCACCTCGGTCCGGCTGGCGTCCTTGCGCCAGTTGCTGCTGTTCCAGGTGATCGACTGCTGGTGCGACTCGGTGACAGTGGTCAGGTTCAGGTTGTTGCCGGCCACCAGTTGCGTGCTGCCGTTGGCACCGGCGTTGACCACCTGGGCACCGGACAGGTTGATGTCGTTGCCGGCCGAGGCCGTGAGCGTGCCGCCGGCGCCGCTGACGAACAGCCCGGCCACCCGCGACAGGTTGCTGCGCGTGCCCTGCTCGCTGCTGCTGTCATGGGTGCTGGAGATGACATTGAGGTCGTTGCCGGCGCTGATCGCCAGGCTGTCCACGGCGCCGATCAGGCCGCCGAGGTTGTCGAGGTTCTCGCGTGCCTGCACCGACACCTTGTCGGCCTGGATACGCCCGCCGAGGTTCTCCACGTTCTGCGCGGTCAGCGCCAGGATGCTGCGTCCGCCGAGGCTGCCGCTGTTGCTCAGGGTGTCGTTCACGTCGAGCTTGAGCTGCTGGCCGGCCATCAACGCACCCGCGCCGTTGAGGTCGCCCTGCTGCACCCGCACGTACACCTGCGGCACCAGCACCCTGCGGGTTTCGCCGCCGGCCACGGTCACCTGTTTTTCCACCAGCCACACGATGTCGCTGGTCAGCTGGGCCATCTGCTCGGCGCTCAGCGCCACACCCGGCACCAGTTGCCAGGTGTTGGCCACGGTAACCGCGTTGTCGAGCAGCGCGCGGTACTGTTCCTCGTCGTTGGCATAGCCGTCGATGAAGCGCCGGCCAGTGAGCTGGGCGACCTGTTCGCGAATCAGCTTCTGTTCGTAGAAGCCGTCGCCCAGGCGTTGCAGGGTTTGCCCCGGGTCCAGGTGCAGCTGTTGCAGCATGTAGTCGGACGACAGCCAGTTGCGGTAGCCGGCAAAGCGCGGGTCGGTCTCCACCAGATAATTGCGCACCGCCTGCGGGTTGCTGTCGAACAGGCTGTTGCTCGGCAGGGTCAGCACCGGGCCGCCGGTGCGGATCTGCTCGCCGACGCCTTCGGCATCGAGCCCGGCCTGCGCCGCCACCTCGATGATCGGCGCCACCTGGTAGGCATTGGCGGCGGCGCTGTCCACCGCGCCGGCGCCGGCGGCCTGCTGGTCGCTCAGCTGGCTGGCATGGCCGCCGAGCTGGGTGCCGCTGCCGGTGATGGCGGCCAGCTCCTGCCATACGGTGGGCTGCAGCGAGATTTCCTGGATCAGCGGCGCGGGCACATAACCGGCCACGCGGGCGCCCTGGCGGTCGCGGCCCTTGCGCTGGATACGGTAGAAGTTGGTCACCGTGCCGCTGTCGGTGGTGACCTGCTGGCCCTTGAACTCGGTGTTCACCAGGCTGCCGATGGCGCCCTGCAGCAGGCCGCCGGCGATGATCCGGCTCTTGTCGTTGAGCACTTCGCCGGCGTTGATGACCAGGTTGCCGCCGGCCAGGATCTGCCCCGGCGCCGAGGTGGCGATCTGGGTTTCGCGCACCACGCGGGTCACGTCGTAGCGGTTCCAGTTGTCCTTCTGGCCCTCGGGGGTGATCAGGTACTGCACTTCGTTGTGGCGGAACGTGACCTGGTCGGCCTGGTAGCGGTTGGGCGAGCCGGCCAGCTGGAATTCCTGGAAGCTCTGGCGGCTGATTTCCACGTCGCGGGTGCTGAAGTGGTTGTTGAGGTTGCGCAGGGTCTGCACGTCCAGCGCCATGTGCCCCAGCGACTCGATGGTGGCACTGGCGTTGGTCAGCAGCGCGGCGCGGCCGCTGGCGTGGTCGGCGTCATCCAGCGTGGCGCCGATGGCCATGTCGCCGGCACTGAAGATCAGCGCCGCTTCGCTGTTGTCGATCTGCGTGGCGCCGATGTCCAGGCGCGCACGGGCGGCGATGGCACCGGAGCGGTCGCCCTCGTTGGCGTTGACCAGGGTGCCGGCAGCGATGCCCAGCTGGTCGCCGTAGATGCGACCGGTGCCCAGGTTGTACAGCACGCCGGTTTGCAGGCGTACCTTCTGGCCGTCGATCAGGCCACGGTTGGTCAGGCTCTGGTGGGCAGTGATGCGCACCTGGTCGGCACTGATTTCACCCTCGGCGCGGTTGTCCAGGGTACTGGCGTCGAGCAGCATGGAGCGGCCGGCCAGCAGCTTGCCGCTGTTGTTCAGCGCACCGCCGGTCTGCACGTCGAGGGTGCCGTTGGCCTGCAGCAGGCCACTGAGCTCAAGGCCTGCGAGCAGGCGCAGGGTCAGGTCGCCCAGGCTCACGGCCTGACCGTTGCCACTGTAGTAGGCGGCGTTCAGGCTCAGCGACTGGCCGGCCAGCAGGCGCCCGTCGAGGTTGCTGATGCTCTGGCGGCGCGCAGCGGGGTCACGGTCGGTAATGTTCAGGTGCTGGCTGGAGCTGATCAGCCCGCCCGCGTTGTCCAGCAGTTGGCTGACGCCGATGTCCAGCGTGGTGTCGGCGCGAATCACACCGGCCTGGTTGCCCAGCACGTCGGACTCAAGGCGCAGGGCGTGCCCTTGCAGGCCCTGGTTGTCGGCCTGGGTGGCGTTGTTGGCGAGGGTGCCGGTCGACACATGCAGCAAACCGGCGGAGCGGATCAGGCCGCCCTGGTTGTCCACCCGTTCGGCCGAGGCCACGTCGATGGCGCCCAGCGCCTGGATCTGCCCGGCCTGGTTGTTCAGCCGCAGGCCCTGCACCTGCACACTGTCGGCGCCGACGATGCGCCCGCCGGCGTTGGTCACGTCGGCGGCCAGCAGTTGCATCGCGCCCTTGGCCGAGACGTAACCGCCGGCGTTGCTCAGGTGCGCGCTGTGAATCTCCAGCGCACCCTGGCTGATGATGCCCTTGCCGCTGCCATCGTCGAGGTTGACCAGTGCCTGTTCGCCGGTATCGATGTACAGCCTGCCCTGGGACTGGATCAGCCCGCCGGCGTTTTCCAGGCGCCCGCTGCGCAGGTCCAGGGTGCTGCGCGCATCCAGGGTGCCCTGGGCGTTCTGCAGCAGTTGGCCATTGCTGTTCAGGTTGAGTGCCAGGCCGCTGATCACGCCGCCACTGTTGTCGATACCCTGAGCGTTCACCACGATGTCGCCCGCCGCTTCCAGGCGCCCGCCCACGTTGCCCAGCTGGCTGTCGCGGGCAGTCAGCAGCAGGGCGCCCTGTACCGAGCCGACCGTACCGCCGCTGTTGTTCAGGTGCGCCGCAGTCAGCGTCATCTGGCGGATCGCGGCGAAGGTGCCGGCGGTGTTGAACAGCTCGCCAGCGCCCGCAAACAGTGTGCCGCCGGCGCTCACGGTGCCGCTGCGGTTGTCCAGCGTGCCGGCGTTGAACACGCCGTTGCCGCTGGCCGCAAGGGTGCCGCCGGTGTTGTCGAGCAGGCCCTGGGTGGTGACCGCAAGGCTGCCGCCCTGGGTGGCCAGGACCTTGCCGCCGCGGTTGGACAGGGTGTCGGCCTCGATCGATACGTCCTTGCCCTGAGCCACGCCGGCGTCGAGCTGAACCTGGCCGGCCTTGAGCTGCAGGGTGCCGGTGCTGACCAGCGTGCCCTGCGCGCTGTCGAGCGTCGTGGCAGTCAACTGCAGGGTGCCGGCGCCGGCATGCTCGACGCGGCCCTGGGTGTTGACCACGGTGGCGGCGCTGAGCGTGGCATGGGTCGCGTTGCTGGCGATGCGGCCACTGCGGTTGTCGAGGGTGCCGTCGACCTTGATCGAGGTGCTGCCCTTGCCGCTCTGGGTCAGCTCGCCGCCCACGTTCGACAGCTCGCCGGCGCGTACTTGCAGGTTGCCCGCCACCACCTTGGCGGCGTCGCTGCGCAGGGTCTGGCGGGCGGTGGCACTGAGGGTCTTGCTGGCATCGACGCTGGCGTTGGCGAGGTTGATGTCGCCGCCGGTGAGGGTGATGTTGCCGGCCACGTTACGGCTGGCGCTCAGGTCGACGTCGCCTGCACTGACCTGCAGGTCGCCGCCGGCCAGGTGTTCGCCGTGGGCCTGCACGCGCTGCGCGGTGAGGGTCAGGTTGCCGGCCTTGCCCAGCTTGCCGCTCTCGTCCAGCCCGGCAGCCAGTGCCGAGCCCTTGCTGCTGGTGATGGTCGACTGCGCACCGGTCGCCTTGAGTTCGACATTGGCCTGGCTGGCCAGGGTGCCACTGTTGTTCAGGTCGCCGGCGCTGCTCAGTTGCAGGTCGCCCTTGGCATAGACCGTGCCGCTGTTGTCGACCCCGCCCTTGGCGGCGACGCGGGTGGCGCCGGCACTGCTGAGGGTGCCGCTATTGAGCAGCTTGCCGTCGGCGCTGATCACCACTTCGCCGGCGCCGGCACCGATCGTGCCGGCGTTGCGCACGCCCACACCGCCCTCGGTGCCCACCAGCATGATCTTGCCGGCGTACATGCCGCCGAGCTTGGCCACGTCGATGGCGACTGCGGGGGCCTCCTCGTCGCTGCCTGCCAGCCGGGTTGCGCGGGTATTGTCGGCGTTGACCTGGTTGCGCCCGGCGGTGACTTTCAGGTCCTTGGCCCAGATGCCGGCGTTGACCTGCACGCTCTGCGCGATCAGGTCGGTGTAGTCGGCGTCGGCGCTGTCCAGGCCCTTGCCCTGGATGCTGAGGGTACCGCCCTTGACCTGGTAGCCGGTGATGCGGCCGTTCTCAAGCTGCGCCTGGCCGGTGGTCAGGGTGGCGCGGTTGGCGTTGATGAACCCGCAGCCGTCGCAGGTGACGCCGGCCGGGTTGGCGATCACCACCTGGGCGCGTTGCCCGGCCACTTCCACATAGCCGCGCAACTGGCTGGGGTTGCTGGCGTTGACCTCGTTGAGGATCACCCGCGCACTGCCCTTGCTCAGGTTGCCGTTGCCCTGGATCCAGCCACCCAGCTGGGTCTGGCTGGCCTTGACGCCGTTGTTGAGGATGACCCCGCGCTTGTCCACGTCGAACTGGCTGTAGGTATTGCGCGACACGCCGGCGGCGCTGGGGGCGGTGATGTTCACCTGCGGCGTGCCGTTGGCACTCTGGCCCACGTTCGGGCGCTGGGCTGCTGGCGCACGTCCATCGGCAACCACCCCGGCGGCCCAGGAAGGGGCAGCGTCCAGCGCCACCAGGCCGAGGGCGAGCATCATTGCGAAACGCAGGCGGCCCAGTTCGGCCAGTGTGCCGGCCGAGCCGGCCACGGGCCCGGTGGTGGTGCCCGGCGCCTTGCCCTGGCTGGCGACGTTCTCGGCAACCACCATCAGCAGCCCGCGAGCCTTGTTGAAAACGATACGGTAGAGATGCTTGTTCATTGCAATTCCATTTGCGGTGCCAGACCGCCAGAAGTCAGGGTTACGCTGTGAGTTCCAGCGGGTGAGCGGCAAACCAGGCCTTGGCCTGTTCGGGAATCACGCCGATCCCCAGGTGCGTCTTGACCCGCAGGCCGCGCACTTCGCCCTGGTGGTCGAGGGCGCGCATGCAGCGGTTGGGGAACAGCTGGCGCTGCACCAGGCGCGCCAGCGTTGCCGCATGCCCGAACGGGGCGACGAAGTCGTTTATCCACAGGCGTTCGCCGCTGTTCCAGTCGGCATCGGCCATCTCGACAGGCGAGCGCTCGATGTAGCGCTGCTCGGCGGCGCCGTCGAGGTTGAGCCAGGACAGGTAGAACACCGGCTTGCCGGCCTCGCTGCCGAGCACGAACTGGCGGTGCTTGAGCGCCGGCAGCAACAGGGTGGCCAGGCTGTGCAGCGGTGCGTCGCGGTGAGCTGTGGAGTGCATCCACAGCCAGGTGGCCGAGCCCAGCACGGTGGCCTCGTTCCAGGGCTCGTCGAAGAGCCCGGGGGCGATGATGTCGAAGCGATCGATACGCATGGCGGGCCTCAGAACGACAAAGAGACAGTGAAGGCACTGGTGATGTTGGCCGTTTCGAAACCGTCGGGCTTCTTCAGCGGCGTACCCCAGGACCAGTCATACGACAGCGCCTTGTAGCCGCCGCGCACCCCTACCACGGCACCGGCCAGGCGCTTGCCCACCAGGTACTCGCTGGAGTGGCCGCTGACTTCGCCGTAGTCGACGCCGGTGTACAGCTCCTGGCCGGTATCGCCCAGGGCCAGGCCGATCTCGTTGCGCAGGGTCCAGCCGCGTTCGGCCGAGAGGATGTTCTCGCCGTCGAAGCCGCGCACGGTGTAGCGCCCGCCGATGGAGAAGCGGTCCTGCGGCACCAGCGCCGAGCGGTTCCACTGCGCGCGCCAGCCACCGATGTAGCGCATACGCTGGTTGTAGGCGATGAAGGGCACCTGCAGCTGGGCATCGGCACTGATGATCTTGGAGCGCGAGGTGCCTTCGCCGGTGAGTTCTTCTGGCGCCTGCAATGCGCCGTGGGCACCGGTGCCGCGACGGTAGCCCGCGCTCAGGTCGAGGGTGGAGGCGCCGATGAATTCGCGGTGGCTCAGGCCCGCTTCCCAGCCGGCCATGCGCCGGCGCTGCAGCTGGATTTCAGTGTCGTCGATGAAGTTTTCCGAGGTACGCGTCCACAGGCTGCCCCAGGCCGTGGTCTTGCGCACCGCATCGCGGTACAGCAGGCGCGACAGGCGCAGCTCGTTGTTGCGGGTTTCGCCGCGGTACTGGTAGGTCTCGTTCTCGCCGGCCACCTGCTGGTGGTAGTCGTACTCGCTGGTGGTGAAGCCCAGCAGCCAGTAGCCGAACGGCAGCGAGTAGTGCAGCGTGTTGCCCTTGGAGCCGCGATTGCCCGACTCGCCGCCGCCCAGGTCGTGGGTGGCGCTGGCGTAGAACAGGTCGTTGAGCGAGAGGATGTTGTCCAGCGACAGCGCCAGGTTGCCCTGGTACTTGCCGGTGGTCTTGCTGCCGGAGTTATCCACAGACAGGCTGAGCCGCGCCGGGAAGGCCTGGCGCCAGGCGATCACGATGTCGCTCTCGCCAGGGCCGGCGTCGCGGGCCTGGGCCGGGGCGATCTGGATGTCGGCTTCGGCGGTGGGTACGCGCTTGAAGTTCTCCAGGGCCTGTTCGATGTCGCGCAGGTTGAGCAGGTCGCCCGAGTGCGCCGGCAGCGCGTTCCAGGCATTGGCGCGCGAGCTGGTGCCTTCGGCGAAGCGGATGTCGCGGATACGCCCGGGAATCAGGGTCAGGGTCAGTTCGCCGCTGTTGAGGTCCTGGGCCTGGGCCAGCACGCGGGTGGTGACGTAGCCTTTTTCGATGATCGCGTTCTGGATGCGCTTCATGGTCAGGTTGATGCCGGCGCTGCCCAGGCAGCGCCCGGTGGCCGGGTCATCCTTGGGGTTGGCGGCGCGCAGCGCCCACTGGAAGCGCTCGGCCGCATCGCCCACCAGGCGCAGTTGGCGGATGAGGAAGCACGGGGTTTCGTTGGCGGGCAGGCGGCCGTCGCCTTCATCGGCCAGCGGTGCTTCGAGGCGCACGTCGGGGCGTGCTTCGAGCTGCTCGCGCTGCACCCGCTCGCGGTCGCGCTGGCGCAGCAGCTCGGCATTCGGGTCGGCGGCGTGTGCGGCGGTGCCGGCACCGGCGGCCCAGGCAGCGAGGGCCAGCAGCAGTGCGGCAGCGGGAGTGGGGCGCGAGGTGCTGACGAAGCAGTGGGCAACACGTGTCGTCAACGCCCGGCAATGGGCGATCGGCAGCATGGCACATCCTTGTGGGCCGGAATTCTTGGGGGAGTGTTATCGGGGGGCGGAGCGTTGTGCGCGGCTGAATGTTCAAGCCTGCTGGGAGGGACGGTGATTTGTCCTACAACCTCTTCCGCACCGCTCTGACGGGGATATCGCGAGAAAGTTGCAACGGGGTGTGGGAAACGTGATGGGGTTCAAGGTTTTACAGGGGATGGCAACAGATGCGACCTCACAAGGTGCCAGCCGCTGCTTCTGTGGCGATCGATCAGATCGAGCGCCGCCCGCGCGGCGCTTCGCCGGCAAGGCCGGCTCCTGCATCGATTGCAACGCGCAATGGCCTGCAGGATCGGCGGTGCCAGCCTTTTCGCTCGGCGTCAGGCCTTCAGAAGCTCGCGCGGATGCCCGCGTACAAGGTCCGACCTGGGCCCGGCTCGTAGTAACGGGCGCCTGTGTCGTTGATGCGCAGGTTGTCGTAGTAACGCCGGTCAGTCAGGTTATCCACACCCACGTACGGTTCCAGCTCCTGGCCCTGAAGCTTAAGTACCGTGCCCACGCGCAGGTTGAACAAGGCATTGCCCGCCACCCGCGCCTCATTGGCGTTGTCCGCATACTGCGGGCCATAGGCGTTCATGTTGACCCGTGCATAGAACGCATCCGACTCGTAGCCCACCTCGGTGAACAAGGTCTGCCGGGGAATGCCCGGCAGACGGTTGTCGTCATAGCCCTCGAAACGGGTGTAGTGGTAGTCGTTGTAGCTGTAGGCCATCGACAGGCGCCAGTTATCCACAGGCCGGTATTCGCCACTCAACTCGAAGCCGTCACGCCGCGATTTGCCGGCGTTGCTGTAGGTGTTGCCGCGGTCGGTGCTCTGCGCCACCAGTTCGTCCTTGAGCAGGATGCTGTACACCACCGCCTCCAGGCGCAGGTCGTCCCACTCGCCCTTCACACCCAGCTCGCGGGTCAGCGCCCGCGCCGGTTGCAGCCCGGTGTTGAAGCCGCCTGCGGTCGGGTTGCTCAGTTCGTTGAGGGTGGGGGTCTCGAACGAGGTGGCCACCCGTGCATACGCCATGGTGTGCTCGGTAAGGCGGTAGCTCAGGCCGGCACTGTAGTTGAAGTCTTCGAAACGCTGCGCATCGGAGGCGTCGCCGTCGCTCGGGAAGCGGTCGTCGACCGACTGGCGCGTGGCGTCATAGCGTCCGCCCAGGGTCAGTTGCAGACGCTCGGTGAGGTCGATGCTGTCCTGCACGTACAGCCCATAGCCACCGGCCTTTTCGCGTTGGCGCAGGGTGAGGTTGCCGGTGTGACCACCGACTTCGTTGTTGTGCCGCTCGCGGTCGTCGCGCTGCTGCTCGATGTCGATGCCGGTGGTGAGCTGATGACCCAGGCCGAACCAGTTGGCCAGGTGCGTGTACTGCCCGCCGACACCGGCAAACAGGCGTTCGTAGGTGGTCTGCCCGCCCGCGCGCAGCGGCAGCCGGTTGCCGAAGTCACGCCGGCCCAGCCAGGTACGCAGCTGGTAGCTGTCGGTGTCGCTCAGCTGGCTGGTCCAGTTGACCGCCAGGCGTTGCTGGTTCATCTGTTCGTCGGAGTCGAACAGCAGGCTCTGCGGGCGCGCCTGGCTGCGCTTGTCGCGCACCTGCGCGAGGGTCAGGGCGCCAGGGTCTTCGGAGCGGTTGTCGAGGGCCTGGAAGGTTACCCCCAGCACGCCGGCATCGGCCTGCCAGCGCAGCTTGCCGGTGAGGTTGCGCGCTTCGGAGGCAGCGTGATCGCGGTAGCCGTCCATGTTGGTGACGTTGAGCGCCAGCAACCCGCCAAGGTTGCCGGAGGTGCCACTGGTTTCGGCACGCACGCGGCGATAGCCGTCGGCACCGCCACCCACGTCCACGAGGGTGCGCGGCTCCAGCGAGGGCTCGCGGGTGGTGATCGCCAGTACGCCGCCGGCACCGTTGCCGTACAGGGTGGAGGCCGAGCCGCGGATCACTTCGATGTTTTCCACCAGGCTCAGGTCGACACCGTCCATCTCGGTCTGGCCATCGGGCATGGTCAACGGCACGCCGTCGACCAGTACGCGAATGCCGCGCATGCCGAAGCTGGAGCGGGCACCAAAGCCGCGAATCGACAGGCGCATGCCCTGGGCCATGTTGTAGCGGCTTTGCGGCACCGCGCCGGGCACCGCCATCAGCAGGCTGTCGAGGGTCAGCATCTGTTCGCCGGGCTTGTCGGCGACGCTCACCGAGCTGACGGCGGCCGGGGTCTGCAACCATTCGGAGGTCACGCGGGTGGAGGTGACTTCCAGCGGCGCCAGGTCGACACTGTCGGCGCTCGCGGAGCCCGCGCCAAGCAACAGGAAGGTGAGGACGGTGGGCCGCCTTGGCAACATGGTGACTCCTTGAAGGTGGCCGCCGGCTACACACTGTGCCGACGTTTTTGGGGGTTCGTTATAACGCAGATGCCGGGTCGGCAAAACTGTCCAATAGTACCGCCAGCTCCGACCATAGCTGCGGGTCGTCGCTGCAGGCGACGTTGAAGCGCATGCACTGCAACAGGCCGGGCTCGGGGCCGAACAGGCTGCCCGGCCCCAGCAGCACATCCCGCGCCAGGCCTGCACGGGCCAGGGCCTGGGCGTCGCAACCGGGGGGCAGCCGCACCCAGATGAACAGGCCGCCGGCATACCCCAGCAGCGGCTCGCAGCCCAGCGCCCGCAGGCGCTGCCCGACGCGCCCGGCCGCCTCCTGCAGGCGCAGTTGCAGGCGCTTGCGGTGCTTGTCGTAACTGCCATCGGTGAGCAGCTGGTCGACCACCTGCTCCAGCAGTTCGGAGGTGATGCCGCCGCTCATCAGCTTCATGTGGGTGAGGCTGGCGGCCAGTTGCGGCGCGGCCACCACATAGCTGACCCGGGCGTTGGCGCTGAGGGTCTTGGAGAACCCGGACAGGTACGTCACCTGCTCCAGGCCCGCCAGCGCCGCCAGGCGGGCCGGCGCCTGCGGGTGCAGGTCGGCGTAGAGGTCATCCTCGATGACATGGCAGTCGTACTGGCGCGCCAGCTGCAACAGCGCGAACGCCTGGCCCGCAGTGAACGAGTGCCCGGTGGGGTTGTGCAGCACGCTTGTGGTCAGGTACAGCCTGGGCCGGTGCTGCGCCAGCAGCTGTTCGAAACGCGCCAGGTCGAGGCCCTCGGCGGTGCGCTGCACGGTGACGATGCGCGCGCCGTGCAGGGCCAGGTTGGCGTGGAAGTTGAAATAGCACGGGCTGTCGAGCACCACGCAATCGCCCGGGCGCAGCATCACCCGCAGCAGCATGTCCAGCGCCTGCACGGTGTTGCTGGTGGTGACGATCTGCTCCAGCGGCGCGGCGATGCCCTGGCTGAGCAGGCGCGTCTGCAGGGTCTGGCGCAGCGCCAGGTAACCGGCCGGCGTGCCGTAGCCGCCAATGCGCAGGCGCGTGGAGCGGGCCACGGCGCGCAATGCCTGACGCAGGTTGCCGGGCTCCAGCCAGTCGGGCGGCAGGTGCCCGCTGCCGGGGCGCAGGCTGTTGTCATCGGCCAGCAGTGAGCGGCGCAGCACGCTGGCCAGGTCCTGCGGCAGCCAGTCGGTGTCGCCCCCCGGCACCCTCGGCGCGTGACGGCTGGCGACAAAGTGCCCGCGGCCCTGGCTGGAGGTGATCAGGTTGCGGGCACGCAGGCGGTCCAGCGCTTCGATCACGGTGAACTTGCTCACGCCCAGTTGCGCGGTCAGTTCGCGCACCGGCGGCAGGCGACTGCCCGCCGGCAGCTCGCCGGCCTCGATGGCACGCGCCCAGGCTTCGGCGATCTGCTGGACCTTGGGTGTTCCGGGGCAGAACTCGATGACGGGCAGCATGCAGGTCTCCACAGGTTTACCGGTAATCCTACCAGTAAAGTCGGGTGCGATTGCCCGCTGCTTGGCCTGCCCGCAGCGTGGCCCGCGCTCTAGACTGCGGCCTTTGCACTGTGAGCACTGCCCCATGAGCCTCGGCCTGACGCCCTCCTCTTTCGGTTACTTCGTGGTGTTCTGCGCCAGCATGACCTTCAGCCCAGGGCCGATGACCCTGCTGTTGCTCAGCCTGGGCCTCAAGGCCGGCCTGCGCCAGTCGCTGCCGGCGCAACTGGGCGCCAGCGTGGCCTACCTGCTGTCGATTCTGGTGTTTGCACTGGGCTTTACGGCGCTGATCCAGGGCTACCCGCTGGTGCGCCAGCTGATCCAGGCCCTGGGGGTCGCGTATGTGCTGTACCTGGCCTGGCGGCAGTGGACCAGTACCGGGCTGGCGCTGGGCGATAGCGGCGGGCCGGCGCTGGAGGGTTTCCGGGCGCTGTTCGCCAGGGGCCTGCTGACCGGGCTGTCCAACCCCAAGAGCATCCTGATGTTCAGCGCGGTGTTCCCGCAGTTTGCCAGCCACACCCGCGACATCGCCGTGCTCGGCCTGACCTTCCTGCTGCTGCAGTTTGCCAGCGGCTGCCTGTACTGCTATTTCGGCCAGCGCATCCGTCATGTGCTGCAGCAGCCGGCGCGTCGGCGCCTGCTGCAACGGGCCACGGCGGTGCTGCTGACAGGCGTGGCGTTGATGCTGATGCGCGGTTTCGACGGAGCATGACGTTTTTCAATCGGCCCCATGGCGTTTTCAACCTTGCCGAGTGGGCATCCGTGCACGATTCTTAGGGGATAGGCATCGCCGCTTATCCACCGCCGAGGCTGCACATGAAAACCGTGAAAGAGCTGCTCAATACCAAAGAAGAAAAACACCATGCGGTACACACCATCAGGTCGCACCAGACGGTGCTCGAGGCGCTGATGGTGATGGGCGAGAAGAACGTCGGCGCCTTGCCGGTGGTCGATGACGGCCAGGTGGTCGGGATCATCAGCGAGCGTGACTACGCCCGCAAGATGGTGCTCAAGGGGCGTTCGTCGGTGGGCACGCCGGTACGCGACATCATGAGCGCACCGGTGGTCACGGTAGACCCGCACCAGAGCGTGGAGGTGTGCATGAACCTGATGACCAACAGCCATCTGCGCCATCTGCCGGTGGTGGAGAACGGCCAGCTGATCGGTCTGCTGTCGATTGGCGACCTGGTCAAGGCGGCGATTGCCGAACAGGCCAACCTGATCCTGCAACTGGAGCAGTACATCCGCGGCGAATGAACCTCAGCGGTATTCGCCCTCCAGCTCGTCGAGCTGGTGGTCGAAGCTGCGCAGGCGCGCCGACCAGGTGTACACCAGCACTTCGAGGTCGCGGTTGAGCACGGCGCTGCCGCGCCCGGCACTCTGCTGCGAGTCGCACAGGTCGAGCTGGTAGCGTTCGCGGGCCATGGCCGTGGCCACGCTGGAAAGTTCGCGGGCGTTGTTCAGCCAGTAGCGGTGGCGCCCGCGGGTCTGCTGGTCGAGCTGCTGGCACTGGCGCTTGAGGGCTTCGAGGCTCTGTTCGAGCGGGGTGCCTTCAAGCTCGCCCATCACTTCCTGAAAAGTGCGCCCCGGCTGCCAGTAGCTGCCCCAGAAGTAGCGGTCGAATACGGTTTCGACCCGGCGCAGGGCAACCTTGGTGTTCCAGATGGCCACCAGGGTGCGGCCCTGCTCGAGCTGGCGCTTGCGCACCTTGAGCTGCTGCCAGCTGCTCCAGGCAAGAGCCGTGAGGGCCAGCGCCGCAATCACGGCGGCGGCCGCGTACATGAAGTGCATGGCCTCCACCAGCTGGTAGAGCTGGCGAACGCCGTAGAAGTAGCCGGTGCTCAGCAGGCCCAGGGCGGTCACGGCCGCCCAGAAGCCGGGTGCGTAGGGATCTTTCATTGGCGCCATCCCCTTATTGTTTTTCTGAGCATAGCAACGCCAACTGCAGGTACAGGTGCCGCTCAGCGCTTATTTGCGGGGATTGCGCAGCGCCTCGTTGAGCTGGTCGAACTGAACGGCCCAGTCGGCATCCTCCAGAATCGCCTCCTTGAGGAATTCGCGCTGTGCCGGCGTCCAGAACGGCGCATCCACCAGCTTGATGTCGCCCTTGAGCGGCGAGTGGCTGGTGATGAACTGGTCGATGCCTTTGGGATCATCGGGCAGGCCAAGCTGCTTGAACAGGGCGCTAAAGCTGTGGGTAGGTGCTTCCATGGGTCACTCCTTCTGGGCGTCAGGCCGGGTTGAATGGGGTAGACAGCGCACAGGTCGTTCGAGGTCAGTCGGGTAGGCGTTTAATTTCACCGCCGGTCCCGACCGCTGGAGTTTAGTCGCTGCAGTTGCGGTACAGGCAGACGTTCCGATGCCGATGGCGTCGCTCGAGGGTGGGTGGGGGCCGCTTTGCGGCCCAATCGCGGGTCAAGCCCGCTCCCACAAGGATCACCGCTGCCCATGTGGGAGCGGGCCAGAATGGCCTTGCAAGATAGCGGTTGCTACCAGCCGCCGCCCAGCGCCAGGAACAAGCCGATCTGCCCCATCGCGACCTGGGTATTGGCCGCCGCCAGCTGCGCACGCATGTCGGTGTAGGTGCGCGTGGCCTGCAGGTCGGCCAGGAACGATTCACGCCCGGCCTTGAAGAACCGGTGGGTCTGGTCGGCCGCCAGTTGCGCCGAGCGCTCGGCCTCGGCCAGCGCGTCGCGCCGGTCAAGCAGCGCGCTGTACTGCGCCAGGCTGGTCTGGGTCTCGCGGATGGCGTTGAGCACCACCCCGTCGAAATGCGCCAGCGCCGCCTGGGTCGAGGCCTCGGCCTGGCGAATGCGTGCCCGCGAACCATTGGTGGGCACGGTCCAGGTCAGCAGCGGACCAAAGCCCCAGCGGTTGGTCGCCGGCTTGCCCAGGTTCTCGAGGATGCCGATGGTGCCCACCTGCGCGCCGATGCTGATGTCCGGGTACAGCTGCCCGGTGGCCACGCCGATGCCGGCAGTGGCCGCCGCCAGGCTGCGTTCGGCCTGGCGGATGTCGGGGCGGCGCTTGAGCAGCGCGGCGCCATCGCCCACCGGCACACGTTGCGCGATGTGCGGCAGCTCGGCGCAGTGCGCGGTACCCGCCGGCAGTTGCTCGACCGGCTTGGCCAGCAGCATCGACAAGGTGTACAGGCCCGCCTCGCGCATGGCCTGGTAACGCGGCAGTTCGGCGCGCAGCGACTTGAACTGGGTCTCGGTGCGCGTCACCTGGGTTTCGTCACCGCGCCCGGCATCACGCAGGCGCTGGGTGAGGGTCACGCTCTGCTCCTGCAGGTCCAGCGAGGCCCGTGCGATGTGGTATTCCTCGTTGGCCGCGCACACCTGGGTGTAGGCCCGCACCACATCCGCCACCAGGGTGATGCGGGCGGTGTCGGCGGCAGCCTGGGTGGCGTCGGCGTGGGCCTGGGCGGCCTCGACGCCGCGCTTGAGCGTGCCCCACAGGTCGAACTGGTACGAGGCGCTGAGGATCGCCTCGCCGATGTTGGCCACCGGCACCTTGTCGGGTTGCAGAAAGGCTTCGCCGGACTCCTGCAGGCGCTGCGCACCCAGCTTGACCCCACCATTGAACCCGCCCTGGGCATCGGCCTCCTCGACCTGTGCCCGCGCCCGCGCGATGTTCGCCGCGGCCACGCGCAGTTCGGTGTTGGCGGCCAGCGCCTGGTTGACCAGCGCGTCGAGACGCGGGTCCTGGTAGAGGTGCCACCAGTTGGCGGGCACCGGTGCCGAGACCACGCTGTCGGCGTCGCTGCGCAACGCGCCCTGCAGGTCGCCGCGATTGACCGCCGCCTCCTTGGGCACGCTGTAGTCGGGCCCGACCATCTGGCAGGCCGACAGCAGCAACCCTGCGCCCAGCAGCGCAAAGCGTTTCATCGGGCGGCATCCTCGATGATCGACACCGTGGCAGTGCGCCCGGCGATCATGCGAAAGTTTTCCGGCACCTCGTCGAATGCGATGCGCACCGGAATGCGCTGCGCCAGGCGCACCCAGCTGAACGCCGGGTTGACGTTGGGCAGCAGGTTGGCGCCACTGCTGCGGTCACGGTCCTCGATGCCTGCGGCGATGCTCTGCACGCGACCGCGCAGGCGCGCGTCGTCGCCCATCACGCGGATATCCACGGCCTGGCCGATATGGATGCCGCCCAGCTTGGTCTCTTCGAAATAGCCATCGACGTGGTAGGAGTTGCTGTCGACCACCGACAGCACCGGGCGCCCGGCGCTGACGAACTCGTGGGCGCGCGGGGCGCGGTCGTTGAGGTAGCCGTCGACCGGGCTGCGTACCACCGAACGGTCGAGGTTCAGCTGCGCCGCGTCCACCGCCACCTGCGCCTCGGCCAGGGCCGATTGCGCGCGGGCCTGGCGCGACTGGCTTTCTTCGAGCTGCTCCTGCGCCACCAGGTTGCCCAGGCCACGGTTGCGGCGCGCCTCGCGCTGCGCCTGGGCCAGGGTTTCACGGCGTTCGGCCAGGGTCGCCTGGGCCTGGCGCAGGGCCAGGTGGAAGCGGTCCTGGTCGATGCTGAACAGCACGTCGCCGCGCTTGACCACCTGGTTGTCGCGTACCGACACCTGCTGGATCAGCCCGGACACATCGGGGGCGATCTGGATCACGTCGGCGCGGATGTGGCCGTCGCGGGTCCAGGGGGCGAACATGTAGTACAGCACCATCTGCCACACCAGCACGGTTGCCAGCGTTACCACCAGCAGGGTCAGGACCACGCGGCCCAGGGTCAGTAAGGGTTTTTTCATGGCAGCATCAGGCTTCGGCAAAAGTGGTCGACCGTGCCCAGCAGCACGGCGTAGAGAGCAACGTTGAACAGCGCCCGGTGCCAGACCAGGCGGTAGAAGTGCAGGCGCGTGAGTACCGCGTGCACCCCCAGGAACAGCACATAGGTGAACACCATCATCACCAGCAGCGTGGGCAGAAATACCCCGCTGATATCCAGTTCACCGATCACAGGGGGGCTCCATCGATGCCGTAGGGCAGTTGCGGTTGATCGTCGGACGGTTCCAGCACCACCTCCACCCCCGGCAGCAGCGCCAGGCGCAGGCCGCTCAGGGCATGCAGCAGGTGCACGCGGGTTTCCCCGCAGTCGGCCATGGCCTCAAGGTTCAGGGCATGCCGCGCACGCTCCATGCTGCGCAGCAGGTCGGCCGGCGCATGCAGGCGGCGGCGGGCCTTGAGGCACGCCTGAAAGTGCGCACCCACCTCAGCGATCACCTGCGCCAGCGCCGCCTGTGCCGGCGACGTGGCCCGTGGCATGTAGGCCAGCAGGTCGAGCAGGTTGAGCCCCACGCGCAGGTCGCGCAGCGCGCTGTTGGTGTCCTGGCCGGTCTGGGTCAGGCGCGGCAGGTGCTGCATCAGGCGGTCGAGCATCTGCACGCCGAGGCGCCGGTGTTCGGCCAGGCTGGCCGGGCGGGTCATGCCGACGATGTCGTGCCAGCTGAAGCGGGTCAGGCGCTTGGCCGCCAGCTCCACGCCGAACGGGCGCACCACCAGGGTCCAGATGAAGGCGAACAGCAGCCCCACCGGGCCGGCCAGGTTGGCGTTGGCAAAGGTCAGGAAGTCCGCGTCGTAGGCGCCCTGGATGCTGATGAACGAGGCGGTGTTGACGATGGTGAGCAAGGTGCCCAGGTAGAAGCGCGGCTGCACGGTGAGGGTGCCGACGCAGATGAACGGCACGGCGAACGCCAGTACCAGCATCGGGAAGTCATGCAGGTTGGGCAGCACCAGGAACAGGTAGAGGCTGGCAAACACCACCGACAGGGTGGTCCAGAAGAAGAACCGGTAGATCTGCGGCGCGGGATCGTCCATGGCCGCGAAGAAACTGCACGCCACCGCCGCGAGGATCACGGCGCTGGCGCCGTCGGGCCAGCCGAGCAGTATCCACAGCGCGGTGGCGGCGAGGATCGCGGTGAAGGTGGAGAACACCGAGTAGAGCATCAGCCCACGGTCGAAGAACGGCGTCAGGCGGCCCAGGCGCCAGTGCCGGTACACCGCGCGCCAGGGCGACAGGTCTTCGTCGCGGATGGCGTGCTGCAGGCTGCAGCAGTCCTGCCACAGGTCGATCCATTCGCCCAGCCGGTAGAGGGCATTGGACAGCAGCAGGCCGGGGCGCTCGTCGAGGGCGGCGACACTCGGTTGCAGGCGTTCGAGCTGCTCGCGCAGGGCCGTCCAGCGCGCCACCGAGGCGTCTTCGGCGCTGGCCTGCAACCAGCTGCGGGCCTGCTCCAGCAAGCCTTGCAGTTGCGCCGCCTGGGCCGGGGCGCGGCCTTCGAGGGCCAGCAGCGCGTCGTCGAGGGCGTCGATCACCGGGAACAGGTGGATCATGCGCCCGCGCAGCTCGCGGGCATTCTTGACCGTCTGCGGCCGCGCGCCCTCGTGGGACAGCTGGCCGATCATCATCTCCAGCGAGTTGAAGGTGGTGACCATCGAGGCGCGCAGCCCGCCCACGGTTTCGGGCGTGGCCTGGCGGGCAAGAAAGGTGTCGCAGTAGCGGATCGCCTCGGCGAACCAGTTGCCGGTGGCGCCGACCACCACCGGGGTGAGCCGGCGCGGCCAGAAGATCGCCCCGACCACCGCCGCGCAGACGATGCCCAGGCAGATTTCCTGGGCCCGCGAGGAGGCGATGTCGAATACCGCCAGCGGGTTGTCCACCACCGGCAGGGCGATCATCGGCAGGGTGTAGCCGGCCAGCATCAGCGCGTAGCTGTTGGCGGTGCGCAGGTGCAGCGAGAGAAACAGCAGGGTGCCGGTCCACAGGGCGATGGCGCAGGTGAGCAGCACCGGGGTCTGAACCAGCAGCGGCACCAGGAACACCGCCCCCGCCGCGCCCAGCAGTGTACCCAGGGCGCGGTACAGGGCCTTGGAGCTGGTGGGCCCGACGAACGGGCTGGAGACGATGTAGACCGTGGCCATCGCCCAGTAGGGGCGCGGCAGTTGCATGAGCAGGGCGATGTACAGGGCGATCATCGACGCGGCGAAGGTGCGCACGCCGTAGAACCAGTCCCGCGCCGGCGGCATGGCGCTGAAGAAGTCCTTCATGAAGGCACGCCCGGCGAGCGCTGCGCGGCGTCTTCGAAGGCGCGCACCACACGCAGCGCCGCTTCGAGGTCGGCGGGCGGGATGTCGTGCAGCACCTGGCGGCGCAGGCGCACCAGCTCGGCCTCGATCGCCTCGGCCAGCTCGCGCCCGCGCGGGGTCAGGCTCAGGGCCTTGGCGCGGCGGTCACCGGGGGCTTCGCTGCGGCATACGAAACCGGCGCTGCACAGCTGGTCGAGCAGGCGCACCAGCGACGGGCTTTCAAGCCCTGCGGCCTGGGCTACCGCCACCTGGTGCACGCCATCGCCCAGGCGCACGATCATCAGCAGTGGTACCGCGCAGGCTTCGGAGATGCCGTAGCCGACCAGCGTGGCCTGGCAGATGCGCCGCCAGTGACGGCTGGCCGCGACCATGCCGCTGCTGATGTTCAGTTGCAGTGCATCAAGATTCATGGGCAAGGTGTCGAGATTCATAGTTTGCTAACTATCAATATTCTTCGATCAACGCCCCGGGCGTCAATAGCGGCAATGCGGCATCCGTCGGCCGAGGTCAGCGCCGGTACTGGTCTTCGTGTTTCAGGGTCAGCGCCCGCGGGCTGCCCAGGCTGATCGCCCGGTCACGCCAGAACAGATAGCGCATGGGGTTGCCGGCCACGCTGAAATGCATGGCCAGTTCCTCGGCCGCCGGCATCACCCCCGCTGCGGCCGCCAGCTCCAGCCAGTACACGGCGAGCCTGGCATCGGCCCGCACCTGCTGGCCATGCAGGAGGCGGTAGCCGATCTCGAACCGGCAGCGCCCATCGCCGCGCTGGGCGCCCTGCATGAACCAGTCGTAGGCGCGCTGCGGATCGACCTGCCAGGTTTGCAGGTGGGTATCGCAGATCTCTTCTTCGTAGAGGTCGCCCAGCGCCGCGGCGGCTTCGTCCAGGCCGCGCTCGAAGGCCTGCCGGTAGCACTCGGCGGCGCTGGCGTAGGCGATGGTCACGCCCTTGCCGAAATAGTGCTGCTGGCCCAGGTTGTACCAGGCCACCGCACTGCCCTGCAGCGCCGCCATGCGCAGCAGGCGCCCGGCCAGGGCCGGTTCGGCACGCCAGTACTTGCCGTTGAGCCATACCCAGCCGAGGTCGTTGAGCGCCACCACGCTGCCATCCAGCGCATGCTGGCGCAGGTCGGCATACACCACCTGCAGGTCGACGGCTTCGTCCAGGCGGTTGACCAGGCAGAAGCCCCTGCCGAGCACCGCACGCTGGGCCGGCATGCCGATGCCGGCCGTGTGGCGCTGGGTCTGCCCGCCCGGATCGGGGGCGATCGCCCTGGGCAACAGCCGCGCGAGCAGTGGGTAGATGGTGCTGGCAGCAGACAACGGTTCATCCCTGACTGACCGGTGGGTGGCCCATGCCACCCTGTGAGGCAAGCCTAGACAAGGACGCGCACTTTTGTCGCCCCGATGCGCTCAGCGCTGCATGCCCCAGCGCCGTACTGTGACGCGCTCGAGGGTATTGAACACCAGGCTCTCGACCAGCAGGCCGATGAGGATCACCACGGCCAGGCCGGCGAACACCTTGTCGGTGTACAGCTCGTTGCGGTTCTGGAAGATGTACCAGCCCAGCCCGCCCTTGCCGCTGGTGGCACCGAACACCAGTTCGGCGGCGATCAGGGTGCGCCAGGCGAACGCCCAGCCGATCTTGAGCCCCGACAGGATCGACGGCAGCGCCGCCGGAATCAGGATGTGCACCACCAGACGCAAGCCGCGCAGCCCGTAGTTGCGCCCGGCCATGCGCAGGGTTTCGGACACACCCATGAAGCCGGCATAGGTGTTGAGCGCCAGCGCCCACAGCACCGAGTGCACCAGCACGAAGATCAGGCTGTTGTCGCCCAGGCCGAACCACAGCAGCGCCAGCGGCAGCAGGGCAATGGCCGGCAGCGGGTTGAACATCGAGGTCAGGCTGCTGAGCAGGTCGCGGCCGATCTGGGTCGACACGGCCAGGCTGGTGAGGCCGAAGGCCAGCACGATGCCCAGCAGGTAGCCCTTGAGCAGCACCACCAGCGACACCCCGACCTTGGCCGGCAGTTCGCCGCTGAGCAGGCCGTCGTACAGCGCCGCGGCGGTTTGCAGGAAGCTGGGCAGCAACAGGTCGTTGCCCTGATAGCGCGCCACGGCTTCCCAGGCCAGCGCCAGCAGGATCAGGATCAGGCTCTTGCGCAGCCAGCCCTGTTGCCACAGGCGCTGGCCCAGGGGCAGCTCGCGTTCCAGCGGTACGCTGAGCAGGGGTTCAAGGGTGACTTCGTACTCCTGACGCGGAGCCGGTGCAGAGATGGTCATCGGTGGGGCTCCCGGTCAGTAGGCGATGCGGATGTCGGTGAAATCCAGGGCGGCGTCCTGCTCGGCGGCGGCATCATCGTCGAACAGCAGACGATGGATGCGCCGCGCGCTGGCCTGGAAGTCGGCAGCGCCCAGGCTGTGCAGGTCGTACTGGTGACTGTGGATCTCGGCGCGCACGCGCCCCGGGTGCGGCGACAGCAGCAGGATGCGGTTGCCCACCACCAGCGCCTCCTCGATGGAGTGGGTGACGAACAGCAGGGTGAAGCGCACCTCCTCCCACAACAGCAGCAGTTCTTCCTGCATCTTGCGCCGGGTCAACGCGTCGAGGGCGGCAAAGGGTTCGTCCATGAGCAGGATCTTGGGCTGCATGGCCAGCGCCCGGGCGATGGCCACGCGCGCCTTCATGCCGCCGGAGAGGGTGTGCGGGTATGCATCGGCAAATGCCGCCAGGCCGACCTTGTCCAGGTAATGCAGGGCGCGCTGTTCGGCCTCGGCGCGCTTGAGCGTGCCGGAGGCCAGCAGCGGGAACATCACGTTCTGCCTGACGGTTTTCCACGGCGGCAGCTGGTCGAACTCCTGGAACACCACGATGCGGTCCGGGCCCGGCCCGTGCACCGGCTGGCCCTGCAGGCGGATCGCGCCCTCACGGGGCTCGATGAAGCCGGCCACGGCCTTGAGCAAGGTCGACTTGCCGCAACCTGAGGGGCCGAGCAGGACGAAACGGTCAGCCTTGTCCACTTCGAAGCTGACCTGGTGGGTGGCCCGCACCACGCGCTGGGCGGTGCGGTATTCGAGGCTGAGGTTGTCCACCTGCAGCAGCGCCGGTGCGCTCACGGGGCTCAGGTTGCTGGCCGTGTGGCCTGGCAAGCGGGCGGTCATGCGCTCAGCTCCCCTGCAGTGGCTTGGCGTCCTGGAAGAAGTAGTCCTTCCACGATTCGGGTTTGTGCTTGATCGCGCCGATGCGGTACATGAAGTCGGCCAGCTTGTAGGTGTTCTTCGGCGTGACGCTGAATTCGTATTGCGGGTTGTCGATGATCTTGAGCAGCGCCTCGCGGTCGATCTTGGCCTTGGTCACGCGAATGTAGGTATCGGCCGCCGCGCCCTTGTCGTGCTGGGCGAAGTCGGCCGCCTCGGCCAGGGCGTCGACGAAGGCCTGGTAGGTTTTGGGGTTGTCGTTGCGGAATTTTTCGGTGGCGAACAGCACGGTGGGCGAGTTGGGGCCGAGCAGGTCGTAGGTGTCGAGCACCACGTGCACATTCTTGTTGGCCAGCGCCTGGTCCTGGAACGGCGGGTTGGAGAAGTGCGCATTGAGCTCGGTGCCGCCGGCCAGCAGCGCGGCGGTGGCGTCGGGGTGCGGGACCGCCAGGGTGTACTTGTCCAGGCGCGCGTAGTCCTTGTCGCCCCACTGCTGGGCGGCGGCGTACTGCAGGAAGCGCGACTGCACCGAGACGCCAACCGCCGGCAGGGCGATGCGGTCCTTTTCGGTGAAGTCGGCGATGGTCTTGACGTTGGGGTTGCTGCTGACCAGGTAGTACGGGAAGTTGCCCAGCGAGGCCACGGCCTTGACGTTCTGGCGGCCGTAGGTGCGGTCCCAGATGGTCAGCAGCGGGCCGACGCCGGCACCGGCGATGTCCACCGAGCCGGACAGCAGCGCGTCGTTGATCGCGGCGCCGCCCGAGAGCTGGGTCCAGTCGACCTTGATGTCGATGCCCTGGGCCTTGCCGTGCTTCTCGATCAGGTGCTGGTCGCGCACCACGTTGAGCAGCAGGTAGACGATGCCGAACTGTTCGGCGATGCGGATTTCACCTTCGGCCTGGGCCGTGGCGGGGGCGACGAGGCTGCCGGCGAGCAGGCTGACGCCCAGGCCGATGCTGGCCGCCAGGCGGCTGATTGAGTTGCGCATGCGATACTCCTGAAGACGGGTCAGAACGGGGCGTCGCCCTGGATGGTGGTGCGGTACAGCTTGCGGCGCAGGTGCGCGGGGCAGCCGGCGGCCAGGTGGATCAGCGAGCGGTTGTCCCAGAACACCAGGTCGTGGGGTTGCCACTGGTGGCGGTAGATGTTGTGTTCGAGCACGCTGTGGGCGTACAGCTCGGCCAGGATCTGGCGGCTTTCGTCCTCGGGCAGGCCGACGATGCGGGTGGTGAAGCCCTCGCTGACGAACAGCGCCTTGCGCCCGTTTTCCGGGTGGGTACGCACCACCGGGTGGATCACTTCCTGCACCTGGGCCAGTTGCTCGGCGGTGAGCGTGGGGCGCCAGTTGCCTTCGAATTTGGTTTCGCTGTAGCGCGCGGTGTAGGAGTGCGCGGCGCTGCGGCCTTCGACGGCGGCACGCAGGTGGGCGGGCAACTGGTCCCAGGCCTTGTGCATGTCGGCGAACAGGGTATCGCCGCCCTCGCTGGGCAGCTCCTGGGCATGCAGCATCGAGCCCAGGCTGGGCAGTTCCTTGTAGGAGAGGTCCGAGTGCCAGAACTTGCCGGCATCGCCCAGGCCGATGTTCTGGCCGTTCTCGATGATGTTGGAGACGATCAGGATCTCGGGGTGGCCGCCGAGCAGGAACTGCTTGAGCACGTGGATCTGCAACACGCCGAAACGGCGGCTGAAGTCGATCTGCTGCTGGGGGGTGATGCGCTGGTCGCGGAACACCACCACATGGTGGTCCAGGTGCGCGCGGTGGATGCGCGCAAAATCGCCAGCGTTGACCGGACGGCTCAGGTCCAGGCCGATGATCTCGGCGCCCACGGCACCGGCAAACGGACGAATCTCGAAGGCTTGGGGTTGGGCGCTGTCGGTGTACGACAAGGCGCCAGGGGCCGCTGACATATCTTTTCACTCCCACGTGTCGGGTCGGTAACTGCGCGTGGAAATAAATATAAATGCATAAGAAAAATAATTTAAATACCTTTAGAGAATAAGCATAGAGAGCGTTGTCCGCCTCGCGTGGCCTATGCTGCTGAGGCCATCATGCAGATGTCATCAGGGGGAAAGGCCATGTTCTATGTGCAACGCGACACCCGTGGGCAGATCGTGCGGTTGGAGTCGACGCCCTTTGCCGAGGAGAACGAAGCGCTGCCCAACGATTCGCCGGAGGCTCAGGCCTGGTTTGCCAAGAAACTGCAGCAGAGCGACCTGGACATGATCCGGGTGCTGGAGGACTTGATCGAGGTACTGACCAGCAAGGGCGTGATCAGCATCACCGACCTGCCGGCGAGCGCACAGGCCAAGCTGCTCAGCCGTTCGAGCGCGCGCCAGACCATGGGGGGTTTGAACAAGCTGATCGATGAGGAGCGGCCGTTGATCTAGCAGCTTCGCCGGCCAGGCCGGCGCCTGCGGGGTTCACCGCCGCCTGCAGGCGCCGGCGTGGCCGGCGAAGAAGCCACTACGGTGCCCAGGGCCGGGGCTCGCCGATCAAGCGCCCCTGCACCCCGAAAATCCCCATTTCGCGCAGCACCTCCAGTTCGCCTTCGGTTTCCACCCGCTCGGCAATCAATGGCAGGTCGATGCTGTGCGCTGCGCGCTGGATCGCCTCGATGAACAGGCGCTTGTGCGGCTCCTGATCGATGGCGCGGATGAAGCTGCCGTCGACCTTGAGGTACGCCAGGCCCAGGTGCGCCAGGTTGCCGATCATGCTGAAGCGCCCGCCAAAATGCTGCAAGCTCAGCTTGAAGCCCAGCGCGCCCAGTTGCCGTGCCAGCTGCTCGAGCGCGGCCTGGTCGGGCAACTGCTCTTCGCCGATCTCCAGGGTCAGGCGCGGGCCCAGCACCGCGTGACGCCCCAGCAGCCCGTACACCGCCTGCAACGCCTGGGGGTCGGCCAGGGTGGCCGCCGACAGGTTCAGCGCCAGCGCCTGGTCATGGCGCTGCAGGTGGGCCAGCACCTGTTCGAGCATCAGCAGGTCATGCCGGATCGACCAGCCGAAACGCTCGAGCCAGGGCAGGAAGCGCCCGGCGGGGAGGGTTTGCCCATGCCCGTCGGGCAGGCGCGACAGCACCTTGTACTGCAATACGCGGCCCAGCTCGTGCGTCGCCACCACCGGCTGGAAGAACAGCTCGAAGCGGCGCTGGTCGAGGGCGTGTTGCAGCAGGGCATGCCAGTCGTGGTCCAGCAGCGCCGGGGCGTGCGCGGGCAGGCAGACCCACGTCGGCAGCTGCTGGCTCTGCGCCTGGGCCAGGGCTTCGTCGCAGCGCTCGAGCAGGGCCTGCGGGGCGTCGCCCGGGCTGTAGGGGGCCAGGCCGATCCAGGCCACCGGGTTACGGTCGGAAGCACCGGTGTCGTACAGGCTGTGCAGGGTCTGCTCCAGTTCCTGGGCCAGGTGCACGGCCTCGTCATGCACCAGCCCCGGTGCCAGCACGGCGAACTCGCCGCCACGGCTACGGGCGATCAGGTCGAGGGTTTTGGGATAGTGCGCGCACACCCGCTGCACCTGCTGCGCAAGAGCCTGCAGCAGGGCATCGGTGCGCTGGCCGCCCAGGCGCAGGTTGAGCCCGGCCAGGTCCTGCACGTGCACCAGCATCAGGTAGCCGGGGCTATCGTCCTGGGCGCTGAGCCGGGCAGACAGCTGCATCTCGAAGAAGCGCCGGTTGCCCAGGCCGGTCAGGCTGTCCTGCCAGGCCTCGGCGCGCAGGGCTTCACTGCGCTGGGCCTCCTCGAGAAACAGCGCCTTGAGTTTCTCGACCATCTGGTTCATGGCCTGCACCACCCGGCGCAGCTCCGGGGTGCGCGGCAGGCGCAGCGCACTGAGAAACTCGCGACGCGCAATGGCCTGGGACTGCGCCACCAGGTAGTCCAGCGGTCGCAGTTGACGGCGCAGCAGCAGCGCCCCCAGCAGTGCACTGACCACCCCGCAGGCCAGCAGCCAGGCCAGGCTGCCGAGCGCACTGCGCCACAGCTTGGCCAGGGCGAACATCGGGTGGCTGACCACCTCGACCCGCGCCGCCTGCTGCCAGCCGCGGCTGACGATGGCATCGCCGCCGGCCGGCTCCAGGTTGATCAGGCGGATGAACCAGGCCGGCACACCGCTGCTGTCCGGCTCGGCGTGACGCTCCACCAGCAGGGCATTGGGGCCCAGGTCGATCACGCGGATGCTGGCGTAGTAGCCGCTGTCGAAGATGGAGCTGACCATCAGCTCGACCATTGCCGGGTCGTCGATGTTCGGCGTGAGCGACAGCGCCAGCGCGGTGGCGGCGTCCTGCGCATGCGCGCGCAGCTGATTGACGTACTGGCTGCGCGAGCTTTCCAGGCCGACCATGAAGCTGCCGCTGAAGGCGACCACCAGAAACAGGCAGATGGCGAGCAACAATTGCTTGAACAGTGACATCCGCAATCCTCAGTAAGCCGGCTCGGTGGGAAACCCCTCGGCCTGCATCTTCTTCAACAGATCCTGCCAGCGCGACAGGCGCTTGCTGTCGCCGACCTTGCGATTGCCACCCGCCCCGGTCAGCCACAGGCCCTCGCCATTGAAGGCATACACCGGCAGCAGGTCGGTGCGCTGGCTGGCCGGCTCGATGGTGTCGATCAGGCTGTCGAGCACCAGCGGCATCGCCTCTGGAGTGGAATAGTAGGTCAGGACCATGTGCGCGCGATTCTGGCGCAGCGCCTTGACGTAGGTAATGCGCAGTTTCTCGCTGGGGATACCCAGGCGGCGCAGGCTGAAATACTTGGCGATGGCGTAGTCTTCGCAGTCGCCGGCGCCCTTGATCAGTGACTGGATCGGGGTGGACCAGTAGTCGGCCTGCTGCCACAGTTCGGGGTCTTCGACGTAGCGCAACTGGCGATTGAAGAACTGGTTGACCACCTGCAGGCGCTCGGCTTCGCTGCCTTGGCGCTGGGTGGCAAGCAACTGCTGCCAGGCATCGATACGCTGCTGGCCGGCACCAAGGGGGCCGTACAGGGCCTGGGCCTTGCGGCTGATCTGGGAAAAGTCCCAGTCCGCGCGCAGGTTGCCCAGCAATACGCAGCCGAGCAACAGCGCCAGGCCAGCCCGGCGCGGGGTCAGAGGCAAAGCCCAACGTATCGCCAAGGCCGGCGGTCCATGCAGATCGTGGAATCGCGATGGTGCAGGCTGGGCGGGCAAAAGACAATGGCGCACGGCGGCAAGCTTCCAAAGCGCTGCGACTTCATTCAGGATAGCCGCCGCGAACGCCCGCAGGCCCGCGCCGGCCTGAATTTGACAGGCGCAACCGTCATCACTAGGGTCATTGGATCCAATCTTTGCTAGCAGGGCAGTCAGCGTGGCCGAAAAAATCAAACTCCTGAGCATTCTGGGTGACGAGCAGGTGCCTGCTCACCTGGCGCGCAGCGTGATCGAAGAGCGCCTGCGCAGCGCCATCCTCGACGGGCGCCTGGCACCCGGCATGGCGTTGCGCCAACAGGAGCTGGCGACGCTGTTCGGGGTCAGCCGCATGCCGGTGCGCGAGGCCCTGCGTCAGCTGGAGGCGCAGTCGCTGCTGCAGGTGGTGGCGCACAAGGGCGCGGTGGTGGCCCCGCTGATCAGCGAAGATGCGATGGACTCCTACGGGCTACGGGTGATCCTGGAGAGCGAGGCGCTGCGCCAGTCGATCCCGCTGCTGGACGCCGAGGACATCGCCCTGGCCCGGGGCTACATCGAGCAACTGCAGAACGAGACCCGGCACGCCGAGATGGGCCAACTCAACCGCCTGTTGCACATGGCCCTGTACCGCAAGGCGCCCAATCAGAAGTTGCTGCGCCTGATCGACAACGAGTTGAGCGAAGAGGCGCGCTTCCTGCGGTTTCATCTGTCGTCGATGGGGCTGGGCAAGCTGACCCAGGACGATCACATCGCGCTGGTGGACGCAGCCCAGGCCGGCCAGGTGGACGATGCTGTACAGCTTCTGACCCAGCACCTGGACAAGGGCATGCAGGCCATCAGGCAGTACCTGGCCAGCCAGCCGCAGGGCTGAACGCGCCGCCGGGTCGGTCAGTGGTTGCAAATTGCGCAAGGCCCCATAACAATGAGACTAATTATCATTTATGACCTTGGTTGCAGCGCGCCTTCATGTCCTCCCACGACTCTGTGCACAGGCTCTATCAGCAACACCACAGCTGGCTGAACACCTGGCTGCGCTGCCGCCTGGGCAATGCGGCCGATGCCGCGGACCTGGCCCAGGACACCTTCGTGCGCCTGCTGCAGCGGCGCGAACAACTGGAGCTGAATGCACCACGCGCATTCCTGCGTACCATCGCACGGGGGCTGGTGATCGATCACTGGCGCCGCGAAGAGCTGCAGCGTGCCTACCTCGAAGCCCTGGCGCAGCTGCCCGAGGCCGAGGTGCCATCAGCGGAAACCCGCGAGCTGCTGCTGGAGCTACTGGAACGCATTGCGTGCCTGCTCGACGGCCTCAGGCCCAAGGTGCGCACCGCGTTCCTGCTGGCCCAATGCGAAGGGTTGAGCCACAAGCAGATCGCCGAGCAGATGGGTATCTCGCTGCGCTCGGTGGAGCGGTATGTGGCCGACGCCCTCTATCACTGCTACCTGCTGCGCTATGAACCCTAGCCCGCGCGTGGTCAAGCAGGCCATTCACTGGATGCTGCGGGTGCGCGAGAACGGCGCCAGCCCGCAGTTGCAGGCCCAGTGCGAGCAGTGGCGCAGCGCCAGCCACGAGCACGAACTGGCCTGGCAACGGGTGCACAGCCTGCAGCAGGAAATGAACCTGCGTGCGGTGCCGGGCGCCGGTGTCGTCGCCCTGCAGACCCTGGAGAACAGCCAGCAGCGGCTGCACCGGCGCCAGGCCCTGAAGCTGCTGGGCGGCGTGGTGATGCTTGGCTCAGCGGCCTGGGTCAGCAAGGACGTTGGCCTGCTCGACCCGTGGACCTCGGATTTCGCCACGGCCACCGGCGAGCGGCGCAGCGTCCGCCTGCCCGATGGCAGCCTGCTCAATCTCAATACCCATACCGCGGCAGACCTGGCCTTTGACAGCCGCCAGCGCCTGGTGCGCCTCAAGCACGGGGAGTTGATGCTGACCTGCGCCGAACACCCGCTCGGACCGGCTGGGCGGCCGTTGCTGGTGCAGAGCCGCGATGCGCTGCTCGAAGGCTTCGATGGGCGCTTCGTGGTGCGCCAGGAGCGCGACTGCACCCGCGTCACGGTCAGCCAGGGCAAGGTGGCGATCCATCACCCCGGCCCCGCCGGGCTGCAATGGGTGGCTGCTGGCGAAGCCTTTCTGGTGAATGCCCAGGGCGCCACACCCGTGGCGCAGCAGAACATGGACCCCGGTGCCTGGGCCGATGGCCTGATCGTCACGCGCAACATGCGCCTGGGGGACTTCATCGACGAGGTGGCGCGCTACCGCCACGGCTACCTGAGCTGCTCCGACGATATCGCCAACCTGCGCCTGTCCGGGGTGTTCCGCCTGGAAGACACCGACAAGCTGCTGCACCTGCTGCCGCAGACCCTGCCGGTGCATGTCAGCTATCGCACGCGCTGGTGGGTACGCCTGGAACGCCAGGCGTGATGCGCTGATTTTTTTGGCGGGTTTTGTCGGCACGTCCGGCTAGGACAGTAAGCGACTCCCTTCTGCCCTTACCGACCCTACGGATGCTCTTCATGCGCGATACCCTGGCCCAGCCGCGGCTCACTGACAGTAATGAGTTTCAACCTCTCTTAGATTCACGCCTGGGCAAG
Organism: Pseudomonas sp. UBA7500; assembly: GCF_002478435.1. Taxonomy (NCBI): domain Bacteria; kingdom Pseudomonadati; phylum Pseudomonadota; class Gammaproteobacteria; order Pseudomonadales; family Pseudomonadaceae; genus Pseudomonas; species Pseudomonas sp. UBA7500. Next base: position 3,852 of record NZ_DLNW01000016.1, on the reverse strand, counting down.
GCGGTGCGCGCCGCACTGTTCGGTACCGCGCTGGGCCTGGCCAGCGTGCCGATGGTCGCGATGGCCGAACCTGCGGGCAGCGCCAGCCAGCAGTACAACATCCCCGCCGGCTCGCTGGACGAGGTGCTGAACCAGTTCGCACGCCAGGCCGGCATCACGCTGTCGAGCACCCCGCAGATGACCCAGGGCGCGCAATCGCCCGGCCTGCAGGGCAGCTACGCCACCGACCAGGCGCTGCGCCAGTTGCTCAATGGCACGGGGCTGGAGGCGGTGAGCCAGGATGGCACCAGTTATGTGCTGCATGCGGCCCCGCAGGACGCCGCACTGGCATTGCCTACCACCGACGTGCGTGGCTTTGCCTTGGGCAACGCGCTGGGCAGCATGGAGGGCTACAACGCCACCCACAGCCAGATCGCGACCAAGACCAGTACCGCGCTGCTGGAGACCTCGCAGTCGGTGTCGGTGGTGACCCGCCAGCAGATGGACGACCAAGGCGCACAGACGGTCTCGCAGACCATGCGCTACACCCCGGGCGTGCTGACCAACCCGTATGGCGCGACCCACCGCTATGACTATGTGGCCATGCGCGGCTTCAACGATGGCTCGGTGGACAACATCTACATCGACGGCCTGAAGTCGATGGGTGACAGCGGCACCTTCAGCACCATGCAGATCGACCCGTACTTCCTCGAGCGCGTGGATATTCTCAAAGGTCCGTCGTCGGTGCTGTATGGCCGCAGTTCGCCAGGTGGCCTGGTGGCACTGACCACCAAGAAGCCACTGTACGAGACCTTCCGCCAGGTGCAGGCTACCGTCGGCACCCAGGGCCAGCGTGGGGTGGGCTTCGACTTCAGCGGCCCGCTGGACGACGACAAGCGTATCGCCTACCGCCTGACCGGCCTGACGCATCAGTCCGACACCCAGTTCGATCACAACGAAGAAAAGCGCTATGCGCTGGCGCCGACCCTGAGCATCGACTTCACCGAGGACACCTCGCTGACCTTGCAGGCCTACCTGCAGAACGATCCGGAAGGCGGCTACCACGCCGGCGTGCCCGCCGATGGCGCGCTGCACAAACGCAACGGCCAGCGTATCTCGGAGCACTTCTTCGAGGGCGAGCCGGGCATCGACAGCTACGAGCGCAATCAGCAGTCGTTCGGCTACCAGTTCGAGCATCGCTTCAACGACGTGTTCACCGCACGCCAGAACTTCCGCTACCTGGACTCGACGGTGAAGATGGACCAGGTGTACGCCTGGGGCTACGAGTCGCCCACCAGCAACAAGCTGAACCGCTACTACACCGGTGCCGACGAGAAACTGCACTCCTACATCATCGACAACATGCTGCAGGCCGAGTACTTCACCGGCGCGGCCAAGCACACCACGCTGGTGGGCCTGGACTACCAGCGACGCAAGACCGTGGTGGACTGGAGCAGCGGCGGCCTGGCGTCGATCGATGCGTTCAACCCGCAGTACGGCAATTCGCAGATCACCTATTACGCACCGACCAGCTACACCCGGCGCCTGCAGCAGACCGGCATCTACGCCCAGGACCTGATCGAGCTGGACAAGTGGCGCTTCTCGCTGGGGCTGCGGCAGGACTGGGTGAAGACCTCGGATGAGAATCGTATCGCCGAGCCTACCCGCCCACTGGGCACCAAGATCAGCGATGACCGCACCAAGCTCACCGGCCGCGCGGGCGTGCTGTACCTGTTCGACAACGGTATTGCGCCTTACCTGAGCTATTCGGAGTCGTTCAACCCCAACTCCTACGCCGATGCCGCCGGCAACCCGCTGGCACCGACCGAAGGCACCCAGTGGGAGGCCGGTATCAAGTACCAGCCGCCGGGCACCGACAACCTGTTCACCGCCTCGGTGTTCCGCATCGAGCAGGAGAACCTGGCCACCAAACAGCCGCAGGACGACTTCTACTACCCGGTCGGGCAGGTACGTTCCCAAGGCCTGGAGCTGGAAGCGCACATGCAGTTGAGCGAAAACCTCAAGGTGCTGGGCAGCTACACCTTCACCGACATCGAGTACAGCAAGACGATGCCGAGCACCCTGGCTGGCAGCACACTCGACAACAAGGGCAACTCGCCAACCCAGGCGCCAAAGCACATGGCCTCGCTGTGGGCGGACTACAACTTCCGCCAGGGGGTGCTGGACGGTGTGCGCGTAGGCGGTGGCGTGCGTTACGTGGGCTACAGCTGGGTGGATGCGGAAAACACCATGAAGGTACCGTCGTACACCCTGTTCGATGCGTCGGTTGGCTACGACCTGGGCAAGGTCGGGCTCAAGGGCGTGGATGTGCGGCTCAATGCCAACAACCTCACCAACGAGAGCTACATCGCCTCGTGCGCGAGCCTGAACTACTGCTACATGGGTGAAGAGCGCAATGTCAGCGCCACGGTCAGCTATCAGTTCTGACCACACCCCCGTGAGCCGCAAAGCCAGTGCCTGATTCCAGGCGCTGGCTTTGTCGCATCTGGCGACCTGATCTGGAATCCTTTTATATGCGCCACCTCTACGTATTGCTGCACCGCTATATCGGCCTGGCCACCGCGCTGTTCCTTGCCCTGGCAGGGCTCACCGGGAGCGTGCTGGCGTTCAACCACGAGATCGACGAATGGCTGAACCCTTCGTTCTATGAAGCCCCGGCACAAGGCCCCCGCCAGGACCCCGGCAACCTGGTGGACAAGGTGCAGGCCGAATACCCGCGCCTGCAGGTGTGGTACATGGAATACCCCGACGAGCCCGGTCACTCGGCGTTGCTGGCGATGGTGCCGCGCAACGACCCGGCCACTGACAAGCCGTATGCCGAGAAGAACACGGTGTTCTACCTCGACCCGGTCAGCGGCCAGACGCTGGGCCAGCGCTACTGGGGCGAGTGCTGTTTCTCGCGGGAGAACTTCATGCCGTTCGTCCTCGAGCTGCACTACAACCTGACCCTGCCGGGCAACTGGGGGCTGTGGCTGATGGGCGTGGTGGCGATCCTGTGGGTGCTCGACTGCTTCATCGCCCTGCTGCTGACCCTGCCCCGTGGTCGTCCGTTCTGGCGCAAATGGAGCACGGCCTGGAAGATCAAGGGCGGGCATGCGTATCGACTGAACATGGATATCCACAGGGCTGGGGGCTTGTGGCTGTGGCTGCTGCTGTTGCCGGTGGCCGTCAGCAGTGTGGCGATGAACCTGCCCAGCCAGGTGTTCAAGCCGGCGGTGTCGCTGTTCTCGCCGGTGGAACCAAGCGTCTATGAGGCCCGTGGCAGGCTGCCCAGAGAAGAACTGGGGCAGACCCAGCTGACATGGCATCAAGCCCATCAGCTGGCGCAGCAGGAGGGCCAGCGGCTGGGGCTGACGGCGCCGATCGGCGAGTTGTACTACAGCTTCGAGTACAACTTCTATGGCGCCGGTTTCGGACAGCACGACACCGATGCCCAGGGCAAGTCGTGGTTGTTCTTCCATGGCACCGACGGGCGCCTGCTGGGGCAGGAGATCGCTGGCCAGGGCACCCTGGGGGAACGCTTCTACCGGCTGCAACTACCCATACATGGCGGCAGGATCCTCGGCACTACAGGCCAGGTGATGATCGCGGTGCTGGGGTTAGTGATTGCGGTGCTGTCGGTGACAGGGGTGTATATCTGGTGGCGCAAGTTGCTGGCGCGGCGCAGTAGCCGGGCTCGGCGCACTGCATAGACTGAAGGTCGGCTCCTGCAGCCCATTGTGTGCAGGGGCCGGCCTGGCCGGTGCAGAGGGTGGCAGGAACAACCCGCTACCCTAGCCCCTGAAAAGACAAAACCCCTGTCTGCAGCGCAGACAGGGGTTCTGGAATTGAATCTTGACGATGACCTACTCT